>NZ_FNPJ01000030.1 GCF_900107265.1 Nitrosomonas sp. Nm33 | reverse complement strand
CCATCCTTCTCTCGAACGGATAATACCTTACGGCGAAATGATACTGGATAGGTCATTCACAAATTATAATCAATTTATATGTGATTGGCTATATTTAGAAAAGGTCTTTTGAGCGAAAATGAGTTTGAAGGCAGGTTGCATGCACTTGAGGCATTGAGAGATGGTCAGCTCAAGCCAGAAATTTAGAAGGCTCGCTAACAAGGCGCTCGTTCGGACGCAAACTACGCTGCGCTTCGTTTGCGCCGCACAGCTTGGTCGTTGGGGTCGTAGTAAAATTAAACATTAAGTTACTCAAACCCCCAATTCTAATTCTATGAAGCCATTTTGCGCTCGAGCACCACGAAATGGTATTCCAGTCTGCTCCCATCTTCCAACCTATGGATTTCACGTGACGATTCATACCATTCGTTACGATCGAATTCCGGAAAAAAGGCATCTCCTTCGAAATCTTGCTGGACCTCGGTAAGATAAAGGCGCTGGCAATGCGCCAGCGTCTGCTGGTAAAGATCTGCGCCGCCGATGATGAAGATTTCTCTATCCTGATAAGGCATGCATGCTGCTAATGCTTCTTCAATCGAGCAGGTTACTATCGCGTTCGGAATCAAAAATTCTGGCTGTCTGCTGATGATGATATTGATACGCCCTGGTAACGGCCTGCCGATCGATTCATAGGTTTTCCGTCCCATGATGATGATCTGCCCCATAGTAAGCGCTTTGAAGCGCTTGAGATCAGCTGAGAGATGCCAGGGAAGCGCATTATTTCGACCGATTACACGGTTAGTGGCCATGGCAGCCAGAATGGATAAACGGCGTGATGTCATACTGCCACCGGGGCTTTAATAGCTGGATGGGGATCGTAATTATCCAGCGTAAAATCTTCATAATTAAAATCAAAAATATCTCTGACCAATGGATTGATCCTCATGGTTGGCAGCTTTCTTGGTTCACGCCCTAATTGCTCCCGAGCCTGCTCAAGATGATTCAGGTAAAGGTGCGCATCGCCAAACGAATGCACAAAATCACCTGGCTTTAAATCACAGACTTGCGCAATCATCAAGGTCAGCAACGCATAAGAAGCAATATTAAAAGGCACACCGAGAAAAATATCCGCGCTGCGCTGATAAAGCTGGCAGGAAAGCTTATCATTTGCGACATAAAACTGAAACAACACATGGCAGGGTGCCAGCTTCATTTTATCAAGATCATTCACATTCCAGGCAGAGACAATCATCCGCCTTGAATCAGGGGTTTTCCTGATTTGCTCGATAACCTGTGAGATTTGATCAATTGACTCCTCCCCCGGGCTTGACCAGGAGCGCCATTGATGGCCATAGATGGGACCTAGATCACCGTTTGCATCAGCCCATTCATCCCAAATGGAGACACCATTTTCCCTGAGATAGGTAATGTTGGTATCACCACGCAGAAACCATAGCAATTCGTGGATAATCGATTTTAAATGACACTTCTTGGTCGTGACCAGCGGAAAACCCCGTGCCAGATCAAAGCGCATCTGATAGCCAAAAATAGACAGCGTGCCGGTACCGGTACGATCAGACTTCTGATGGCCGTACTCGAGCACATGCCGCACAAGTTCAAGATATTGATGCATGAAAAATTAACAAATGAAGCGGTAATAAAAAACCATGCTAAATATCGTTAGGATAGCAGATATAATATACGGCTAACTATATTGTCAGGAATTCTGATGCTTGCAACACTTTTACAAAATAACTTACCGATTGATGAATCTGTTAAAGCCACGCACATTCTAGTTCTTCTTCCCAAGCTAGAAAAACTACCTAGCAAAATGAGTCTGCCTGGCGAATATGCGCTCAAAGCATTACTGCTTCGACGCGAGATGCAATTATGTGAGATTAATGAAATACCCGTCTGTGCCAATTTGCAAAATGGTACGCTCTGTACCTGGGTGATGGTGGATTTTAATAAATCTATCTTTGAGCAACACACCATAGTTCGCAAGGCTTTGCAATTGCTATTGGAAGAAGGACCTACCCAGATTCACCTATCGGTTCATGGCAGTGCGCATCAAAAGCAGCTCTTGGCAAAATTAGCAGTCTATGTCACTTGGATCAATGGTGCAGTTTTACCCGTGCGTAAACTTAGGCCTGAGAGAAAACCTCTCGAGTCGATCGTTTTGTGTGGATACGAAGACCCTGACCATTTCTTACTGTTACGCGCTCAGGCGGAAGGAAACTTGCTCGCGCGCGGACTGACTGGGCTGCCGCCTAATGAACTAACACCTAAAACTTATCGCGAGCAAATTGAAAAGCTCGCGAATAATGAAAATTGGAAATATGAAGAATATGACTTAGCGACACTTCGCAAACTGGGTGCAGGCGCATTTGTTGCGGTAGCTCAGGGAAGTGATACCGAAGATGCTGCCATCGTACATTTACAGCGAAGCAATGGAAAAAAAACGAATAAAACCATTGCGCTAGTCGGGAAAGGCATTTGCTTCGATACCGGTGGCCACAATTTAAAACCTGCGCGTTTCATGCATGGTATGCACGAGGACATGAATGGCTCAGCGGTTGCATTAGGTGTGTTATTGGCGGCAACTCGAGCCGATTTACCCATTAACATCGATTGCTGGTTGGCTATTGCACAAAATCATATTAGCCCGCGTGCTTACAAGCAAAACGATGTCATTACGGCATTAAATGGTACCACGATAGAAATCATCCATACTGATGCAGAGGGTCGCCTGGTACTTGCTGACACGCTGACCTTGGCAGAAAAACAAGAACCTGATTTGATTATTGATTTTGCAACGTTAACAGGCAGTCTTTATACCGCGCTGGGATCACGTTATAGTGGTATCTTCAGTAATCGCGAGCATCTTATCCAGAAGGCGCTGGCTGTTGGAAAATCAAGTGGTGAGCGTATTTGTGCTTTTCCTATGGATACTGATTACGAAGCTGATCTTGAAAGCAAAATTGCTGATATCAAACAATGCACGCTGGAGAGCGATTTTGATCATATCCTGGCAGCCCGCTTCCTCAGTCGATTCGTCAACGAGGTGCCCTGGCTACATATGGATCTCTCTGCATGCAATCATAAAGGTGGCCTCGGTGCCGTTGGAACCGACATCACAGGTTTTGGCGTTGCCTGGTCAATAGCCTTTCTGCAAAAATTTCTTACAAGCTGATTGGAGTTAACTTTACTCATAAGAATTTTCAGTTAAATAAATTTTATTTAAGTTAATCAGTCTGAGAGTAAGTTCCTGACCAATGGAAAGGCGCTCAGTATTGCCATTCCATGATTTGATTTCTTTTATACCGATGCCATAGCGCCTGGCAATATCGTATAACGTATCGCCTTTCCTGACTACATAGGTAATCTGATTATCCAATAACGAGGAAGCATTACGCTTATCATTTTCGCTATTTTGTGCCAGATAATCATCTCCTCTGCTTTTCTTCTTATCGCGAGGAACTAATAAAATTTGCCCCTTTCTCACAGTACCATTTTCGGCAATACCATTGATCTCTGCAAGTTCGGTTACAGTGACCCCGTATTTTCTTGACAAATCTTCAACAGTTTTGGCTTTTTTTATCCGATAAACTCGCCAAGAAACAAGTGACTTATCGTAATTTTCGAGATTAGTTACGAAGGTTTTTACTTTATTAACCGGCAACAAAAGAGCACGGGGTGAATCATCAATTCTGATGATAGGTCTACGATGGGCTGGATTAAGTGCGGTGAATTCATTTTCTGGCACATCGGCAAGTTCAGCTGCCAGCTTCACATCAATATGTTCATTAATTTCAACTTGCTCAAAATAAGGTCGATTAGGAAGCGGTTTAAGTTCGACACCAAAATTTTCTGGATTAGCAATAATGTTTCTTACCGCGATAATTTTGGCAACCTGATCTTTGGTTTGAGAGGGTAACTCTAGTTTACGGAAATTAACCCGTCCATTTCCTTTATGATTTTCATCTATGGATCTTTTTAGCGCGCCTTCCCCACAATTGTATGCGGCCAGCGTCAGCCTCCAATCACCAAACATTTTATAAAGCTTCTGCAGATAGTCCAAGGCAGCTCGTGTAGCAGCAACGACATCGCGCCGCTCATCATGCCACCAGTTCTGTTCAAGACCGAATGCCTTACCTGTAGAAGGAATAAGCTGCCAAAGACCTGAAGCATGGTGGCTAGAATAAGCCAGCGGATTAAAGGCGCTTTCCACAATAGGAATAAGTGCAATCTCAGTTGGCATACCACGTCGCTCCACTTCTTCCACAATATGAAACAAATAGCGCCTGCTTTGCTCCACGATATGATCAATATCTTTTTGATGACGGGTAAAATGATTCTCGTTATGGCGTACTTCCTGGCTTCGCATATCAGCGAGGGTAAACCCCCTACGTATACGTACCCATAAATCATCTAAATGCTTATGTGAACGGGCAGAAACTTGCTTTATTTCAGAGGTGGAAGTATTTTGATTATTTGCTAAAGTTTGCTGTGCTTCTGCCGCAATGGATAAGGAAGCCAGTATTATATTGGTCGTGAGTATAAATATGAGGTTTGATAAGATTCTTTTTCTTAGCATGAGTAATTGCATCCTTAATTTTCAAAACGATCAATATCTCTGAAAATTCAGATTGATCATGCCTGCATGATACGGAGCCTTATTTCCTGAGATTACTGTCGAATAACTCAGTTAGCTGTATCTTGCAGACAAGTGCTACATCATTGCTTTCGCGCTTACTCCTAGATTGTTAATGAACCCCTAATTTATAGGGCCTTAAATTTCAAAAGAACTATCCAGCAAATAAAAGTAAATTTGCTGCCAATGCTAATCCCAGCTCAATACGCCACCCGTCTGATATTCAATGACGCGTGTCTCAAAAAAGTTCTTTTCTTTCTTTAGATCAATCATTTCCGACATCCAGGGAAATGGGTTACTTGCATCTGAGAAAAGAATATCAAGGCCAATTTGTTGGCATCGACGGTTTGCAATAAAACGCAAATATTCTTTGAACATTGATGCATTGAATCCCAATACACCACGGGGCATCGTATCTTCTGCATAGCGGTATTCAAGCTCTACTGCTTTCTGCATCAAAGTGCTAATTTCCTCGCGGAATGCTTTAGTCCAGAGATGGGGGTTTTCCAGCTTGATCTGATTGATGACATCAATGCCAAAATTGCAATGCATGGATTCATCACGCAAAATATACTGATATTGTTCAGCAGCACCCGTCATTTTATTCTGCCTACCCAGTGCCAGAATTTGCGTGAATCCTACATAGAAAAACAGCCCTTCCATGATGCAGGCAAATACAATCAAGCTTTTCAGCAACTGCTGATCAGTTTCTAATGTGCCTGTTTTAAATTTTGGATCGGTCAATGTATCGATGAAAGGAATCAAAAATTCATCCTTATCGCGAATCGATTCAATTTCATGATACGCATTAAAGATTTCACCTTCATCCAGTCCGAGTGATTCAACAATATATTGATAAGCATGGGTATGAATGGCTTCCTCGAAAGCCTGGCGCAAAAGATATTGACGACACTCAGGGTTAGTGATATGACGATAAGTGCCCAGCACAATATTATTTGCTGCCAATGAGTCGGCTGTTACAAAAAAACCAAGATTGCGCTTGACCAGACGGCGCTCATCTTCAGTCAATCCATTAGGATCTTTCCAGAGCGCGATATCACGACTCATATTGATTTCCTGCGGCATCCAGTGATTAGCGCAAGCCGCCAAATATTTTTCCCATGCCCATTTATACTTGAACGGAACCAGTTGATTCACATCTGACTTGCAATTAATAATGCGCTTATCTTCTACGGAGACGCGACGATGGTTATCTTTTATCGAATTTTCATTCGATGGATCAATGTGGCGTTCTGTCGCTGTATTGCTTGCAGCAGGGGAATACAAAACTGAATCGGATATTCCGCTTAACAGGCCTTTTTTGGGGAGGCTTTCAGGTTGCAGTGGTTCATCATCAAATGTCAACATTTTCTTTCCTCCTTACCTTTATATAGTTGTACTGCTACATTCATTATCATTGACACGATTCACATCCAGGATCATCAATTGCACAATATTTGATTTCCGTCGTTATCTGCTGAGCGCTTGCTGCAACTACGCCGCCACTGGCTGGTACGGCATTAAGTACACCGGTGTGTACTGTAGATTTTTCTGCTGTCGTTGCGCCTAATGAACGCAAATAGTAGGTTGTCTTGAGTCCTCGTAACCAGGCAAGCTTATAAACCTCATCGAGCTTCTTGCCAGAGACGCCCCCCATATAGATATTGAGGGATTGCGCTTGATCGATCCATTTCTGCCGTCTGGCAGCCGCCTCAACCAACCAGCGAGGATCCATTTCGAAAGCAGTAGCATACATGTTGCGGATATTTGCAGGTATTCTGTCTATTCTGCCAATAGCGCCATCGTAATACTTGAGATCAGCAATCATCACTTCATCCCAAAGATCACTTTTCTTC
The DNA here is from genome assembly GCF_900107265.1 of Nitrosomonas sp. Nm33. Taxonomy (GTDB): domain Bacteria; phylum Pseudomonadota; class Gammaproteobacteria; order Burkholderiales; family Nitrosomonadaceae; genus Nitrosomonas. The sequence continues at coordinate 27,416 of NZ_FNPJ01000030.1, read as the reverse complement.
AGATCATTGACCAGCCATTTATTGGCGATCGTAAACTCTCCAGACAAATTGGATTTAACGTATAGATTCTGATATGTAGGCTCGATGCTCGCTGAAATACCAACGATATTGGAAATCGTCGCAGTAGGTGCAATCGCCAGGCAATTTGAATTTCTCATGCCATGCTTCTTGATGCGTGCACGAAGCTTATCCCACTGCAGAGTGGCTGAAGTATCTACCTCAACATAATCACCACGTTCTTCGCGCAATAGCTCAAGGGAATCCTGAGGTAAAATCCCACGATCCCACAAACTGCCACGATAGGAAGCGTAACAGCCGCGCTCTTCTGCTAATTCGGTGGAGGACCAATAAGCATAATAGGCGATGGCCTCCGTTGATCGGTCTGCAAACTCTACCGCTTCTTCAGAAGAATAAGGAATGCCAAGCTTATGCAGACAATCCTGAAATCCCATGATACCAAGTCCAACCGGTCGATGCCTCAGATTGGCATTACGTGCTTTTGCAACTGCATAGAAATTGATATCGATCACATTATCAAGCATACGCATCGCTGTGTTAATGGTACGCTTGAGTTTATCCATATCGAGCTTGCCATCGTTGATGTGCGCCAGTAAATTGATCGATCCCAGATTGCAGACAGCAATTTCCTGCTCGTTGGTATTCAACGTGATTTCAGTACAAAGGTTGGAACTATGCACCACACCGACATGATTTTGAGGGGAGCGTATATTGCATGGATCCTTAAAGGTAATCCACGGATGCCCTGTCTCGAACAGCATAGTCAGCATTTTCCGCCATAATTGCTGGGCAGGGATCTTCCTATGCAAGGCAATTTCACCCTCCATCGCTTTCTTTTCGTAAGCAAGATAAGCCTGCTCAAATACTTTGCCATACTTGTCATGGAGATCTGGCACATCCGAAGGGGAAAACAGTGTCCAGTCACTCCCTTCCATCACCCTTTTCATGAACAAATCGGGCACCCAGATCGCGGTATTCATATCATGCGTACGACGGCGATCATCACCGGTGTTCTTACGAAGCTCCAAAAACTCCTCGACATCAAGGTGCCAGCATTCCAGATAGGCGCATACCGCCCCCTTACGTTTGCCGCCTTGATTGACTGCCACAGCAGTATCAGAGACTACTTTGAGAAAAGGAACTACACCTTGTGATTTGCCATTGGTTCCCTTGATGCGCGCCCCCATCGCCCGCACCGGAGTCCAGTCGTTACCCAGTCCACCTGCAAACTTTGAAAGCAGGGCGTTTTCCTTAATGGCTTCATAAATGCTATCCAGACTATCTGGTACGGTAGTCAGGTAACACGAAGAGAGCTGCGGACGACACGTACCCGAATTGAACAACGTCGGCGTCGAGCTCATGAAATCAAATTTTGATAGCACATGATAGAACTCGATGGCACGCACCTCACGATCAATCTCATTAAGTGCAAGCCCCATGGCTACCCGCATGAAAAAAGCCTGCGGCAGCTCGATCCGCTTTTCATTGACATGCAAAAAATAGCGATCATACAGCGTCTGCAAACCCAGATAGCCAAACTGCAAATCACGATCTGCATCCAGCACTTCTGCCAAACGTGCCAAATCGAATTGTGCCAGTCGCTCATCCAGCAATCCTGCCTCGATACCTCGTTTGATAAAGCCTGGAAAATATTCGGCGTAACGAGTTTTCATCTCGTTTTGTGCGACATCCTCTCCTAGCACCTCAAAGCGGATCGTGTGTAATAGCAACCTCGCCGTAACGTAACTATAAGCGGGATCTTTTTCTATCAAGGAACGTGCCGACAAAATGAGCGACTTTCTGACTTCTTCTGCTGGCACGCCATCATATAAATCCCTTAGCGTTGATTTAAGGATCAATGTGCTATCTACTGCCTCACCGAGATCCGCACAAGTTGCTTCTACCAGCGCTGTCAGTCGCGCAATATCGAGAGGAATCCTGCGACCATTTTCCAATACATGCAAAACTGGAGCCTGTTTCTCCGCAGCCAGCTTTTCTTGCTGTTTTGCTCGTTCACGCGCGCGCTCCTCACGATACAGCACATAAGAACGCGCCACATCATGTTCGCCCGAACGCATCAGCGCCAGTTCAACTTGATCTTGAATATCCTCAATATGAAACGTGCCCCCTTCAGGCTGGCGTCGTGTCAGTGCACCCACTACATCCTGAGTCAACCGTGCCACCACTTCACGCACCCGCGCAGACGCAGCCCCCTGCCCGCCTTCCACCGCGATAAAAGCTTTGGTCATGGCAACAGAAATCTTGCTGGGCTCAAAAGCAACCACCGCACCATTACGGCGAATCACTTTGTATTGTGCGTATTGCAGCAAACCCATCGCTGAGGGAATCTCAGAAAAATCCTTTTGCAGCGCTGGGCTTAAATTTTCACTGTCGGCTGTAAGCACTGGTCACTCTTTTATTTTTTGTTGTTAGTTAAGGATAAGGGCAATAAGGGCAGCTTCGTTGCCCTACTATACTACCTGTTGTAGCAAGCGGTAGATTATGGCTGACCTATTGTACCAGGTCAATAAATTTATAAATTATTTGAGAAAATGGAACATTCTGATCAATTAACAGATTGATAAAAAATAAAAAATAAAAAGTTTGAAATAGAGATAAAACCGAAACAAAAAAATAGCACTCTATTACCAAAGTAGGTTATTACAAATTATCTTTTAACCTGAAAACCGCTTTTAGGTTTAAGTCAAAAATAGGTGTTTTAACCACAAACACGCCTACTTTTTCCTAAGTTTCAAGACAGATAATGTTGTGAGAAACTACGATCGATTAATCTCCCTCATTATTAACAGGCGTATTTCTATGCATCAGAATCAATGGCACCTGCTTACCATCAGACGCTTTCTGCCCCTTTTTCTCACCCAGTTTCTGGGCGCATTGAATGAGAATGTTTGCAAAAATGCGCTAATCATCCTGATTACTTATACAACGATGGATAATGCTGGCTTTAGCCCACACATGGTAGCTCTTGCAGCCGGCATCTTTATCCTGCCTTTTTTTCTTTTTTCTGCTACTGCCGGTCAGCTTGCAGACAAGTGGGACAAAGCAAAGCTGATCAGAATCATCAAACTCATAGAAATCCTGCTAATGAGTAGTGCAGCAGCCGGCTTCTTTCTAGGAAATGTAGTTTTTATGCTGGGCATCCTTTTTTTAACGGGAGCCCAGTCAGCATTTTTTGGACCACTCAAATATGGCATTCTGCCCGATCACCTCAAAGATAATGAATTGATTGGCGGTAATGCTCTCATTGAAGCAGGCACATTTTTATCTTTATTACTTGGCACAACACTAGGGAGTCTGCTCATTCTGGCTGAGAATGGCATTACCATCATGGCAGCATTGATCATCATCACTGCGCTCGCTGGTTGGTTATTCAGCCTATTTATTCCCTCAACCCTTCCAGCATCACCCCAAATTAAAGTTGGTTACAACTTATTGTATGAGACTCGCGCCCTCCTTCAACATATAGGTCAGAACACGGTTGTATTCCGCTCCATACTGGGTATCTCATGGTTCTGGCTGTTTGGGACAGCCTTTTTATCTCAGTTTCCCCTTTTTGCGAAAGAGACTATGGGTGGCAATGAACAAGTTACCGCCTTGTTGCTGATATTTTTTTCCATTGGCATCGGCCTCGGCTCATTGCTTTGCAATAAGTTGCTAAAAAGTGAAATTGCGGCGCTCTATACTCCACTGGCTATTCTGGGCATGACCATCTTTACAGTAGACCTGTTTTTTGCCAGCAAAAGCATCCTGCCAGCAGCAGAAGGTGAACTGATCGGCGCAATCGCCTTTCTGGCTTCATTTGCACATTGGCGTATTTTGCTGGATCTGCTGGCTATTGCCATTTGTGGTGGCATCTATGTTGTTCCACTTTATGCTCTTGTTCAGCGCTGCTCAGAAGCGTCTCATCGCTCACGTATCATTGCTGGTAATAACATCATGAATGCATTATTCATAGTGGCATCAGCCATGGCTCTCAGTTTGATGCAGGCTAGCGATTTCACTGTAACAGAAGTTTTTCTTACCATCGCGATTCTGAGTGGTCTTATCATGACGATCTACCTTTCCAGTCTATTGCCGCAAACTTTGATCAGATCCATTCTGCAGTGGGTTTTTCATACTTGCTACCACCTGGAAGTCAAAGGGCTGGAAAACTACCCAAAAGCGGAAAAAAAAACGATTATCATTGCCAATCATCTCTCTTTCCTGGATGCTCTTCTGCTAAGCATTAGCCTCCCCGAGCAACTGTGTTTTGCCATCAATACGCACATAGTACGGCGTTGGTGGATCAGGCCATTTTTATTTCTGGCTGACACTATCACAATTGATCCTGCTAATCCGAACTCTACTCAGTTATTGATTGATAAAGTAAGAAGTGGTCAGAAAGTTGTCATTTTTCCTGAAGGCAGACTAACACTAACCGGATTACTCATGAAAGTATGTGAAGACCTCGTCATCATTGCCGACAAATCAGGTGCACTGCTTCTCCCGATCAGTATTTCAGGTGCGCAATACACTCCGTTCTCCCGACTGAAAGGCAAAATCCGGATTCGGTGGTTTCCCAAAATCACTCTTACCTGCATGCCGCCTGAATCATTTGATCTTCCATCGCAAATCCAGGGAAAGCAACGAAAACGTCTTGCTGCGATCAAGCTCTACGACATCATGACAAGTATGATGCTTCAAAGCAATGAGCTCAAGCAAACCTTATTTCAGTCCCTATTGGATGCAACCGCCACCCATGGCAAAAAACATATCATTGCTGAAGATACTGAACGCAGACCAATAAGTTACGCTCAATTGATCACCGGCAGTTTTATTCTGGGAAACGATCTGCGCAAGCTTACCCGAGCAGGAGAAAATGTAGGGATGTTATTGCCTAATATGACCAGCACACTGATCAGTTTTTTTGCCTTACAAGCTTTTGGTCGCATCCCCGCCATGTTAAATTTCTCCGTCAGCAAAAAGAATCTGATGGAGGCGTGTCAGCTAGCACAAATCAAATCAGTCCTCACTTCCAGGCAGTTCATCGAAGTTGGAAAACTCACCGAAATAATCGATGGATTACAAGCGCAACATATCGCAATACTTTATTTGGAAGATATCCGCAAACGCCTTCACTGGTGGAACAAGTTGACGGGATTATTAGCCGGGAGGATTCCGCGGCTTTCTTATCACTTTACTAACCCTTCACACGATGCCGCTGCGCCTGCGGTAGTACTATTTACTTCTGGCTCTGAAGGCGCGCCTAAAGGCGTAGTGCTCAGTCACATCAATTTACAAGCTAACCGCTTTCAGGTGTCATCCGTTATTGATTTTGCCCCAACGGATAGTGTATTCAGTGCTTTGCCGATTTTTCATTCCTTTGGTCTGACAGGCGGTGTGCTGTTACCTGTTTTATCCGGAATAAAAACATTTTTTTATCCCTCGCCGCTGCATTATCGAGCTATTCCTGAATTGGTGTACGATACCAATGCCACTCTTCTATTTGGTACTGATACCTTCCTGGCTGGTTATGCACATTATGCTAATCCTTATGATTTTTGCAGTCTCCGATATGTATTCGCAGGTGCAGAAAAATTAAGGAAAAGCACGCGCAGTACATGGTTAGAAAATTTTGGTATCCGCATTCTCGAAGGGTATGGTGCAACCGAAACGGCGCCCATCTTGAGTATCAATACTCCTATGCACCATCGGCCAGGATCGGTAGGCCGGTTGATGCCGGGCGTTAGCTATCAATTGGAAAAAATTCCTGGTATTGAAAATGGCGGTAAATTACTGATTTCCGGTCCTAATGTCATGAAAGGCTATTACCTGATCGATTCACCTGGGCAGGTTATGCCACCAGTTAACGGCTGGTATGACACAGGTGACATCGTCGAAATGGATGAGGAAGGCTATCTCTTTATTAAAGGTCGTGCCAAGCGCTTTGCCAAAATCGGCGGTGAAATGGTTTCCTTGACTGCGGTAGAAGAATACGTCCATAAACTATGGCCTGCTTATACCCATGCCGTTGTGCAGATTCCAGATGCCAAAAAAGGTGAGCAGTTGGTCCTCATTACCACCAATCCCTCTGCCAACCGAAACGAACTGATTGACTATGTCCAAAAACAAGGCATTGGAGAATTGAATATTCCCAAAACTATTTTAACTGTTGATGAAATACCTTTCCTAGGCACCGGAAAAACAGATTATGTCACACTGCGTGACTGGACTCTGAAACAAACGACTGGCCTTTGATTCATACATTCCGATCTTTCTAATACAAATGAATCTCATCGACCATATTTTTTTCTGTTGCGGCGTCGCCGGCTATGTGCTCGCCTGGCTTCTTCTTCAGTCAGTGGTGCAGGTTTTTTATTAGCGTAAGGATTGTAGCCCGTCCTAAATTCTATTCGTAACGGCGTACCTTCCAGCCGGAAAGTTGCACGAAATGTATTTTCCAGATAACGGCGATAAGTTTCTGGCACATGATCCAGCATGCTGCCATGAACAATGATCAAGGGAGGATTGGATCCTCCTTGATGAGCATAGCGCAATTTGGGACGAGACATCCCTCCCCGAGGAGGCGATTGTTTTGCCACAGCCACCAGTAAAGCGCGTGTCAGTTTAGGTGTTGGCAGATCAGCCATTGCGGCGGCATAAGCGGCATCAATCGATGGAAACAGTCCTCTTATGCCACTTCCATGTAACGCAGAGATATAGTGATATTTAGCATAATCAAGAAACGCAAACCTTCGTGCAATCTCTTGCTTGACAGCATCTCGTTGATACTCATCCAGACCATCCCACTTGTTAATAGCGATGACCAATGCTCTTCCCGTTTCCAGGATAAATCCAGCAATATGCGCATCCTGATCAGAAATATCATTTCTTGCATCAAGAACCAGAACCACCACATTTGCATCCTCAATTGCTTGCAGCGTTTTGATGACTGAAAATTTCTCTATCGTCTCGAATACCTTGCCACGACGACGCAAGCCTGCTGTATCGATTAAAGTGTAATGGTGCTGATGGTACTCAAAATCAATATAAATACTGTCCCGGGTCGTACCCGGTTGATCAAAGGCAATGACACGTTCTTCACCCAGCAGCGTATTGATCAGTGTTGACTTGCCTACATTGGGTCGTCCGACAATAGCAATTTTGGGATATTTTTCCGTTCTCTCCTCAATTTCTTCTTGCTGAGGAAAAAAGCCAGCTAAAGCCAGCTCAATGAGCTCGCCCACATGATCGCCATGAATAGCTGAAATCGCACAGGGTTCTCCCAAACCCAGCTCATAAAATTCCGAAGTGACGATGGCTGTTCGCATGCCCTCAGTTTTATTTACGACTAGCAGAATTTTGCGGCCAGTTTGCCGCAGATGTTCAGCAATAATTTTGTCATGTGGCATCAATCCTTGCCGCCCATCAGCCACAAATAAAACAACATCCGCCTCATCCACTGCCTGGAGTGTCTGCCTGGCCATCGCATGCAAAACACCCGACTTCACAACAGGTTCAAAACCACCCGTATCCACGACAATATAAGGTTTATCGCCTATCTTGCCGTGACCATAATGTCGATCACGCGTCAATCCTGGAATATCTGCCACGATGGCATCACGGCTCCGTGTGAGACGATTAAAGAGTGTTGATTTACCGACATTGGGACGCCCAACCAGCACAAGCGTAGGTTTCATGATTGCAGGAAATGATAATGACTGAAAAGATGCATGCTTTCTCCCACAATGGGTAAAAGCATTTTGAAATTTATTGTGAAAAGTATAAAAAATGTATTATGAACAACCGTTACTGCACAGCAAAAGCATAAATCCCGCCGTTTGAAGTTTGCACGACAAAACCATCAGGAATATATTCCGGACGGTTCAAAATCGCGCCGCCATCCGTGGAAGCTCGTGCAGCCAAGCTACCGTCATGCCGCCTAAGTAAAGAGACATTACCTTCAGCATCACCTACTGCTAAGAGCGCACCACGAACAAGCAAGGGTGCAGATAATTTACGGCTACCCAGTTTAGCCTGCTTCCACATCATGGCTCCACTTCTTTTATCATAAGCCACGACCGCACCACTATCTTCACTGACATAGACATTATTGTTATCCATGGCAAGGCCAGCATTGCTAGAAGCGTCTCTCGCCCAAATCTGATTACCATCGTTGATTTCAAAGCAACCGATACGACCATGATAGGCCACAGCACAAACTTGTTGATCATCAATAACAGGTAGACCAGCGATATCCGTCATACGTTCCAGCTCTGTTACCCCTCGTGGTTGCGAAACAGTCGCCTCCCAGCCTACATTACCATTCGACAAACTCATTGCCACTAGTTTGCCGCCGGTTAATCCAGCAAATATAGCTCCGCGAGAAATTAATACACCGGCAAAATTTCTCATTGTCAACGCAGGAGTAGGTCCTTGATAAATCCATTTGCGACTACCATCAATAGCATCTAATCCAAAAATCCTACCATCTGCGCTTCGTACAATGACCATACCGCTATCGATCTGTGGTTGACTTAATACTTCACTGGTCACACGCGTTTTCCAGCGCTCATGACCTATTTCGTCAAACGCAAGCACCTCGCCATTAAACGTTCCAACCAGAATTGTTCCCTGACCAGCACCCACTCCCCCTGACAATTTATGCTCAGTCTCTATCTGCAAAGTCTCTTTTCCATTAGCAGGATCAAGGCGAACCAGGGATCCTTTTGCATCAGCGGCATAGACTGCACCATTCTCATAAATGGGAGAAAATACCGCTATCTTGCTCTTATTCAGACTGTGCTTCCATAATAGCGGTATCTCAGGCACTGCTTTTAATGCTGCAATTTCTTCCTTATCGACTTCGTTTTCATCTTTATTACTCAGCAGATCAACCAAATTACTGATACCCAGATCACCAATATTACCGATACCCAAATCACCCATACTTGCGCATCCAGTCAGTAAGACCAATACCGCAAATAATACGAAGCGTCGTAAAAAAGAAGTGCCTGCTCTAAGCAACAAAAGATACTCCACACGCAAATTGACGAATATTTACTGCTTGTTCTCTCTCAAAGCATCCAGCTTCATCTGAACAATGTTCTGATAGACGCTTCTCCCACCACTCAATTTATCGATTGCTTGTTGATAAGCAATGCGTGCTTCTGTTATTTTTCCAGACGCAGCCAGGATATCCCCTTTCAAATCAGCATAAAGCCCATCAAAAGATTTCCCATGCTGAGCATTCAGCAAACTCAAAGCCTCTTCATATTTTTTCTCATCCAACAAGATGCCAGCTAGGCGCAAGCGCGCAATATCCTTTAGCTCTGGCTCCTTACTCATATCGAGAACCCATTGCAGTTTACTTTTAGCTGTTTGACTATCACCAGCATTTACATTTGCCTGTGCAGCAATGAGTGCTGCGCGTGAGGCATACCCGCTGGCAGGAAAGCCTTCTGTCAACAAATGTGCGGCGTCATTAATCTTTCCAGGATCACTACCCTTCTCAACTTGCTGTTGCAAGACAGCAAATAAATCAGCAGCCTGCTGCGTTTGCTGTTTTTGATAATAGTTCCATGCCTGCGTCCCGACTATCGCGGCAATAACGGTCGTCACCATGATAATCACTGTGTTACCATGCGTCGCCCACCAAGATTTTAGCCCATCTATTTTTTCCTGTTCTTCCAGATTATAAGCTGTCATTTTTCTTTGTCTGTCTAGATAATTAACGATTAAATTCGTTTGAGTAGCGGACCGGCTTCCACTAACCCCACTCTCACCTGCTCAGTTGCCTCACGCAATGGTTTGATACTCACTTCTCCTTCTTTTGCTTCATCATCACCAATAATGACGGCAAAACGAGCACCACTGACATCTGCCTTTTTCATTTGTGATTTGAAACTCCCACCACTGCAATGCAAAATGGCATTTAATCCTTCATTCCGAAACCATTCTGCTGCTTTCCAGGCAAAACCCGCTGCGATCTCTCCTTGATGAACAACATAAATATCTACAGTGGGGCTTGGAATTTGAATTTCACTTTCGCTCATCAAAGTAAGAATTCGTTCAATCCCCATTGCAAACCCACAGGCAGGTGCCGGCTTACCACCCATTTGCGCGATTAGGCCATCATAACGCCCTCCGGCGCATATTGTCCCTTGGGCGCCAAGCTTATCGGTTACCCACTCGAATACAGTACGATTGTAATAGTCCAATCCCCTCACCAGGCGGGGATTTATCTCAAAATCAATACCTTGCTCATGTAACAGGTGTTGCAACGCTTCAAAATGTTGAAGTGAATCCTCATCCAGATCATCCAATAACCGGGGTGCTCCAGTCAGAATTTCACGCATAAGCGGATTTTTACTATCGAGAATGCGTAGTGGATTGCTATGCAAGCGCCTGCGAGCATCTTCATCCAGCTCATCCTGATGCCGCTCAAAATACTTAATAAGCCTCGATCGATAAATGGCACGCGATTCGGTACTTCCAAGCGTACTAATTTCCAGACGTACACCTGAAATACCCAACTGACGCCAAAGTCGTGCACCCATAATAATCAGCTCTGCATCAATATCAGCGTCTGAATAGCCAAGTGCCTCTACGCCAACTTGATGAAATTGCCGGTAACGCCCTTTTTGTGGGCGTTCATGACGAAACATCGGCCCATAGTAATACAATCTCTGTGGTCCTGCATAAAGCAGATTATGCTCAAGCACCGCTCGCACACAGGCAGCGGTTCCTTCTGGCCGCAATGTCAGGCTGTCTCCATTAAGATGGTCCTCAAACGTGTACATCTCTTTTTCGACAATATCAGTCACTGCACCAATCGAACGTATGAATAAATCAGTTTGTTCAACGATGGGAGTACGAATATTACGGTAACCATAGCTTGCCAGCCAAGCGCGTACGGTATCCTCGAAAAACTCCCAACGATGCGTTTCCTCCGGCAGGATATCGTTCATCCCCCGAATAGCCTGAATCATATTAGACATGAATTGATTTTTTTGGGTATTTGGTGCGCACATATTCATCAACGATGCGACGAAACTCACCTGCGATGTTATCTCCTTTCAGAGTAACCGTTTTTTGCCCATCCACAAAAACGGGTGCCACTGGATTTTCTCCTGAGCCAGGTAAGCTAATACCTATATTGGCATGCTTGCTCTCTCCCGGGCCATTGACCACACACCCCATCACCGCGAGCGTCATGTTTTCTACTCCATCGTATTGCTCACGCCAACTGACCATTTGCTCTCGTACATAAGCCTGGATACTTTCAGCTAACTCCTGAAAATAAGTACTCGTCGTTCGCCCGCAGCCTGGGCATGCTGCCACAAGTGGAACAAATGCCCGCAAACCCATGGTCTGAAGGATTTCCTGCGCCACGATAACTTCACGTGCACGATCTCCTCCAGGCTCAGGAGTCAGGGATATCCGTATAGTATCGCCTATACCTTCAAACAACAGCACTGACAATGCCGCAGTCGATGCAACGATCCCCTTTGATCCCATTCCCGCTTCTGTCAGCCCCAAGTGCAACGCATAATCACATTGGTCCGCCAGCTCGCGATAGACTGCTATCAAATCTTGTACACCACTTACCTTGCAAGACAATACGATGTGATCTCGAGGAAGTCCAAGCTCTTCCGCTTTAGCCGCGCTCTCCAACGCAGAAGTAATAAGGGCCTTACGCATCACTTGACCAGCATCCATCGGTTCAGCCGATTTGGCATTTTCATCCATGATGCGTGCCAGCATTTCGGGATCCAAGCTGCCCCAATTTACGCCAATTCGTACAGGCTTATCATATTTACAAGCTGTCTCGATCAGCGTAGCAAACTGCTCATCACGCTTCTTGCCATGACCTACATTGCCCGGATTGATGCGATACTTGTCTAGTGCTTTGGCACAATCCGGATAAGCTGTCAATAATTTGTGACCATTAAAATGAAAATCACCCACCAATGGCACATGACAGCCCATATCGTCCAATCTTGCACGAATCGCTGGCACGGCTTTGGCTGCTTCCGCTGTATTGACTGTAATCCGTACCAGCTCTGAACCGGCACGCGCCAATTGGGCAACCTGTATGGCAGTAGCCACTTCATCCGCTGTATCAGTATTAGTCATCGATTGCACAATGACAGGTGCATCACCGCCAATCGTAACGGCACCTACGCGTACACCGATACTTCTGCGTCGTGGTGAAGAAATATTGTTTTGAGACATTTCTATAAAACCTGAAAAAGAACTAAAAATTTGATGAACAAAATAAGAGACTATTCCAGTGAAAAGCGAGCCACATTATCGCCTTTTCGTGTATAGGGAGCTAGATCAATTAACCTGCTATTGTACGTAAGATTAACGCCAGTAGCATTACCAATCACCAAATAAAGAGGAGGTATCCCTTTTATCACTTGCTCCGTACCTTTGGCATTCATTTTGACAAAGATAACTTTTTTATTGCTGTCTCTTATTTCAACCCATGACTCTTTGGAAAAAATAAAATGCAGTGTTTTTTCGTTACTCTCCACAGCCTCAGTCACAACAGGCTCAGCCACAGGAGGCGTGACTGGAGCAAGTCCAATTTCCGAGGATCTCTTCCCTGGGGGTTCTAACGTATCTACACTGCGTGAAGGAGCTGAAGGTGTCTGCGGCAGCAATAATTCCCTTGTGATCTGACCATTTTCAGCTTGTGAATCAGATGAAGCAGATGCATCAATACTATTCTTTATGGCTGCCTTCTGACCCCAATCTCCACCCTGATATACGCCGTAACCTAGCAAAGCCAGAATTAAGACCACAGTCAGAAACAATATACCACGCCCCCCGCCATCTCGCTTCGACGGAATCAGTGGAATCGTTTTTACCTGCTTTGCAGAACCTTGATGAGCAAGTGCCGGAGTAGATTGAATTAATAAACGAAGCAACGAATTCGTATCAAGTTGGAGCAAGTTACCATAATTTCGAATGAAACCCCGAAGAAATGTGCTGGAAGGAAATTTACTATAATCTTCTTCCTCTATCGCATTGATTTGTTGCACTGACAATCGTAATCGCCTCGCCACCTCCCCCACACTCAAACCGCGTTTTAGTCTTTCAACGCGTAATAACTGCCCGCATCCAGTTACTGTATTAAACTTTTCTCCTGAATTTGTTCCGTGATCAGCAAACTTCTTATTAGGCGCATCTATCCCACTTTCACGCGCATCAAGCTGAGCGGGTATACTTTGGCGAATACCGCCATCAGAAGAAATGATCTCTTCCAGGCTAGTATCAAATACTTTTTGCTTCTCTTCATCACTATTATTCATGATTTAATCTGCCTTCCCGCAGGGCTATCGCCTCATTGGAATCAGGAAAACGCCTTTGTAACTGAAAAGCATAACTCGCCTCAGCCTGGTGATCTCCAATTGCATGTTCAATTTGAATGGCCAACCATAAACTTTCCGACGTAAGTGGATAAGTTTGCATATAAGAAATAATGTTTGATTTAGCTGTTTTGAGATCACCACGCTTGAAATCAATCTCGATTAACCCAAGTACTGCCAGTGGATAGTTGGGACGAATTACCAGGGCTTTTTGAAAGAACGCTTTAGCTCGTGCAAATTCATCACGTTTAAGCACACAAATTCCTGCATTCGAATATGTTTTTTCAGGCATTTCGTAAAGTGGATTTCTTATTGCGCTCATAAAATGATCCACCGCCAGATCCATCTCTTCAGGATGGCGCTGGCAAAGAAACCAACCAAAATTATTGTGTACGTCAGAATCGCTCGGAGCTATTTTAAGTGCACGCTCAAAATTCCAGCGCGCACGTCCATTTTCGCGCAAATTCATATACACCAACCCAAGTACATTATAAGCAGGTGCATAATCCGGGTTTGCTCGCAATGCAATTTCAGCTTCCTCTATGGCTACTCTATACTGATTACGATTGTAATATTGCCCAGCGAGTTCTGTATGAATTTTTGCGCTTTGTTGAGCTCTCTTTCTTGTTTCTTCTGAAGCCTGCCCCATCTCTTTAACAGATAGCTGAGTACATCCTGTGACCACCCCAACAAACATTCCTAGTAAACCGGCCAGCGCCTTTTTCATCCAGCTACCTTCGTGATACTGCGACTTGCTCGTCGGGTTTTATCCAGCACCTGACCAGCCAATTGGCCGCAAGCCGCATCGATATCGTCACCTCGTGTTTTACGCACTGTCGTAACGATCCCTGCTTGCATCAACACATCACGAAAAATTCGTATCGTTTCTAATGAGGAGCGCTTATAACCTGATCCAATAAATGAATTAAACGGAATTAAATTCAATTTACAAGGAATTTTTTTCACCAGATGCACTAACTCATGAGCATGTTCAATACTGTCATTTACACCGTCAAGCATGACATATTCGAATGTAATGAAATCTCTAGGCGCAGCTTGGAGATAACGCTCACATGCAGCCAACAACATTTTGATTGGATATTTCTTATTAATCGGTACCAACTGATCGCGCAAGGGATCATTCGGTGCATGCAAAGAAACTGCCAACGCAACGGGACAGCGCTCGCGCAACCGATCCATCGCAGGCACCAGGCCGGAAGTACTGACAGTTACTTTTCGCCTGGATAAGCCATAAGTGTTATCATCCAGCATCAAGTCCAGCGCAGTTACGACATTCTCAAAATTAGCCAGCGGCTCACCCATACCCATCAGCACGACATTGCTGATGGCCCGGCCAGCATCTTTTTTCTGATCGTGCGCCCTACCATGGATAGAACTTTCTGAGACAAAACAAGCTTCATGAGCTTTTTCAGTTTTGAGCATCTTGTTTGCCCACCACAACTGACCAATGATTTCTGCAACTGTCAAATTACGATTAAACCCCTGCCTGCCCGTTGAACAGAAACTGCATGCGAGGGCGCACCCCACCTGACTGGAAATGCACAGTGTGCCACGATTAACTTCAGGAATGAAAACCATCTCCACAGCATTTCCAGCACCCGTTGACAACAACCATTTACGAGTACCATCTGCAGCAATATGGTCACTAATAACCTCAGGCGATTGAATAATGGCGAGAGCAGCGAGTTTCTCCCGGAATGCTTTTGCCAGATCACTCATTTCAGAAAAATCTGACATGCCTAGTTGATGTATCCAACGCAACAATTGTTTCGCACGATATGGTTTTTCTCCAATATCTATGCAGAAACGCGTGAGACCAGCTGAATCCAAATCAAGTAAATTAATAGCCATATTCATACGCAAGCAACCATCGCTGCAAACTATTTTTAGCGTGAATAAATATCCAATGTAGGGAAAAAACAGGCAATTTCCACTGCCGCCGTCTCGGCTGCATCCGAGCCATGTACTGCATTCGCATCGATATTTTCCGCGAAATCAGCACGAATAGTCCCTTTCTCAGCTTTTTGGGGATCTGTTGCTCCCATCAATTCTCGATTTTTGCTGATAGCGTTTTCTCCTTCAAGTACCTGAACCATGACAGGTCCAGAAGTCATAAATTCCACCAGATCATTAAAAAAAGGACGCCCACGATGAACTGCATAGAAAGTTTCAGCCTCCATTCTGGACAAATGTGTCATACGTGCAGCTATAACTTTTAACCCCGCCTGTTCAAATCTCGAATAAATCTGGCCAATAACATTTTTTGCTACTGCGTCCGGTTTAATAATCGACAACGTTCTTTCAAAAGCCATTAAATACTCCACAAAATTAACAAATCAAAATAAAGGGCTATTCTAACAAAAAATATATACAGATTCTGAAAAAGAGCGCTTAAGACAAGATGTTATGATTAACCAAATTAGCTGGTACAACCAATTCAACTGCTTAATGTTTACATTTTACTTTATAGCACTTTAATATTGACAGCTTCATAACTAGACAAGGATAATGTCATGACCCTCAAAAGAAAACGCTTTTGATTGTTCAGAATAAACTAACTATTTTAAACCTCGTATTTTCCTAAATTTTATTATCTGAGTATCAGATACATTCATAGTGTGTTTTTTTTCCATCATACCCACCCTTGATTTAAGCATCCACGATAAGATCTCTAAACTAAAAGCCTCTTTGACTCCATAAGATTCAAACATGTTTTTTCAACTTTTTGCATGCAATTCTGTCACGGAACTTGGTTTATGAATATTCAGGAACTCATTCGGCAACGGGGCAGAGAAAATTTCACCTTACACGATCTGTATCTTAACAGTCAGATGGTGAAGGTGTTAAAAACAATAGGCTTTGATCGTCATTATGTAAAGGCTGAAGGAGCTTATCTTTTTGACGATCAAGGCAATCGCTATCTTGATTTACTAAGCGGCTTCGGAGTATTCGCATTAGGGCGCAATCATCCGCAAATCACCCAAGTACTTAAAGATGTACTCAGTGCAGATCTTCCCAATTTGGTGCAACTGGATGTCTCCTTGTTGTCTGGTATGTTAGCAGAAAAGCTGGTAGCCATTAGTCCAGAAGGTCTGGAGCGTGTTTTCTTTGCTAACTCTGGAACAGAAACAGTCGAAGCAGCGATCAAATTCAGCCGTTATGCTACAGGTAAATCCAAAATTGTTTACTGCCGGGGAGGGTATCATGGCCTTAGTCTTGGCTCACTTTCTGCTACCGGGGATTCCCATTACAAACAAGGATTTGGCCCACTCGTGCCAGACTTTATTGAAGTACCTTTTGGAGATCTTGCCGCTTTGGAAAAAGCGCTCTCCCAGAAAGATGTGGCTGCCTTTATAACCGAGCCGATACAAGGGCATGGCGTCTGGATACCAGATGATCATTACTTACCGCAAGCTGCTGAGCTAACTCGGCGCTATGAGGCATTATTTATCGCAGATGAAGTACAAACGGGACTGGGACGTACTGGTAAATGGTGGGCTGTAGAACACTGGTCAGTCGTACCAGATATACTCTGCATGGCAAAAGCGCTATCGGGAGGATTCGTTCCTGTCGGCGCACTAGTCTGCAAGGAATGGATTTTTGATCGCGTTTTCAATCGTATGGACCGCGCTGTCGTTCATGGCAGTACTTTCGGCAAAAGTAACCTTGCCATGGCCGCTGGATTAGCTACTCTGGAGGTACTGGAATCAGAAAATCTGATCGAAAAATCTGCTCAATCCGGGCAAGCTATTGTCGATGCACTGCAACCCCTTGTCGGAGAATATGAATGCCTGAAGGAAATTCGAGGAAAAGGCATGATGATTGCCTTAGAATTTACTGAACCCCAAAGCCTGTCTCTTAGGATGTCCTGGAAAATGTTAGAAGCGGCTAACAAGGGATTATTCTCGCAAATGATTACCGTCCCCTTATTTTCCCGGCATCGTATTCTGTCCCAGGTAGCAGGGCATGGCATGAATATTGTCAAGTTTATTCCACCACTCATACTTACAGAATCCGATATCAAGTGGATAGTAGATGCGACCAAAGCTGTTATCCGTGATGCACATCGTGGTCCTGCTGCAGTTTGGGATTTAGGTAAAACGCTTGCAACTAAGGCTCTGCGAATAAAAGCCGGTACTTAACAATTTTTAAAGAAAACTATAAAAAGCATTCCATGGTAGAGCATGGTATGTAGAGCACCCCCCTTTGAGCTAAGCGCTGAATGCTACATGTTTCCATAAGCACTTCCCTTTGCTTTCTTTATCGATATTCTCAAGCTGCCGCTCGTGCAATTCAAGTTCTTTGTCATTGGCAGGCAATACTGTCAAATGCAGATTTTCCACGATGATTGCTGTATCAAACGATAATGGCGCAATATCCAAATCCATTAACAAACTTTCTTGCCCTCTGGTCATGGCTAAATAGACCTCGGCTAGAAGCTCCGCATCCAGTAATGCGCCATGTAAGGTACGCCTCGAATTATCAATCTGATAACGCTCGCACAACGCATCCAAATTATTGCGCTTACCGGGGTGAATCTCTTTGGCAATAATGAGAGTATCAGTAATCTCGGTACAGTAATTTTTTAGTGGCGGTAACCTGATCAACCCTAATTCATGATCAAGAAACCCTACATCAAAAGGCGCATTATGGATAAGAAGCTCTGCACCTTCAATAAAATCTAGAAATGCCGCACAAATATCACGGAATTTTTGCTTATCTTGCAGAAACTCAGTGGTCAGACCATGTATTTGCAACGCACTTGCTTCGCTTTCTCGCCCGGGATTTAGATAGTAATGAAAATGACGGCCTGTCAATTGCCGGTTACACATTTCAACAGCGGCTATTTCAACAATTCGATGGCCCAATTTGGGATCTAAACCGGTTGTTTCGGTATCAAGAAAAATTTGCCGCATCAATTACTCACCCTTTCGCCTGAGTTTCCTTTTCTTGTGGTCACTGATTCCACTCCCTGGTTAGCCAGTTCATCTGCTCGCTCATTTCCATCATGCCCCGCATGCCCCCGCACCCAACACCATTCAATTTGATATTGCTGTGACAATTGATCGAGCTCTCTCCACAATTCTTCATTTTTGACTGGTTTCCTATCAGCAGTACGCCAACCCCGATTTTTCCAGGCATGTATCCACTCACTGATACCTTTCTGCACATACCGAGAATCAGTATGGAGTTGTATTTCGCAAGATTGCCTTGGAACTGGCAGTGATGCTAACGCCTGCAATGCACGAATTGCTGCGATCAATTCCATCCGATTATTAGTCGTCATTGCTTCACCACCAAATAATTCCCATGTACTCCCTTGGTATTTCAGCAAAGCACCCCATCCACCTACGCCCGGGTTTCCCTTGCAGGCACCATCCGTAAATATCTCCACCACGCATGTAGCATCTTGCATATTTATCAGTTCTTTGTATTTTATTTTATGATTGGTTGTTGAGCGTGATTACGCTCTTTTACAATGCCTTTGAATTTCTGGGTCGCAGGCACAATTTTTCTTTTGGTAGACAAACTATTTTCCCAGCAAGGTTTAATAATACGCATGCCATGGATTTGCTTAATCGCGTGTAAGAAATAAACGCCACCGGAAATCGGCCACCAACGATCTCCTGCGGCCTCCATAAAATGAAAATGCTTTATCCATTTCTCTTTACCGAAAGGAGGCGCATAGCAGCCGAGTCGCCCTCCAACAATCTCGAAATCGAGCAGCTTCAACCAATCCTTGAGACGAGGTAATGCGATGAATTGGCCGCACCAGGGAAATTCATTTCTTGCTGCCTTCCAATATCGATTCATTCCCCAAAGGCTGAAGGGATTAAAACCGCTGATCACGACATGACCCTCTGGCATCAAAACACGATGTACTTCGCGAAGAATCTGATGTGGATTAGAATTGAATTCCAATATATGAGGTAACAATACCAAATCCATACTGCCACTTTCGATAGGCAGGAAATCAGGTAACGCATAGAAGGATGCACCCGGGCTGATGCCAAGACGAAACCGAAAAGGGATACGATTAGTACGTAAAAAATTCAACTGAGGAAATCCAATTTGCAAAGCGTTATAACCAAAAATATTGATAACTGCTTGATCAAAATAGCTTTGCTCCTCCCCAAGCAAATATTGGCCTAGCGAAGTCTCAAACCATTGCTGCATAGCCTGAGCATGCACGGAGAGAGTCATGATGCTGTTAGTGCTCAGCCTTATCATAAATATATTTTTACTAAACCGAGAAAAAACATCATGCTCAATATTTACCCTGTTCGCGCCTTTAAAGACAATTATATCTGGGTAATTCACGACCAGCATTATGCTGCCATTGTCGATCCAGGAAGTGCAACACCAGTATTAGCTTATCTTCAGCAGCAGAAATTGCAACCCATCGCCATTCTCAATACACACCACCATAACGATCATACTGGCGGCAATGTTACATTATCGCAAGCATATTCTCTGCCAGTATATGGCCCTGCAAATGAAAACATTCCTGGGCTTACGCATGGCCTCAAAGAAAGTGATATTGTTCATCTCTCGGAGTTATCACTTGATCTGGTCGTATTGGATATACCCGGTCATACAGCAGGACATATTGCTTATTATGGTGAAAAATCATTGTTTTGTGGCGACACCCTATTTGCCTGTGGCTGTGGTCGCATCTTCGAAGGCAGTGCACAACAGATGTATGCCTCACTTCAGAAACTAGCCAGCCTGCCTGATGAAACCCTTGTCTACTGCACGCATGAGTACACCTTGCCCAATGTCCGATTTGCAAAGGCTATCGACCCCAACAATCCAATCTTAGCACTACGCGCAATCGAAATAGAAGAACAAAGAAAGCGCGATATGCCAACGCTTCCCTCAACATTAGCCATCGAAAAAGCGACAAATCCTTTTTTGCGATGCAACCAGTTAGCAATCATTCATGCTGCTAGCCAGCATTCAGGCAAAACACTGTCAGACCCCCTCAGTGTTTTTACAGAAATTCGCAAATGGAAAGATATCTACTAAATCAAATTTCCGAAATTTACTTTTCCATACTCCCCCAAATCGAAGTAAGCGAAAAAAGAGTCTGCTAAATTCATATGCAATTAAACTGCACAACCATCCGTCCCACACCCTACAGATTCAGCCTCATTCTGCTTGCTTAGAGCAGACTGTAGCTGTTCGGTTTCATCGACCTCTTCTGCAAGCAAAGTACCTATTGATACACCCAATATAAAATCACTGACATGACCAAATTTATGCATGCGCAGATGACCAGTCTTATCGATTAGAATAGTCGTGGGTGTGCCTTGCATCTGATAAGTCATCATGGTATGCGGAATGACATGCTGATCATTCGGCTTATCGATCCCAATCGGAAAACGCAATCGATACTCATAAGCAAATACTTCAAGTGCTTCACGACCCATTACTGAATGATGCTCAAAGACCGTATGGAGGCCAATCACGGCAACTTGATCTGAATTGAATTCTTCGAATATCCTTTGCGTCTGAGGAATACCAACTTGCACACAGCCTGGGCACAGCATCTGAAAAGCATGGAGTAATACAACCTTACCGCGCAATGATGCTAATGTAATAGGTTGAGGTGTATTAAGCCAACTGACTGTCTGGAGTTCTGGCGCTAAAATTTTTCCATTTGCTTGATTAGTTTTCATTAATTAACTACCTTTTGTTTTAGAAACTGCATATTATTATAATTTTAAATCAAAATTTACTTTGTCGACTTCCTCTTGCCACATTGTTAATACTGTTAACGAACTTGCCTTTACCTCATTTCTGATCGGAGATAATGGAATTAGGAAGCAACAGCATGAACACAAGCGAGTTGCATGAAATCTCTTTAAATTTTATTAAAAAAGAAAGGGCAAGTTATTCTGCACCGAGAAGCGCTGAGAATAAAATGCCCCCTCTTTCTAAAACTTTGAGAGGATTATTGCAGCAAGCCTTTTCTCCTGCTCATCACTTTATCAGGTTGCTTTACTTACTTTCCAGGTTTGCCAGCACGCAATACGGGGTAGTATTGGGTAAACACGTTGTCTTCAGCGGCATTTTCTTTATGACAAGTGTTGCAAGATTCATCAGTTTGTGGGGCTGCGCTCTTGCTTTCATAGCTTTCAAAACCAAAGTATGCCCAGTTATTAAATCGATCAGCAAAACGCTTGGAATCCTTGACTGTAGCAGCTATGCCGAGGTATTCTCCCTGAAAGTAACCATTGCCACTGGCCGCTTCCTCGGCACCGACACTAACCAATTCTTTAACAATAATTGTACCATCACGAAATTTTCCAGTTTGCTTCCAGTGTGCCCAGCTAACAGGATCAATGTACACATTGTGAAACTCAGGGAATGCTGGATTGCCATCGTTCATATCTTTTGGTGTCACAGGTGCACCAACGAAAATCCATTCACGGTAATTTTTAGGTGTTAGCAGCTCTCCATCCTTGTTGAAATGAGCATAGGTTGTTCTGCCATGTTCATGACGATCATCATGCTGACCAGCAGCAACAGAAGTTGCCTGGCCAACTAGCAGACCAGATAACAATAATGGCGTCAAAACACCTAACAACGTTCTTTTAAACTGTGACATAATCAATCCCTAAAGTAATTAAATCAGAATACTCAGAAGACAGCTATCAACAACGACCGCTCTCTTTTTTAATGGTAGACAGAGCTGCATACTGCGTCAAGGCAAGAATCAATTACACTTGTTATATCAAATATAAACAATGCGTTCATGCGGAATGGCAGCAATGACACTTATGCTAGCAGCTCAAGAAATGGGTTATGCTTCTTGCCCGATGGATGGATTTGATTTTGAAGCAGTCGCAAAACTGATTAAACTGCCTGAAGACCATGTGATCTCAATGTTTGTTGCTATTGGCAGGGGAATCAAGGAAGCATGGCCACGTGGTGGACAACTTCCTTTAAAAGAAGTCATCTCTTATAACAAATTCTAGACTCTCCCTCCATGCTTCCTTGCAATACTTTGTGATTAGAAATATCTGAGAATGATTACAAACCAATAAAAAATGACATATCAGCCTAATTTCCCGCGGCTCGTATTGCCTTAAGATTTTCTTTGGCTTCTTCATTTCCCTGTTTCGCAGCCTTCTCAAACCATTCAATCGCTTTATTCATATCTTTAGGCACACCCTCGCCTACCAGATACATGACACCGAGGTTATTTTGCGCATCCACGTTGCCTTGTTCAGCAGCCTTGGTAAACCACTCCACTGCTTTGGCGGGATCTTGTGGAACGCCATGACCTTCGGCGTACATCAGACCCAGATTAAATTGGGCACCCGCATGCCCTTGCTCTGCAGCACGATGAAACCAGCCTGCAGCTGATTCAAGGTCATAGTCCATAATTTTTCCCGTCGCATCCCTGGATATGGCCTCTCCAGAATAGAACAAGAAACCAAGAGCAGTCTGCGCTTCAGCATCGCCCGCTTCCGCATCCTGGCGTAATTTTAGAAATCGTTCTTCAGGTGATAATCCATCATCCGCCATTGGCATGATTTTTTTCAGCAAATCAGCCTTTTGTTCCGGAGTTAATCCTTCTTCAAATACGGAAGGCAATTCATTGATGGCAGTGATCTCATCCGGGAATCTCGTTGAAGATTCATCTGTTCCAGGGGATGTACCTTCACCGCAGCCAGCAAGCAGTAATAAAGCAATTAATGTAAAAGCACGCGTATTCATCTAGTAGTTTTGCCCTTCTTATCGGCAGGTAAAAATTTAATGAAAATTATACCATTTTGGTTGTACTACAGTCAGATAAACCATCAAACTCAAGCTGATAAATCAATAAGAAATTCATAAGATTATTACTCAGAATAATCTCTATTTGGCACCTGCTTTTTGAAGTAATTCAATGACACCCTTATGATCATATTTTTTAGCCAGCAATAATGCAGTCGCACCATTTTCTGCCTTAGTATTAATTTCCGCACCCACAGCAAGTAGCGTCATTGTCACTCCTTGATGGCCATTTTGTGCGGCTAGCATCAGCGCAGTTGCACCATTTTTTGCTTGGCTATTAACATTGGCGTTTGCTTGCAGCAAATACTGGACAACGATTTGGTTACCCACTTGCGATGCAAACATAAGTGCTGTAACACCTTCATTTGTAGCAGCATTGACATCAACACCCGTTTCGAGCGATAAGCGCACTATCTCCAGGTGATTTCTTTGCGACGCTAACATCAATGCTGTCAGCCCATTGTCGGTAACCGCGTTTATATCTGCATCAGCAGCAAGTAGTGCCTGCGCGATACCCAGGCGGTTATCCTGCGCAGCCAATATAAACACAGTCCGGCCATTTTTTGCCTTCACATTTGCGTCTGCTCCAGAGTCAAGCAAAAGCTTGACGATACTTTCGTGGCCATTCTCCACTGCACCTACCAATGCCATATTCTTATCGCGTGTTTCATAATTTTTCTCAGACATTGAAAGTAATGCTTTCACTTGGGACAAGCTGCCGCGTGTAGCTGCATTAACCAGATCATTATTTTCTAAACCAGCCAATGCATGGCTTGCAAAATGTAGTAACCCTATCAGGATTCCTAAAGCATATAAATTAATTCTTGACCAGATCATTTTTATTCCTCCTCTATATATTCACTCAACTTAGTAATCAGTAGCAGATAGATCTATTTAAAATCCTCTGTTATTCATCAAAAATGAATTTTAACTTTCACTGATGATAAATAACCGTTGATATTCCTTGATTGCAAAACGATCAGTCATGCCCGCGATATAATCAGCAATAGCCTGATGTCCATATTGAGAAAATTTAATCTGATATGCTGGAGGTAGTAGTCGAATATCTGAGTTGAACGCATTGAATAACATTTTAATCGTATGGTGCGCCTTATTACTCATGCGTGTTACTTGAAAATGCCGATAAAGATTCTCCTGCAAAAAGCTTTTTAATTCCTGCTGCTCCTGCTTTATCTTTTCGCTGAATCCAATCAGGTATGCCGCTGATCGCACTGCATCCAGGCCATCTGGCCGCACATTTTCAATGTTGCTTTTACTTTGCAGGGTTAAATCTGTTGCTACACTATTAATCATGCCACGTATCGTTTCATGAATTAAACGTCGGCCATCAATATTCGGATAGTCTCTTTTCACCTGCCATAGGTGTCTGGAAAATATCTCTATCTTTTCCAGTTGCGACAAGGTAATAAAACCGGAACGTGAACCATCGTCCACATCATGATTATTGTACGCAATTTCATCAGCAAAATTGGCAAGCTGTGCCTCCAGTGAAGGTCTTTGGTTGATTAAAAAACGCTCTCCTACTTCACCCAGCTTTTCGGCATTTTTTCTAGAAACATGCTTGAGGATGCCTTCACGGGTTTCAAAGCACAAATTCAAACCATCAAAAGCACCGTAACGTTCTTCAAGCACATCAACTATTCTTAAAGACTGAAGATTATGCTCAAAACCACCATATTCCTTCATGCAATCATTCAAAGCATCCTGCCCTGCGTGGCCAAAAGGTGTGTGCCCTAGATCATGCGCCAGCGCTATTGCTTCAACTAAATCCTCATTCAGCTGCAAATTTCGCGCAATAGAACGTCCAATCTGGGCCACCTCCAGACTATGTGTCAAGCGAGTGCGAAACAAATCACCTTCATGGTTAACAAATACCTGTGTTTTATATTCGAGCCGACGGAAAGCTGTTGAATGAATTACCCGGTCACGATCGCGCTGAAATTCACTACGACCAGCAGGAGGTGTTTCTTTGATGAGGCGTCCGCGCGAATTAACAGATGATACTGCGTAAGGTGCCAAGTCATTCATTTGCCATACAAGTTAGCAACGTCCCTCTTAAAGTTGATGCAGGAACATCATGACTCATCATCGCCTCACCAATACGCTTCAGCAAAATAAAACGCATTCTCCCTTCTTCTACTTTTTTATCAAGCTTCATCAATCGCAAGTAATCATCTGGAGAAAGTTTTGGCGCAATGACCGGTAGCCCTGCCTTTTGAAATATACTGTGTATGCGCTCGAAATCGATTTCATTGATAAATTTTAGTTGTTTTGACAGCTCTGCAGCCATTATAATGCCCGCAGCAACCGCTTCACCGTGCAACCATACACCGTAACCCATTGCGTTTTCAATTGCATGACCAAAGGTGTGGCCAAGATTAAGCAGTGCCCGCATGCCGCTCTCACGCTCATCTGCGGCAACAATTTCCGCTTTGATCTCACAACTGCGACAAATGGCTTTACTTAGAATGTCAGCATCGCGCGCAATCAACCCAGTAATGTTCTGCTCCAACCACGTAAAAAAATCAGCATCATGTATGAGACCGTATTTGATCACTTCTGCAATGCCGGCACGCAATTCTCTGTCCGGCAAGGTATTAAGTGTTTTACTATCTGTCAGCACAACTCGTGGTTGATAAAATGCACCAATCAAATTTTTGCCAAGCGGATGGTTAATGCCTGTCTTACCGCCCACTGAAGAATCCACTTGCGCGAGTAATGTAGTAGGAATTTGAATAAAAGGTACGCCTCGCAAATAAGTCGCTGCCGCAAACCCTGTCAGATCACCAATAACCCCTCCTCCCAATGCAATCAGGGTAGTTTTTCGCTCACAGCGTTGCTCCAATAAAGCATCGAAAATCAAATTTAATGTTTGCCAATTTTTATGATCCTCACCATCAGGCAAAATAATTGCAATTGAGCAGACCTCATGCCGCTCTAACGCCATACGGAATCTATCCAGATAAAGAGGGGCTACAGTAGTATTAGTTACAATCGCAACCCGTTTTTGAGGCAAATGAGGCAATATCAAATCTACCCGCTCTAATATCTCATTACCGATATGGATGGGATAACTTCGATCCTGCTTGGGAGAAAATAACGCTACCTTAACAGTCTGCATGTCATTCATATGAAGCAATCATTTTCGGGAAAAACTCATCCCTTCTGGGATTCATAATTATTTGATTGATAAGCCTTGATCGCGGTTTTTTTTCGATTTAACGCCTCAGCCCGGAGTTTTTTAAATTTGAAGAAAAGCAGTTTTCGGGCGAGCCGTTGTACGAGAGAGCGCACCCCTTGTTTTCCGCTATCTATAATGATATGCGCTGCTTCGCGATATAGAGCATCGCGTTGAGCATGAAGCTCTGTTAATCTCGCATGCAAGTCCTCTGTCTGAAGTAATGGCCTATTTTTATCAGAGCGCGTTCTTCGTTGCAATTCATCCACGGATGCACTCAAATAAACCACGATACCATGCTGTCTTAATAAAGCACGATTTTCAGCACTCAGCACTGCTCCTCCACCAGTAGCAAGCACAATATTCTCTGCTTGCACCAGCTCATGCAACACCTCCGTTTCACGTCTACGAAACCCAACCTCTCCTTCAATTTCAAAAATCAAAGGAATTTTAACGCCAGTACGCTGTTGAATCTCATGATCGGAATCGACAAACGTTTTACCCATGTAATTTGCCAGTAATTTACCAATCGTAGTTTTTCCAGCACCCATCATACCTACGAGAATAACATTCCCCTGTAAAAACTTTACATCGTGATTTTTTTTTGTAGTTGGTTTGATTAATTGCATAAGGACAATTGTAACGGAATACTTTCGCCTACGCAGAGATTCCAAACAGTCCATAAAAAAATTCATCTATTCTAATTTTTATAAATAACCGATCCTGCTTCCCTGCGCGCCAAGATAATAAATAAAATTAGACTAAATGCTACAAAATTACTCAGCATCACGCCACTGAGCCCCCACATCTCCGTTGATCGCTATGGAACCTCAGTCAGCGTTATAAATACCTCCCAAATGAGACTCTGATAAAATTGCTCATGTCATAGGGAATGTTTTCCCCAATCCCCTTAGATGTTTAGTCCCACGGTATGCTGGGAAGGATCAACGTTAAATCGTTCTGGCTCCTTTGTCCATATTTTGCAAATGTATTCGCAAGGCGTGAGGCCC
>NZ_FNPJ01000032.1 GCF_900107265.1 Nitrosomonas sp. Nm33 | reverse complement strand
TTCTGCGCCACGCCCAAACGTTTTGCTCGCTCGTACTGACAGGCATCGGGATAATCGAGAATATCCTGCCGCAATACATCAAGATCAATCTTGCGTTTGCGAAACCCTTGAGGTTTGCGATCAACATGCTTGATCCAGCGAACAACGCTTGCTATACCCACATCAAACCGCGCTGCCACCTCGGCTATCGTAAGTCCTTCTTTCTCTCGAACAGATAACACTTTACGGCGAAAATCCAATGAATATGCCATCCTTGCATTATAATCAAAATTATCTGGTTATGCTATATAAGCACTCCCAAAGAGTTTATCGAGCAAGAAGTATCTGCAAATCCTTTAGAAAATCATCGATCACATTGGATAGAAGAAGATCTTAAACTTTGCGGCTTTAATTCTTTTTTGCCTAACCCATTAAGTTTGATTGCAATTGCAACAGTTTAGTAGTTGCTCTAAAACAATCAGATTATTATCATGGTTCTAGACTATCAGGATTAATCTGCCAGTCTAGAAAGGTGATCTTAAATCCTTATTACTTAATTAGTCGTCCCTGAAAAACCCTTTTTCTCAACTACTAAGTTGTAGGTTAGGCATATTGCCAATCAATAGCCGATTAATATTGATTCCCAAACGAGCACACAAAAGCGCCAGTTGGCGCAGAATCTTGCGCAAGTTATAGCCAGCACCGCACAGTAAGGCATTCATAGCATCGCCTGCTGTGCCTTTCAAAAAGTTTCTCCCCAGACGCCCATCGTTTTTCATATGTCCGATCACGGGCTCCACCGCACTGCGCCGCTTGAGCTTCTTTTTAAGACCTCTGCACAACCCTTAAAATTTTATTGTAGTGGTGTAAAGAAATTTTCAAATGACAGTTTTACCTTCTTTTTTTGGCAGAAAAGTGAAGTTTTGCTCTTTTTTTAGGGAATTCCTTCCCTTATGCCCTATTTAGAGGGACTGCTCCCTTTAATGACTCGTCTACAAAAATTTTGTTGGCAGCTTTTTTCAGATTCATGCAAATACTTTTCATCAAGACTTGAGCATTGACTTTTACCGTTCCGAAATAGCTGGCGCGCTCCATTCCGAATAGGCGTTTGGCTGTCCCAAAGCACTGTTCGACGATATAACGTTTTTTGCTGATCAATTTATTGGCTAGCTTTTGCCGTGCCGAGAGTGGTTTGTTTTTGTACGCCCGGTGCATGATCGCACTCTTGATTTTACGCTTTTTCAGATATTGCCGATTGGCATGGCTGGCTGAGCCTTTATCTGCATATACCCGATTTGCCTTGATGTGCGCGCCATCGATGGCTGCTTTGAAATGCATTATTTCGCTTTGGTTGGCAGGGGCAGTGTGTACTCCACGCACATAACCGTCTTGCGTATCGACCACCAGGTAACTCCGGTAGCCAAAATACGATTTCTTACCTTTTTTCAGCCAGGCCGCATCCAGGTCCGCACTCTGCTTTTCGGTACAGGAAATACCCGGCTGACTACCATCCTCAAACTGAACGGTCTTGCCTTCAGCATCCACTTCAAGCGTGATAGTCTTGTTTGGACGCGCCGCTGACTCAATCAGTGTGGCATCAATCACCGCGCCTATCGCTCCCTTGACCATCAAACCATGTGATTGAATCTGTTCATTGATATCGGCCAGAAGACCATCCAGCTTGTTGTTGACCACCAGCCGGTTACGGAATCGGCACAGGGTCGTTTCGTCCGGTATCACATCCGACAAGGACAAACCACAAAAATGGAGAAAATCAATTCGCACGCACAGCGCTTGTTCCAATGCAGCATCCGACAAATTATGCCATTGACCAAGCAGGATCGCCTTGAACATCATCAGCGCGTCAAATGGTTCCTGCCCTCCACCATTCGATAGTTCGCGCTTGTATAAACCCCTAAGACCAGGACGTAACTTCTCCCAATCAATCAGTACATCAATCTTCATCAGTACACTGTCTTGCCTCAGACGTTGCGCCAATTCTATTGATCCGAAACTCATCTGCATGTTCTGCTCCAACCGTCTTTTACTTATCGCCATTTTAGTTATTTATTTGACTAGCGGGTAAGTTGTGCAGGAGTCTTTTTTTGATCGCCACCGTGACGCCGCGCCTGGCTCCTGCTATCCATACTTTGACCGTATCCGTCACCGCGTGTCCTCTATAACCCCGATCCACATAAACTTCCTTTGGCGCAATACCCGTTAGTTTGTGAACTTGTTCCAAGGATGCTGTAATCTGCTCCAGTCTCATGCGAAAAAGATCATCACAGGGGGTGGGTTCTTGCTTCTTTGGCTTCATCAATTCACCAGAAATTAGGGGTCAATAGTATTAATTCCGGCAAATTCCATACCTTTTGAGTATCCCTCAATGCCAATATTTATGCTAGTTTCTATAGTATTTCAGGGGCGACTATTTTAATATTCTTTGTAGTGCACATCGTGCGGTACCTAATATTTGAAGTAACTGGTCGCCAGAGCACATAGTGCGGAAGGAGCCAACCAGTGCAGCTGGTTTCGGATGATAGGATACAGACCACGATTGATTCCAAATTAACAGCGCTTAGTTATAAACCGTGGTCTGTCCCCCCATTCTACTCCAGCACTCTGTCTTAATTTACCGCTTCTTGAGCTGGTAATTCGTAACTTCTAGCAATGAAGCATTTCACGAACTTTTTCAAAATCAACCTACTTGCCGGATAAATCTAATCACGGCCAGCCAACTCATTCCTAGCCATCACGTTGAGGTCGATTGGACCATTGGCAGCAGCGATGATTAACTTGAGCGAAAGCATTTGAATGGAGAGTAATTCGTCTTGGGTAAGTGCCGTTTGTTCTGTGTTTATTTTGACCTCATTGTTAAGATGAACACATTGACGATCTACCCGTTAAAAGAGTCAACCATTAGTACCAAATAAAGTGCAAAACAGTACCAAATTGCGCGAGAATTTACACAGAAATGAAAAAGGCACTTAGCCACGTTCTGGCTAAGTGTCTTATTTTATTGGTAGGTCGTACGAAACTTGAACTCGCGATCGACTGAGAATTCATTATAACAAACTGTTTTTGTTAATATTTATACCGACCACACTCGCCAATACACGTCAATATTCGTCAGATTTGTCACGTTTTCTCCTTTGGGATTAATTGAGAAATACGCAACCGACTTGCAACGACCCGCCTTAACAGCCTGGCATAATCAGCCTGTTATCTAATACCACGCACAAGAGTGAAGCTTTTATGTTTATTGAAATAATACAGCATCATAAAAACCTGCCGTAACAAGCTTACTGAGCTTATTGTTTTACATACATGCTTCTTCGAAAAAACATGTATCTTTTATTTTTGGTGAATTAACCATATTGGGAATTAAAGCATAGCTATGAGATATATTACTTTACTACTGCTGGTATTAATTCCAGCAATATCTTCTGCTGAGAACTTTTTAATCAATAGCAATAAGTTGTTTAATTTTGCTGAGGCTTCTTATCCTGAGTATTTTAGTCCTGCCGGAGTAACAACCACTACTCTTGATGGGTATTTAGTCCGTTATTATCCCAACACCGGCAACTATATCGGCACCAAAGGTGAAGAAGTCTATGTCTATGGAAATGTTTTTAATGGATTGTTAAGAGCGGGAGTAATTTCTGATTATGTTGAATTAGAAACTGATAGCGATGAACTATTAGCTCAACTTTTCGCAAATGGCAAAAGCAATTTACAGGTTTATGGAACAGGTATTGTCATTTCCATTTTATCGGATGATCTTGATGGTAGTCGTCATCAGAGATTTATCATCGAGTTGAAATCAAAGCAGACTCTACTGATCACCCACAATATAGATTTAGCACCAAGAATTTTTGCGTTATCTCAAAACGACAAAATTGAATTTTTTGGTGAATATGAATGGAATAATAAAGGTGGTGTTATTCATTGGACACATCATGATCCTGAAGGAATTCATGTAAACGGCTGGGTTTTACATAATAATGTTATCTATCAGTGATTCTATACCGAAAAAATCTCTTATCTTATATACAGAAATGAAAAAGGCACTAAGTCATTTTCTGACTAAGTGCCTTATTTTATTGGTAGGTCGTGGCGGATTCGAACCGCCGACCAACGGATTAAAAGTCCGCTGCTCTACCGGCTGAGCTAACGACCCAAAGCTCGCTATTATATCAATTCATTCGGCATTATAAAATACTTTATTACCTGCAAAAACAAAATAAAATGAAACAAAAAACAGATTCTTGAGCAGGTGTCGACTTTAACTTTATATAATCATGGAGATATTTCTCTTCTCCATGCTAGTTAAGGGTCTATCCTGAAATATAAGAGTAACTTATTAAATCCAGTATCTCATAATCTCGGCACTAAACCCCACTTTTTCGCTATGTAGCGTTGCTCCCCTTGCCCTATATCCAATATGCGGATCATTCTGTCAAACCATTCACTAGATTTTATACTAAAAATTACTGGTATGGCATTATTGTCGGCCCGATCCCAACATACGGATAGCTTGTGCGTTACTCCAGGAAAATACTTTCTTAGCTGCTTCCTGCCAAGGTAACCAGATTGCTTTTAAGTGTTCGCGTGTAGCAATATTAATCGGTACGATTTTGGGTAATTTTAGCCCAAAAACATGCTCGGCATTGTGAGTTATACCTGGCTCATATCGCCAGCGCCATTCCTGGAAAATTTCATACTGATTTTGTATATGCCAGTCTGTTAGCTCATAGCATGCTGCATCGAGACCAGTTTCTTCCTTGACTTCCCTGATAGCAGTTTGAAGCAATGTTTCATCCTGATCCTGGCTACCTGTAACAGATTGCCAATACCCAGGATGATCTGCACGCTCCAGCAACAATACCTGCAAATTGGCCGTGTGAATGACAACTAAAACAGAGACAGGTTTTTTGTAAACAGGCACTGTTGCGATTAGTAGCTCCAGGAAACGACCTCGACAGGATTGCGAAGACGAATATGCAGTTCCCGTAATTGCTTTTCTTCAACCACGTTAGGTGCACGGGTTAGTAGGCATTGTGCACGCTGTGTTTTCGGGAAAGCAATCACATCACGGATCGACTCGGCACCCGTCATCATGGCAACAACACGATCAAGGCCAAATGCAATCCCACCATGCGGTGGTGCGCCATATTGAAGAGCATTGAGCAGAAAGCCAAATTTTTCACGTGCCTCGCCCTCAGAGATATTCAGTGCATTAAATACTTTTGATTGTACATCCTGGCGATGGATCCGCACAGAACCCCCTCCAATTTCAACCCCATTTAATACCATATCATAGGCTTTGGATAAAGCTTTGCCAGGTTCTGTCACGAGCAGATCTTCGTGACCATCTGCAGGGGAGGTAAACGGATGATGGAGTGCTTTCCAGCGATTTTCTTCCTCATCCCACTCGAACATCGGGAAATCGACCACCCATAATGGTTTCCACTCAGAACCAATCAATCCGCGTTCATGACCAATCTTGACTCGCAACGCACCTAATGCATCGTTAACGACCTTGGCCTTGTCTGCACCAAAAAACACAAGATCACCATCTTGTGCACCACTACGTTCCAACACAGCATTTACAACTGTTTCAGGCAAGAATTTCAGGATGGGGGATTGCAATCCTTCCATTCCTTTTTCCAGACTGTTAATTTTGATATAAGCCAAACCCTTTGCCCCATAAATAGCGACAAATTGGGTGTAATCGTCGATTTCCTTGCGAGACAATTCACTACCTTTCGGAATGCGCAAGGCTGCTACGCGCCCATCCGGTTTCTGGGCAGCATCACGAAATACCTGGAAAGGGACATCTTGCATCAGGTCGGTCAGCTCAGTGAATACCAAGGGTATGCGCAAATCCGGTTTGTCGGAGCCATACTTAAACATGGCTTCCTCATGACTCAATCGAGGAAAAGGATCTGGCAAGTCGATACCGATTGCTTCACGGAACAGATTGCGAATCATCCCTTCCATCAATGCCATGATTTCACTTTCATTGAGAAAAGAGGTCTCAATATCAATCTGAGTAAATTCCGGTTGACGATCCGCACGCAAATCCTCGTCACGAAAACAGCGAGTAATCTGGTAATAGCGATCAAACCCAGACACCATCAGAAGCTGTTTGAATAACTGGGGAGATTGGGGAAGTGCAAAGAAATGACCGTCATTGACACGCGAAGGAACTAAATAATCTCGTGCACCCTCTGGTGTTGATTTGGTCAGCATCGGTGTTTCTACATCGATGAATCCTTCTTGATCAAGAAATGAACGTACCGCCATGGTGACTTTATGGCGCAAGCGCAAGTTTTTCTGCATGACTGGGCGGCGCAGATCAAGATATCGATACTCCAGACGGATCGCTTCACTTAAATTTTCCTCATCCATCTGGAATGGTGGTGTCAGCGAGGGATTAAGAATTTCAATCATGTCCACCAGCACTTCCACCTCGCCAGTTTGGAGAGCCAGATTGACCGTCCCTTCTGGACGGTGGCGTACTATTCCAGTTATTTTAAGCACAAATTCATTACGAATTTTTTCCGCAATCTGAAAAGTATTCACATTTACGGGATCACAGACAACTTGAACGATGCCTTCA
This sequence comes from Nitrosomonas sp. Nm33, assembly GCF_900107265.1. Taxonomy (GTDB): domain Bacteria; phylum Pseudomonadota; class Gammaproteobacteria; order Burkholderiales; family Nitrosomonadaceae; genus Nitrosomonas. The sequence goes on along the minus strand of NZ_FNPJ01000032.1, from coordinate 26,018 downwards.
CGATCACGTAAATCAATAAAAATTACCCCACCATGATCACGTCGACGATGGACCCACCCATAAAGCGTAACAGTTTGATTCAGATAGCGAGTATTAATGATGCCGCAATAGTTAGTACGCATATTGTATTGGTTTTATATAAGGAAAATTAGGAGCATCCACAAATTCAACACAGTTGTTAGTGAAAAGGTTTCAATTTAATTGCACGTATGATCAAACTACTAGCCATATCAATCAAGGTAATGATGCGAAAATACTGCCGAATCACTCCGATGCAGCAGTAGATGAGGTTGTACTTTCGCTCTTGGTTTCTGATTTTGATTTTGTTTCTGACTTTGATTTGGTTTCAGACGTTGGTTTATTCTTAAAATCTGTAACATACCAACCACTCCCCTTCAATTGAAAGCCAGCAGCAGAAATCTGCTTAACATAATGACTACTTCCGCATTCAGGACAATTCTCAATGGGTGAATCACTCATTTTTTGCAAATGTTCTTTCTCTAAACCACAAGAGTGGCAAATATATTCATAAATAGGCATCATCATCTCCATTAATCTTACCAATGGAAAAAGCAATATTATACTTTAACCATTGTATTCAATTGTTTTTGAAATAAAGAAAACAGCTTTGCTCAGGATATTCTCAAAACTCTGCGGAAAGGAATATATATGTTGTAACGTTTTTTTTAAAGTCCTGAAAATCTTGAATGGAGTTCAATCTCAGCTCTCGTTTCACCCATAGTTGTCCTCAAAACGGACAATGTCACCTTCTCCCAAATAAGAGCCAGATTTAACTTCGATCATTTCCAGCGGTAGGCGGCCAAGATTCTCCAAACACAGCGGATGCCAAAGGATATATAAGTCGACTCATTCTCACCGACAAGATAACTACCATTCTTACGTATCCCCTTTACCATTCCATGCACAACGATCCAATGCTTTGCACGATGGGAATGCATTTGCAATGATAAGGCGCAACAAAACAAATTTCCACGATTTATTCTAGTCTAAATGTTCATAATAGCGACTGATTATAAATCAGCTAATAATCGGAAAAGATAAGAACTCAGGTGATTTTATCGGTTTGTTTTCAGAACTATCAGCAAAAAAAACACTCCTTGTTCATCACTACTTGCATTCTCCATCAATATGAATATAATTAAGAATTATTCTCATTAACGATATTATTTATTATATATCTGTTAGCGTAGGCAACTTTCAAACCAATCGACAAAAGGCTTGTTTCATGTATATTTGTGTCTGCAAGGGGGTTACTGATCATGCAATTCGTGAAGCTGTTCTTCAAGGCGCTGAACGGATGCGTGATCTTAAAGCTAGTCTGAGTATTGCCGAGCAGTGTGGAATCTGTGCCTGCCACGCAAAAAGGGTGCTCGATCAAGCGTTAGGACGAGAAACTCCGAGCCAATCCCCTGGCACCTAACCCTACTCGTCTTTACGAGTCAACTCGTCCAAGGAAGCAATTATGAAAGGGAATGCAGATATTATTAATTGGTTAAATCGTCAGCTATTACATGAATTAACCGCGATTAATCAGTATTTTCTCCATGCCCGGATGTATAAAGAGTGGGGATCTAACAAACTCAGCGAGCATGAATATAATGAATCTATCGAGGAAATGAAACACGCTGACAAACTTATTGAGCGTATCTTATTCTTGGTGCGATTGCTGCCTGTGAAACAACTCATGATTATGTTTCGCGAGAAATTTTTGAACATATTCTTGAAGATACAGAAGAACATATCGATTGGTTGGAAACACAATTAGATGTTATGCAAAAGGTTGGTATTCAGAACTGGTTACAAAGCCAAATGTAAATTTTTGTCTGTCGCTGGTATTAAACTACCAGTGGCATGACATGATCAAGCCCTTATCGAATATTCCCTCCCTTCTTCTTCTGCAACTCGATCTTTGATTTGATTTTGATTAATCGTATTAGAAACAATGATATATACCCCAAGTTTTAAAACTTTTATTGTTCAACTGGAATGGATAGATATTTTATTCCTAGCACGAACCAGATATAAGAGCATACGATTTAATCGCTTTTTTATATATGCGATCTTATTCTTTTCAATATTTACCATTACTTTCTTACCAGACATTGTTTTTGCCGAATCGCCAGAAATTACAAAATCTGCCACACGATCTTACAATATTCCCGCCGGTTCTCTGGAAAATGCACTCACCCAATTTTCAAATCAATCGGGAGTAAAAGTTTTTTTTGATGATGCTGTTATACAGGGTAAAACAACACAGGGATTAGCGGGTAGTTATGAGATCCACACCGCATTAGATCGATTACTCAGTGGTACTGAATTGCAGCCAGTATCGCATGCCGATGGGTTTACACTCGTTAAATTATCTACCGAGTCTGCTCTCAGTCCAGTTGTCACTACCCTACCTTCGATACAGATAACAGCTGACCCCGAGACAAGTCGCTATCTGGCTACCAGCAGCATCACAGCAACCAAGACTAACACTCTGTTACGTGATGTGCCTCAATCAATTTCCGTCGTTACAGAAGGTGTGATTAAAGATCAATCAATACGAAGTATAAGCGATGCTGTGCGTTATGTACCGGGTGTCGGTATATCGGAAGGTGAGGGAAATCGCGATGCCTTGGTATTTCGGGGCAATCGTTCAACTGGCGATTTTTTTGTCGATGGCATGCGTGATGATGCTCAATATCTTCGTGATCTCTATAACATCGAACGAATTGAAGTATTGAAAGGAGCGAATGGAATGATTTTTGGGCGCGGTGGCTCTGGCGGAGTCCTTAACCGCGTAACAAAGCAGGCAGGCTGGAATCCCATTCGTGAATTCTCTTTCCAGGGAGGCTCTTTTGATCTAAAAAGATTAACCGCCGACATCAACCAGCCAATTCATGATCAAGTTGCTTTACGAGTGAATGGTGTATTTGAAAATGCAGGAAGTTTTCGAGACGGAGTAGAATCGAATCGGCTCGGCATTTCCCCCACAGTAACCATCAAACCTACTAATCGCACTAAAGTCGTTTTAAACATGGAACGATACCATGACGATCGTACCGCTGATCGTGGGATTCCTTCTTTCGGGGATCGTCCGGTAGATGTTAAAAGATCACAATTTTTTGGAGATCCAAACCGAAGCCATTCCAATATTGAAGTACTGTCGTTTAACTCTCTGATTGAACATAAATTCGACTTCGGATTAATCCTGCGCAATCAAACCAATTATGCTCAATTCGATAAGTTTTACGAAAATGTATTTGCTGCCGGCCCCGCTTTTGCAGGACGGGTACCGCTTGGCGCCTATAATAATGCAACTGACCGTCAGAATATTTTTAATCAAACAAATTTGCTGTATTCACTTGAAACAGGACCTATCGCACACACACTCCTAGCCGGCATAGAAATTGGCCAACAGATAACTGATAACAGGCGGGAAACCGGATTTTTTAATAATGATCTTTCTTCTAGAGGAGCCAGCTTCCGCGTTCCTCTCAGTAATCCTATTACGAATGTACCCATTACATTTATTAACACAGAGGGTGACGCGAATAATCACAGCAAAGTTAATATCACATCGTTTTATTTTCAAGATCAAATTGAATTCTTACCTCAGCTACAAGCTGTTGCCGGCGTGCGGTATGATCTTTTTGAAGTAGATTTCCAGCAAAGAAATGCTGAACAAGCTCATCTGACAACCAAGGATGGCTTGTTATCACCACGTATTGGTTTAATTTTCAAGCCGATCGAACCGCTTTCAATTTATACGAGCTTTAGTCAAGCGTTCGTGCCACGAGCAGGAGAGCAATTAACTTCATTGACCGTGACCACTGATGTACTCAAGCCCGAAAAATTTACGAATTTGGAAGTGGGTTTCAAATGGGATATTCGCCCTGACCTATCATTGACTGCCGCAGCGTTTCGAGTAGATCGAACCAATGTCATCACGGTAGATCCCAATGACTCATCCAGATCTTTTTTAACCAAAGGACAACGCACTGAAGGCGTCGAAGTAGGTATAAATGGTCAACTAACTCAAAACTGGAGTGTGATGGGCGGCTATGCTTATCAAACTGGAGAAATTACCAGTTCGCAGGTCGGAGCACCAAAAGGAAACGTGGTTGCCGAGCTCCCACGCAATACTTTTTCAATTTGGAGCCGATACGATTTCATTCCTAAATTCGGTGCAGCAGTAGGCGTAATTTATCGTAGCAGCCTGTTTGCTTCAACTGATAACACAGTCGTCATCCCGGATTTTACACGCGTCGATGCGGCATTATTTGGTCAACTAAGTAAAAAAGTACGTGCGCAACTCAATATAGAAAATTTATTCGATGTAAATTATTTTGCATCAGTTCAAAATAACAATAATATTCTGCCGGGGTCCCCTATTGCAGTTCGTGCATCTCTTATAGCTAATTTTTAATTCGATAACTGTAACAATTCTGTAGCAATTATTATTAATTCTAGGGAGAATACAAACTTAAAGAGATATTTAATAGATCAAATAATAATAATTATCATTTGTACCATTATTAATGTTTTTATTTTTTTTCAAAAAGAGGGGTTTATATGAAGCTTTTTTCAAGATTCATAATCATCTTAAGCAGTTTCTTGATTCTGTATGGAAGTGCTATTGTGCTAGATATTGAGAGCGCAACAGCGCATGCCGCAACAACCTCTAACAAAGAGGCTATTGCAACGGCTGTTTCTGCTTTCAAGACTATTGGTACATTACGAAAAGAAACACCCATTAATGCAGATGCCATTGCAAGTGCTTATGCCGGTGCGTTACAGACTCTTGTGCAGGAAGTTGATACTGCCAACAAATTAAGTCTGAATAGCGATATTTTGGCTGCAATTGATGATATCAAAAAGAACAATCAACAAAATGAACAAAAACTAGCAGGTCAGGTGATCGATAAGACTTTGCAGCGTGTTTTTTATCAAGTAATTTTTAATCGTATTGCTGCAATACGAGATCAATTTGAAACTGCAACGACTGAAGCATTAAATCAAATATTGGATGAAGCAGCGGCATCGTTTCAAGCTATTATTGGAGCTGCTCAAAGAGCCAATCAAATTCTTACTGCTGATAGACAGTCTTTAGTGGAAGGCACCAATTCAGGATTAGACATTGTAATAAATGAATCCTTTGACCGGATTAGGAATACATTAAATAAAAATAATCCAGCCGAAGATTTTGCTAACTTTGGCATTGAGCGCTACGCGACCAGAATGTCATTAACCCGTGCATATTACAATGGGGTTTTACGTGAAGTGGCGGGTGTTCTTAAGAACAGGGATAGTGATCCGGAAACTACAGCCATAGAACAGAAAGAAGGCGAAATTTTCTATCGTATTATTGAATCACTTGTCGCGAGAGATAATCCAGTAGGTAACTTGCTCATAAAAAGCCAGCTGACGGGTAATCCTTCAGAAATTACAGCAGATGAAATAGTGAGTGAATTAAACAAAGGATTTATTGGACGAGTAAAAGCTGAAATGAAAGGCCAAGAAGACAATATTGGCAAAGATCGCGCTCATGCGATGGCAGAAGCTGCAGGAGCGCTTTATTTTGCTAATATCCTTCTGCCGGATCTAGAGCTACGCCTAGGCGCAGATGTACGTAGCAATTTCGAGAATGCTTTAAATAATCTGCTAAGTGCCAGCAGTGAAAACAGTGAGCCTAAATCAGCAGAAGCGCGTCAAGCCATTTCAACGATTCTTGCCAGCTATGAGAACCAACTTAAGCTTACTAAATATAATAAAACAAACGACACAAGCTTAATCGTTGATGGTGCAGTTTCATCCTTTAAAGCTATCAGTGAATTGCGTAACCAGACTCCCATGAGCGCCGATGCAATTGCTGCAGAATATGAAGGAGATTTACAGCAGCTAACGCAATTGGTTGACGATATCTATGGATTATCGATGAATAACGATATATTAACCGCCATAGAATTTATCAGAAGTGGTAATCATACTGCATTAGCTGCCCAAGCCATTGATAAAACTTTACAACGCGTTTTCGCACTGGCTGTCTATAACCGGATAACGTTAGCAGTGGACGCTTTTGATAATCTGTCAACTGACGAGCTGGAACTTGAGTGGGACCGGGCTTATGCTGCCTATCTCGCAATTATTAGTACGGCAGGCAAAGAAAACAAGGTACTTACAGCAGATAAACAGTCCATCGAATCTGGCAGTAACCCTGATCTGGATGATCAAATAACATGGGCATTTACTCGTGGTAAAGAAGCACTGAGTAAAAAAAGCGCAGATGATCAAACAAATCTTGCACTCGCACGTGAAAATATCATCATGCCACTTGCCAGAAGTTTCTTGATTGGTGTTTTGCGCGAAGTAGAAGGAATTATTTCAAACAGAGACAGAGAGATCGATGAAGCAAGGGAAAAACAGATTGAGGGCGAATTCTTTTATCGTATTGCGGAAGGATTCATCTCACCAACCAATCCTGCTGGTAGTAGTCGCATCAAAACCCAATTGACCGGAGATTTAGCAAATGTGGTCGCAAATGAAATCGTAAGCGAAATAAGCAAAGGAACAATTGGTCAAGTTAAAAATAGCTTAAAAGAGGTTGAATTGGCATTTGAGACTGACAGAAATCAAGCTATGCTGGCAGCCGAAAGATTATCCCTTTATGCCAATATATTTCTTCCAGATCTGCAATTGCGTTTAGGCTCGTTAGACCGTGTAAAAATGGAAAATGCGCTGCAGGATTTAAAAGAAGCTAGTAAGCAGAAGGGTATTGATAAAGCAATTGGTGCGAGAGAAACGATACTTTCTGTTATCGCAAATTATGAGAGTCAATTAAATTAAATAATTGGCACCCCACTTAATGTCATATAAAGTGGGTCTTATTTTCTGAAGATACGCAGACCGCGATCTTGATATTTCTAGATCGCGGTCTGTTTTTTTGTTACTTCATTTCTAAATCAAACCTGACTTGGTCAGTTTCTCCTTGCCGTATTGTTTATACTGTCTACGGCTCGCTCTTGCGTCATGCTTGATTTGGAAATGGAATAAGTCGGTTAGCGCTGGCTTTTGATCGTAGAGCGAACCTTTGCTTGACTGGAAAATTTCAGGTGGTTGCCTAAGAATTATGAGATCCCAGGCCATAGTACTGAGAATATGGTGCGAATCGCAATATTAGGATTGACTATGGCTAAATGTGTATGATTTATCAGGATAACTTCTTATTTTCCTGCAGCATTTCCGCAGCATGCTTGCGGGTCGTGGCAGTAATATTCATCCCCCCTAGCATACGCGCTATTTCCTCTACCCGCTCCTGCTCATCCAGTGCGCGGATAGAGCTAAACACTGTTTTGTCAGCAGTTGACTCAGGTGTTTTGAAGACTTGCCAGTGCTGATCTCCCATCGAGGCCACCTGAGCTAAATGGGTAATACAGAGTACCTGACGCGTTTTGCCTAACTGCTTAAGAAGTCTGCCAACAATTTCACCAACCCGCCCTCCAATCCCTGCATCCACTTCATCAAAGACCAGGGTTGGCGCTGTACCTACCTGACTCGTCATCACTTGTAGCGCTAGACTGATACGTGATAATTCACCCCCTGAAGCAACTTTTGCCAGCGGGCGTGGGGGTACCCCCCGATGTGTCGAAACTTGGAATTCAATCTGCTCAAGCCCATGCGCATTGCCTTGATTATAAGGGGTCAGCATGATATTAAAACAACCTCCTGCCATTGCCAGCGTCTGCATCGCTTCAGTTACCTGATGTGCCAACGTTTCAGCCGCTTTGTGCCGTGCTATGGTGAGTGTCTGAGCAAGCTCATCATAGGCTTTCTTTGCCGATGAAGCAGCTTCAGCAAGGCTGTCCCCATCTGCATTAACTCCAAGTTCCTGCAAGCGTTGTGTTGTTCTATACAATAAATCAGGTATCTCCTCTGGAGAAATACGATATTTTCGAGCTAAGGCATGAATGACTGCAATTCTCTCCTCGGTAATATGCAAACTTTGCGGATCAAGATCGAGTCGCTGTTGGTAGTGTTTCAATTCGTATACTGCTTCCTGCAGCTGAACCTGGGCAGTTTCCAATAAATTATAAGGAGACTTAAGATCACTATCATAATCCAGGAAATAACGCAGACGAGTGAGCACAACATGAAGCTGCCCCAATGCAGCGGATTCACTCTCGGATAATATTTCCAAACTGGATTCGGCTGTTTCCAACAAATTTGCCATATGAGACAAGCGATTATGATCAGCCTGTAATGCTTGCCACCCTTCTATTGAAAAATTCAGTGCAGAAAGTTCCTGAAGTTGCCATTCCAGCTGCTCACGCTCCTGTAAAAATAGAGCTGCATTCTGTTCCCATTTAAGACGTTGCTGATGTAATTGCTGCCAATGCTGAAAAGCAGCTGCAACCGCCTTGGCTAACTGACTGTTACCAGCATAGCTATCCAGTAAGTCCCGCTGCATATCACTCCGTAACAAAGATTGATGTGCATGCTGCCCATGAATATCAACTAGCTGATCCCCAATGATACGAAGCTGCTGCAAGGTTACAGAACAGCCATTGATATAGCTGCGTGAACGCCCATGAGTGTCGAAGATACGACGAAGTAAACAACTGCCAGGATCAGCCTGAAGATCATTTTCTTGCAACCAATCCTGGACACTTGGAACATGGCTGATATCAAACTCGGCAATGATTTCTGCGCGTTCACAACCATGCCGAATCTGCCCCACATCACCACGTTCTCCCAATGCAAGCATCAAGGCATCAATCAGGATTGATTTCCCTGCCCCTGTTTCACCGGTCAAAACTGTAAAGCCTGGTCTAAACGTTAGTTCAGTCAAATCAACAATCACAAAATCACGAATCGTCAAATGAATCAACATACCTGCCCATCATCATTGATCTTTTTGGGGAATTTCACTCCAGCCAAACTTCTCTCGCAGCATACGATAGTAACTATGATTGACCGCATGTAACAATTTGACTCTCTCAGAGAAACGCCGCACGATAATCCTGTCATGCTCCCCCAAATCAAACCAGGAATGACTATCCGCGTATATTTTAGTTTCAGTAGTATAAAGTACCTTGATTTCGATCATTGCATCCGGTTCGACCACGATAGGACGATTACTCAAAGTATGGGGGCATACCGGGACTAACTCAATCAAATCAAGGCTGGGATGTAAAATAGGTCCCCCTGAAGAAAGCGCATAAGCCGTTGAACCAGTGGGGGTTGCTACAATCAGGCCATCAGAGCGTAATGAATAGACATATTCACCATTGATGCGTACTTCAAACTCAATCATGCCGCTGCTGATACCTCGATGAACCACCACATCATTAAATGCTAACGCTCTGAATACACTTACCTCATTTCGTAATACTTCTGCAGATAGCAGCATGCGTTCTTCCATAACAAACTGCCCATCCAGCATAGCGCCAAGCGTTTCTATCATGGTATCAACTGTCAAATCGGTCAGAAAACCAAGCCGTCCTTGATTGACCCCAACCAATGGCACATTAAACGGCGCAAGAATCCTCGCAATGTTAAGCATGGTACCGTCTCCCCCCAATACGACGGCGAGATCAGCCTGTGCGCCAATCTCTTCCAATGTCAGCACTGGGTAGTCAATTTTGCCAAGATGTGAGGCAGTCAACTGGTCAAGTACCACTTCAAAATTACGACTAACCAAATACTCTGCCAGACTCAATAACGGCGCCAGAATTTCTGGATTCTTATGCTTACCGATCAATGCAATTTTGTTGAAAAATACGCTCATGGAAACAAATCTATATTTAAGATATCAAATGTTTTTAGAAAACATTCTAAATATTAACGCAGCGTATCTGAAAGGTAAAAAAATTATTGTTAAAATAACCGTCCACTAAAGAAAATAGAGCTTTTCTCCCAGAATATACTCTTCACAAAGATGAATCGTGTAGAATAAACAGATGCTTAATGAACGTACCAAAATCTTACTGAAGACACTGGTCGAACGCTATATTCATGAAGGCGAGCCGGTGGGTTCGCGGTTGCTTTCTAAATTCTCTGGATTAGATCTTAGCCCTGCCACTATTCGCAATGTCATGGTTGATCTTGAAGAAATGGGTTATGTCACCAGCCCTCATACCTCAGCTGGCCGGATACCTACCGCTAAGGGTTACCGCTTTTTTGTCGATAGCTTGTTGATCGTCAAATCTTTGGATAGTAAAGAGGTATCTCACCTGGAAAACCAGATGCATCCAGATAATCCGTCAAGGCTCATCAATGTGGCTTCGCAACTGCTCTCCGAATTGACTCAGTTTGCAGGAATAGTTGTTACACCTAAACGGTCAGGTGGCATAGTATTTCGCTATATAGAGTTTATGGCATTATCTGAAAAGCGCATTCTGCTCATTATGGTGACGCCAGAAGGCGATGTGCAGAATCGGATCATTTTTACTGAAACTTCTTACAGTCAATCAGACTTGATCGAAGCAAGTAATTTTCTCAATCAGCACTATGCAGGTTGCACCCTGGAAGAAATCCGCAGCCGTCTACAAGTAGAGTTAAGGCAATTGCGTTATGATATGACAATCCTCATGAGCACAGCAATTGAAATCAGCAGTGATGTCATTCGTGAAAGTAGTGAAGCAGTTGTATTAACAGGCGAACATAAACTGCTCGATGTTAAAGATCTCTCTGACAATTTGACTAATTTAAAAAAACTTTTTGAATTATTTGAGCGTAAAACCAAGTTGTTACGGCTCATGGAATTGAGCCGCCAAGCCCATGGTGTAAAAATTTTCATTGGTGGAGAATCGGATGTTGACGCATTGGATGAAGTAAGTGTGGTGACTGCCCCTTACGAAATAGAAGGAGAAGTAGTGGGAACTGTTGGTGTTATTGGCCCGAGGCGCATGGCTTACGAGCGTGTTATTCCAATCGTGGATATTACTGCCAGACTGCTCACAAGTGGCTTGTCACAAAATTGACAGATATTACCTGTATACCTGTTTAAGCAAAGATAAAGATAAATAAATTCATGTTACCTGAACCGGCCTACCAACACGGAATCTTAAATAAAATTGGAGTGTTGCTGATCAATCTGGGAACACCTGACGCACCTACTGCAAAAGCACTAAAACCTTATTTGAAACAGTTTCTCAGCGACCCAAGAGTTATCGAATTTCCTCGCTGGATCTGGCGGTTCATATTGCATGGCATTATCCTTAATACGCGCCCAAGAAAATCGGCTGAAAAATATGCGCAAATCTGGATGCCGGAAGGCTCTCCGTTAAAAGTTCATACTGAGCAGCAAGCCAGACTATTAGCGCATGCTCTGGAAGAGCGCATTAAACCAGCCCCTATCGTTGAATTTGCCATGAATATCGGTAATCCCTCTATCGCGAATGTACTGCAACGAATGAAAGAGCGCGGTTGTGACCGAATCCTGGTACTCCCACTTTTTCCGCAATATGCGTCTAGCAGCAGTGGATCGGCTATGGATAATCTTTTTTCGGAACTGAAAAAAATGCGCAATATCCCGGCTATCCGTATAGTTAAGCATTTTCATGATAATCCGAGCTATATTGCTGCACTAGCGCAAAATATTCGTGATTATTGGGCTGAACATGGTAAATCTGAAAAACTCATCTTCAGTTTTCACGGCGTACCGCGAAAAACGCTAGATAAGGGGGATCCTTATCACTGTGAATGCCAGAAAACTGGCAGGCTTCTGGCAGAAGCGCTGAAACTGGATGCAGAACAATATCAAGTATGTTTTCAATCGCGTTTTGGTAATGCGAAATGGTTAACACCATATACTGCTGTGACCCTCAAGGAATTAGGCAAGTTAAAAACGCAGCGAGTGGATGTGGTTTGTCCTGGTTTTGTTTCAGATTGCCTTGAGACACTGGAAGAAATCGCCCTTGAAGGAAAAAAAACTTTCATTGAAGCGGGTGGACAGGAATTTCATTTCATTCCCTGTCTCAATGAGCATCAAGACTGGATTAAAGCATTGAGTGATATAACTTACACTCACTTGCAGGGCTGGCTGGGCTCAGAACCAACCGAAGATGAAACTGAACAATCACGCAGTCTTGCACTAGAGATGGGCGCGATAGAATAAGCTGCTAAAAAAACCCTGAATAAGCAACTCGTTCTATCATCTATCAAAGTTCGAAACAGTGCAATTACCTCAATAACCGCTCCAAAGTTAGCTGGTAAATCTCTGATAATCGCTCTATATCCTCTATCTCCACGTACTCGTTGAGTTTGTGAATAGTGGCATTACACGGCCCAAATTCAACCACTTGAGAGCAAATGTCCGCGATAAACCGACCATCGGAAGTGCCACCACTGGTGGAAAGCTGGGGCTCAATTGCTGTTACATTTTTAATCGCCGCGCTGAGCGCGTCAGCTAATTCTCCTTTGGGGGTAAGATAAGGTTTACCGGAAAGCTCCCATGTCAAATCGTAATTCAAACCATGTCGATCAAGAATTTCATGCACTCGCTGCTTAAGTGACTCAACCGTGCTTGCGGTTGAAAAGCGAAAATTAAATAACAGATTCACTTCACCTGGAATAACGTTGGTAGCCCCGGTACCACCATGGATATTGGAAATATGCCATGTCGTAGCTGGAAAATACTCGTTACCTTGATCCCATTCGGTTTGGGCCAGTTCAGCGATGGCGGGCGCAGCCAAATGAATAGGATTCTTGGCGAGGTGGGGATAGGCAATATGTCCCTGTACTCCTTTGATAACTAAATTTCCTGATAAGGAGCCACGCCGTCCATTCTTAATAGTATCTCCCAGTTTATCAGTGCAAGTCGGTTCGCCAACAATACAATAATCAAGCAATTCTCTACGTGCTTTCAGCACTTCTACCACTTTAACAGTGCCCTCCACAGCAACACCCTCTTCATCTGATGTGATCAGTAATGTGATTGAACCTTTATGATCTGGATAAGTAGAGACAAAACGTTCTATGGCAGTCACACATGCAGCCAGGGAAGTTTTCATATCAGCTGCCCCGCGTCCATAAAGCTTATTGTCTCGAACTGTCGGTGTGAACGGATCGCTTTCCCATTGAGCAAGGGGACCGGTTGGCACCACATCAGTATGACCTGCAAAACAGACTACTGGCTGACCCATGCCTCGACGCGCCCATAAATTATCTACTTCACCATAGCGCATGCGCTCAATGTTAAATCCTATATTTTGGAGTCGATTGATTAATATTTCCTGGCAACCATCATCAGTTGGTGTAAGAGAGCGACGGCTAATGAGCATTTGGGCAAGCGTTAATGTGTCAGCTGACATGAGAAATTTCCTTGAATTGATGACTTATTGAGTTTAAAAAATCACACGATTAATCTACCTGGTACCTATTTATTTTGCTGAAATTCTGCTTAAGGGAGAGTCAGTGCATTTCGTAATGCATTTCGACCACGTTCCCCAAGGAAAAAATCTTTGATAAAAGGGTGATCAATTTTGATAATGTCGGCTAGTTTACCTGATGCAACAAGACGCTGATCAGCCAAGACCGCAACACGCGTGGATATCGCCGCCAACGTATCCAAGTCATGTGTGACCATAATGATTGTCAGGGTGAGTTCCTGGCGTAACGTTTGAATGAGTTTAACAAAGCTCTCACTCAATGCTGGATCCAGGCCAGCTGTAGGCTCATCCAAAAACAGCAGTTCAGGATCCAACGCAAGCGCTCGCGCTAACGCAACACGTTTGATCATGCCACCGGAGAGTTCTGCAGGCATTTTGTTGGCATGCTCCGCTGCTACCTCAACCATACCAAGCTTTAACATGACCAGGTCGCGAATCATTTCTTCAGGCAAGCAATGTAATTCGCGCAGAGGCAGCGCAATATTGTCATATACATTCAGCGCACTAAAAAGCGCGCCTTGCTGAAACAAAACTCCGGAACGATTGCGCAGGCTTCTCGATAATTCGAGACCGCAGTCATATCTGGAGTGACCAAGAATCTTAACACTCCCTTGCGCAGGTGTCTCCAAACCTAACATCTGACGCAGCAAGGTTGTTTTACCACTGCCCGAGCCTCCAACCAATGCCAGTATTTCTCCCCTATATACACTTAAGCTAATATTTTCATGGATGACATGACTACCAAAGCGTGTATACAAGCCTTCTATCTCTATAATAGGATCGTTGTTACTCATTAACCTGCTATCTTGAGACCTACATTCGAGAAAATTATGGCGAATATCGCATCAATGAAGATAACCGCCGTGATGGAAGTTACGACAGAATTGGTTGTGCCCTCGCCAAGACTTTCAGTATTAGGTTTAATGCGCAAGCCAAAATGGCAAGCAATCAGGGCGATGACCATACCACAGACTACCCCCTTGCCCATCCCTATCCATAAATTAGCAACTGGTACAGCATCGGGTAGACTGCTTAATGAATATTGATAATTCAATCCTATTTGTAAATCAGCCGCTAGAATTCCTCCGAGCATGGCAATCGCGCTGGTCCAAAGTACGACAAGTGGCATAGCAATGCCTAATCCGATGATTTTAGGTAAAACCAAACGCAAGCTGTGCGGGATACCCATGACGGTCAGTGCATCCAGCTCCTCAGTAACACGCATCACACCAAGCTGGGCTGTCATCGATGAACCAGAACGGCCGGCAACTAATATTGCAGCTAGCATTGGTCCCAGCTCACGAATGATACTCATCCCTAGAATATTGACAATAAACACATCAGCACCATAGGTATGCAGCTGTTCAGAAGAAAGATAGCTTAGGACGATACCGATAAGAAAACCCACCAGTGCGGTAATACTCAGTGCTTGCGCCCCTGTTCTGAACAAATTTGCAGAAATCTCTCGCAGAGGAATCTGATTAGGATGTTTAATAAGATAAAATACATTCAGTAACACCTGGCCAGATAACGTGATAATGCCAATCAGATGGTCCCAAAATAAAAAATAACGCCTGCCTAGCGTCAGGATGGGCCAAAGAATGTCACGGCGTACGGGTTTAGGTGCTGGGTGTACTTTTTCCAAGTGAGCAAACAATCTTTCCTGCTCGGGTCGTATCGATAAATAAGCTGGACGATGCATTCCCCAGGCTCGCCAGATTAATATGGCACCTGCATGATCCATTTGCTGGATACCAGTCAAATCCCAGTGAAGATCTGATTGCGCCGCAAAACGAGTGAGCCTGGTACTAACTTTCCGTAGCTCTTGATCTAATGCTGCCAGCGTATAACTGCCAGTGAGTTTGATGCAAGGCACATTTTCCTCGACAATCATTTGATACCAAGGTGAAGTATCATCACTACGATTACTGGATAGCATAATTTTCTTTTTTACAATAGTTGTGAAGCATCGCTATGAAGCAAAAGCAAACTATCAAGAAGTGTCAAGATGGAAACAATGAGTCATTATAGACCACCATCAGGAGATAAATCTCATTATGATAATCAGGGTCAATTAAAAAGCAGTGGTAACTTTCCATGGTATTGATAAAGATAAATTAATTTGTGCAGCATTACCTACTCATTCTATTTCCAAATCAAAAATGACGCGAAGGTGAGCCGCAGACAGTATAAATAATACGGCGGAGAAGCCGACAAAGTCAGGTTTGATTTAGAAATGGAATAAAATAACTTTAGTAATGATTCTTTCAATCTGATATGGATATCAATACGATGTACTGTGCCTGTGGCAGCAATAAGAAATACATCGACTGCTGCGGTCGCTATCTGGATAAAGGCGAAATCACCCCCAGCGCAGAAGTATTAATGCGTTCACGCTACACTGCCTATACACTTAACCGTGAAGATTATCTTTTGGCGACTTGGTGTGACAGCACCCGCCCGACCTCACTTGGATTGGCAAGTGAACCCAACAGGAAATGGCTAAGTCTTGAAGTGAGGCACCATGAACAATTCACATCAGACCATGCGATAGTTGAATTTATAGCCCGCTATAAAGTGAGCGGTCGTGCTCATCGCCTGCATGAAATCAGTCGCTTTATGCGCAAAGCAGGACAATGGTTCTATGTTGATGGTGATATCCTTTAATTATGTAGTTAGAGCGTACATTCCCGATAAATGCCAGCAGGGAGTCGACCAGCATTTTCAATAGCATCCATTTCACCATACAAAATTGCACTACCGTGTTGCACTCTACGATTATGACTACGACCTATGATGATACCTTTGTGAACCAGGACCAGAACCAATCGGAATCTCTCCTTCGGTAACCCCTTTTCTTGCTTCCTGAATAGCAGCGAATATAAAAGAGTCCATCATCCCTCCCCTCTAAAGACATAAGGTGATATTGAACATTTTATTCAGTCACTCTTAAAAAACCCTCGATGGGATGATTCTGTCGAGGGTTGCTTGATACCCACCGCAAGAACAATCAATCAACTTTTAGCTAATGTGTGAATATATGAATTTCCTATTTTCAATGAGTTATTCTTGCTAAGCTCTTGGTGGCATCATTTGCAATAAGCGTAAATGGAGGTATGAACTCGGCATGCAGATCGTCAACGGCTATTATGCCTTTAATTACTTTGTGTGGCATATTAAAATGCGCTAATTGCTCACAAGAGTAACCATTGTACATACTGCCAGCAACTATGGTAGTTTCCGTTCCGGCTACCGGTACTATCAACTGGACCCGACCATCTTCCAACAATGCTACGGAATAAGGATCGGTATTTTGCATACAATCAGACTCCTCCATGCTATTAAGATGATTTTCAATGTAAAACTCGCCAGAACAATCCAGGGAGGTAAAGTAAGTTCTACCGTGGGGATCGATTTGATTTGTTGAGATGTTTACTGGAAACTGATAATTATTTCCATTCATACCTTTTATCGATATAGCAACACTAACTCGATGATCGTTCATCCCTTGGCAGGTTAATACTCTTCCCACTGGCTTCGAACCAGTGGGATCGCTATCGATCAGAACAAGATTATCGCTATCTATACTCGCTCTGTCAGATGCACAAACCCAGCTGACACCATCCCAGTTTACCATTTCGTCAACGCTACAAGCTAAATCACCAACAGTTTGTTTTCTTGGGCTATTGTTTTCCTCCTCAGCAACCGCAGGAATTCCTGCCCCAGATACTAAAAATGCTCCAATTACAATGATGTAACCTTTCTTCATTTTTCTCTCCTTCTACTAACTGCAAACAGACTCAAACTGACAGAGATAAATAAATCATGCTACCTCTGATGTTCTAGCTGTTGATCCAGTTTAAAGGCGCATGAGGCCGCAAAATTACCTTTAGCAGGCCTCATATCATTTATCTTGATTCTATAGGACTATTAATGAGCAAATGTACTGATAATACTATTAATTGTTCTATGTTACACAATTGTTGTCTCTTGTACCGTGGTACTAATCAGCTAGTCCTATTCTTCAGCAACCATGAAGCGGCTCCTTTGATGGGATTTGCTTTCTTTTTACATTGAAAAAGAGAATTTTCGTTTACTCTGGTTTAAGCAGTTTTTTTAGCTGATCAGTAACTGCAATTTCTTGCACACTGCTTTCATCTTTTAGCGCCACGCCTGAAAGTTTTCGACGTATAGCTTCTTTTGCCAGCCAGATTAGTTTCTTTGCAGCTGTCTCGTAAGGTAATCCCTCTGAGCAAATATTAGAAATACAGTTTCGGTCTGCATCACTGCAACCGACTCTTGGCGCATAGGTCATATAAATACTCAAGCTGTCAGGCGATCTCAATCCCGGACGTTCACCAATCAGCATGATAACGATATCGGCCCCCAATAACTCACCAATTTCATCAGCCAAAGCTACGCGAGCCTGTGAGGCAATCACGATGGAACCTAGCTTCCATTGTTCTGGAATATTCTTTTTTATTTCGGTAAGCAATGGCTTGGCATGGCGTTCAACCGACAATGAGGATAATCCATCGCCAACGACTATGACCAAATTAACCGAATCAAATGCAGTTGCCAGCTTGATGGCTTGTAGCTGCCGCCTACTTTGCTGATCAAGTTGCCGTCCATAATCTGGCCGTAGCAGATAACTGGTACGGTCAGGTGCTTTGCTATGCACCAGCTGGATAGAGAACCCCTGCTCTTCTAAATCCTGAGCAAGGGCTGCTACATTCAAAGCAAGATGGACCGCATCTCTCGCCATGGCATGAGATAAAGTAAAATCCAGCAACTCTTTTGTTGGCAGGCTACTTCCTGCCCTTCCCAAGGCAATACGCGCGCGAGTGAACCCTTTTAGCTGCTGCCACGAATCTATGCTCAGGGTTGGTTTATCAAACTTTTTCAATTGGCGCTTTAAAAGTCAGCAAATGATTGGACATACCTTGTAATAAATGATGAACTGGCTCCACTGGCTGAATCTGCCCTTCATTATTCATTATATTCATGTTCTTCAGCCATTGCTCGTACTCTGGAGCAACACCCAGCCCCATCACTTTGCGTAAGTAAAGCGCATCGTGAAAAGAGGTCGACTGATAATTAAGCATGATGTCATCAGCACCGGGAACACCCATAATAAAAGTGACGCCAGCGGCAGCAAGTAAAGTCATTAAAGTATCAACATCATCCTGATCGATCTCGGCATGATTCGTGTAGCAAACATCACAGCCTAGCGGCACTCCCAACAACTTCCCACAAAAATGATCCTCCAGTCCAGCACGAATGAGCTGCTTTCCATCATACAAATACTCCGGGCCAATAAAACCAACAACAGTATTGGTCAGCAAGGGAGAGAAGTGACGCGCAATCGCGTAAGCTCGTGCTTCACAGGTTTGCTGATCTATCCCGAAATTTGCATCGGCCGACAGTGCTGATCCCTGCCCTGTCTCGAAATACATGACATTGTTGCCGATAGTGCCACGATTAAGCGACAGTGCCGCAGATCTGGCTTCGCGAAGTAACGAGAGATCTATCCCAAAATGCTTATTCGCTTTTTCAGTACCCGCAATTGATTGGAATACCAGATCCACCGGTATATTTTTTTCAATTAACTGAATCTGATTAGTTACATGGGTAAGAATGCAGGACTGCGTCGGGATATCGTATCGATGGATAATCTCATCTACCAGATAGTACAGATTCATCAGGGCTGGCAAACTATCTGAGGCGGGATTAATGCCAATGACCGCATCACCCGAACCGTATAACAAACCATCGAGAATGGAAGCAGCAATGCCACGTGGATCATCAGTGGGGTGGTTAGGCTGCAAGCGCACAGAGAGGCGACCAGGCAAGCCGATAGTATCTCGGAATGCGGTAATCACCTGGCATTTCTTGGCAATTAAAATTAAATCCTGATTACGCATAAGCTTACTCACAGCAGCTGCCATTTCCGGGGTAATGCCTGCTGCAACACGTTTTAAGCTGATTGAATCAGTACTATCTGCAAGCAGCCAGTCGCGAAAATCACCCACAGTCAGGTGACTAATCTCGGTAAATGCCTGCTTATCATGCGTGTCGACAATTAAGCGTGTAACTTCATCATTTTCATAAGGAATCAGTAATTCCTCCAGAAAACGATTTAAGGGGACTTCCGCTAAACACATCCGTGCTGCCACACGCTCAGCATAAGTCTCAGCGGCAATACCCGCTAAACAATCACCAGAACGAGCTGGAGATGCTTTGGCAAGTAAATCTTTTAAGTCATTAAAGGAATAGCGAGATGCTCCTACGCTGAAGCGGTATACCATAAGTATCTCTCTTGCTTTAATTGCACTACCGATACCTGAACTGCCTTAGAAAAGGTTGTCGTGCCTCAACGTTATGTTCAATCAGATCGCCCACCAATAGCTCTTCCACTATGGTCCTGGTAATTTACTTCTCAGACCAGCTCGACGACATACTGATTCAGGATTTATGAGGTTTTTTTTCAGTGTAGCATGAGCTGATAACATATCCAACCGCTGCTGCTTCACCTTCTAGTGATTAAATTCTAGCCAAGTCTCATCTAATCACTCAAAATAGCCCCCCCTGAAATTGAGTCAATTTGATCTATGAGAAATGTTTTTCTACTAATCCTATTTATAGCCGCTTTGGTAATGCTTCATGGTTGTGCCACAGATAAGCAGGCTGGGCGCTATCCTCAAGAAGTTGAGACTCCCCACTATGGCAAACCGTATAACCGGAAAGACTGGCCTCACTGGATAGACACTGATGGTGATTGCCAGAACACACGACAAGAATTATTGATTGCGAGCAGTACAATTCCTGTTAAATTCAAAGATTCTCGTCACTGCACCGTTATATCCGGGAAGTGGTTTGGCGTCTATACAGGCAAGATATTTACCAAAGCCTCAGATGTGGATATAGATCATATCGTCCCACTGGCGCATGCTCACCGGCATGGCGCCAGTGACTGGACAAAAAAGCAGCGCACAGAATTCGCTAACGACTTTGAAAATCTTTTAGTGGTAAGCGATAAAATTAATCAAGCCAAATCAGATAAAGCGCCACATGAATGGTTGCCGCCTCGAAAAGCCTATTGGTGTGAGTATGGAAAACGGTGGGAGTACATTAAGCATAAATACAAATTAATCTATACTAAACAAGAAGAAACTGCTTTGAATGCCTTAGCCAAAACCTGCCGATAGAAGTCTGATTCATTAATTTCAATCATGATACCAACACCATGAACAATTTTATCCTAAAAACCGTAGTTGGACGGGGTGGAGCGGGTGGTGATCCAGGTGCGAGGCAAGGAGCGATGAGGCCGCAGGGCCGTCCCCTGCAACGAAGGGCCACCCCGCATTCGCGCCTGAAGCGACATGTGATACACCTCGTAGCGGCCTTACCATTCTGGTGAATAAGAAAATTTCTAAAATACCTCTATATGTCATGGACTTAACTCTCCAATCAAGCGGTCAACTGCGGTTTTTAGGATTATCCTTCGATCGAGTGGGAGTTGAATTTAATGCTCTCTCTGCTCAATTCGTTTAAGCAGTGCAAACAGGTCGCTGTCAGTTGAAAGCACAAGGGTAGCATCGGCATTAATAATCTTCCGATAGGTTTCCATGCTCTTGATAAATTTATAGAATTCGGCTGCCCCATGTTTCTGCGCGTAAGCTCTGGCGTAGATTTCTGTAGCTTTGGCATCGGCTTCGCCACGAATTTCCTGGACACGCTTGTAAGCGGTCGATTCGATTTCGTGAATATCACGCTCCTTGTTACCATTGATGCGCGCTGCTTCGCCTTCGCCTTCTGAACGGAAACGCTGCGCAATCTGTAACCTCTCACTGATCATCCGTTGATAGATGCGTTCCAGTACCTGCTGATTGTAATTAATGCGCTTGAAACGAACATCGAGCAATTCAATGCCAAACTCTGCTAATTTGGGTGCAGCTGCATCGAACACTTCTTTCTCGATAGCAGCACGACCTACTTTGATCGGCCGTAAAAGACCCAATGTACCTGCACTCGTTAAAGAACCAAGACTTTCATCCTGCAGTGGTTGCCGATCTTTATCGGAGCGCACCACTTCGATGAGCTCGTGCCGTGCGATTGCTGTACGGGTTTCGCTACCCAGGATATCCTCCAAACGTGACTGGGCGCTCCGTTCGTCCCTCAATCGCAGATAGTAACGCATCGGTTCTGTAATCCGCCAGCGGGCAAAAGTATCCACTTGCACATAGGTTTTATCCTTGGTCGACATTTCCACCATCGGTCCGTCCCAGGCCAGATAGCGTTTGTCAAAACTGTTCACCCGCTGGATAAAAGGCAGTTTGAAATGCAATCCCGGAGTCGTAATTGGATCACCTACCGGTTTGCCAAACTGGGTAATGATGACCTGCTCGGTCTGATTGACCGTGTATGCAGACTGGAATACCAGAACTACTACAGCCAGGGCTAACGCTACGCTTTTTATCGATAGATTCATTGAGGCATCTCCACGGGTTTGGATGGAAAAGGCAGCATTGGCAAGATCTGCTGCACCTTATCATCTACGATAATTTGCTGCCTGGCGTGTGGTAATACTTCACCCAAGGTCTCAAGATAGATACGGGTACGCGTTATCTCCGGTGCTTTGAGATATTGTTCCAACAACAGATTGAAGGCAGCTACGTCACCCTCGGCTTCATTAATGCGTTTAAATCGATAGCCCTCGGCTGCACGTATTTTCTGATCGGCTTCACCGCGCGCACGCGGTACTGCTTTGTTGTACTCGCCGTTTGCCAGGTTAATGGCATTCTCCCGATCCTGTTGAGCACGATTAACTTCATTAAAAGAAGGCTGCACCGGTTCTGGTGGATTGACATTTTTCAACTGTACTTGATTAATGGTAATCCCCAGCTGATAGCGCTCCGCCAACTGGCGGGTACGCGCTAATGCCGTTTCTTCAATCTCTTGCCGCCCGATAGTGATGATCTCATCGACAGTCCGGTCGCCTACTACCTCCCGCATGACTGCCTCGGAGATATCCCGTAAGGTCATGCCCGGATTGCGCACATCGAATAGGTACTTTTCTGGATCGGTAATGCGATACTGCACGATCCATTCCACCAGAGCTGAATTCAGATCACCGGTCACCATCGATTTCTCCAATCCGGGCTCATCACCAGCCTGATCGGGGTTAGTAAAACCAGTTGTGGCAAAACCGAATTCCAGCTTTTGCTGCCGTTGCGTTGGTACCGGGATAACGGTATCGATACCAAACGGCAATTTGACGTGTAAACCAGACGGAACTTTTTCGATATATTTGCCAAAGCGAAGCACAATACCTTCCGATTCGGCAGGAATGGAATAAAACGAAGAAGTCATCGTCACGATAAGTAGCATGATACCCAGCATTCCCAGTAGCGGGGAAAGTGGTAGAGTGCTTAAAGAACGTCCTAAAATCGACTTGAGATCGTCCATTTACAACCTCCAGTTAAGAAGAGTAATGGATTTGAACAGCATTGAAGAATCTAGTTGCATCCCCTCCTTTTGATCAAAAAAGGATTGAATATACTGCTATTAAATGGGAAAGCTAAAATCGGTAACCGAAACGCCCACCCAAAGTGTCCATACCTTCATTCTCATCAGCGAGAAAGGCATTGGAAACGTGATCAAAGTAGACCGACAATGAGCTTTTGGCACCAAGGCGATAACCTATTTCAATCGGAATGTGAAACAATACCCGTGATCCCAAAGCTTTGCGATCATTCTGCTCAAGATGAAGTTTACCGTTGTGCACTGCTCCGCCCACACCAATGCCGAAAAAAATACCACTTGTGTGCTCGTACTGCCAGCGAATATCGGTATATAACTTGGAGGTATCCCCCGCAGTATTCGCCGATCCGCCAAAGGCGGGACGAATGCTTCCACCGAGAATATTAACATGAGGTGAAAAGATGGCTTCAAGATTGAAATCAACGCCACTTTCGCGACTGAAACCACTCCATAAACCGCCGGTGTCATGGTGAAGTATGCCGAACTTAACTTCATGCAGCCAAGTGAATGGCTTCCGTTCATTCGCATATCCAACGGATGAAATAGCACAAGCCATGCTGAAAACCAATCCCCCAATAATTTGAGTACGCCTGATCAAATCAATATCCCTCAAATTCCAGTATCGGTCAATTTAACCTAAAAACCGCAGTTGGACGGGGTGGAGCGTGTGGTGATCCAGGTGCGAGGCAAGGCGCGATGAGGCCGCAGGGCCGTTCCCTGCAACGAAGAGCAACGCCGCATTCGTGCCTGGAGCGACACATGATGCACCTCGTAGCGGCCTCACCATTCTGGTGAATGAGAAAATTCCGGAAATGCCTCTATATGTCATGGATTTAACTCTCCAATGAAGCGGTCAACTGCGGTTTTTAGGTTTAACAATATCCCAGATTCCTGGTCCATCCTTATTTGCCAAAATTGGCCCCGCCTGGCTGGACAGTGTAACTCTCAACGCGTGGTTCAAGGTTTATCTGCCTCGATTTCCTCGATTTCTCCTAATAGTCTGAAACCGTCAAGTGTGTAGCGTGAGAACATCAACCAGGCCAAACTGAAAATCATTGTCCATCTCAACATAGCAGGTAGATCCATAAATTAGAAAACTAATTTTATGTAATTAAACACTTTAAAATGGAAGAATCCAAAGCCATTTTTTTCAACCATCAATCTGCAAAATGCAAGCCAAGGCCGACCTTGAATCACCGAAGATGGCGTTATTTCCTTGCTTATGACTCATTTAAGATTTCAAAGAATCAGCAATGATCGCTTTTCAAATTAAGTACAGGAAATTGTTAATGGGAATAAGGGCAGACAATGTGCAAACATTAGCTTCTTTTTAAAGCAGCCGAAATAACCATTATCCTCCCTCGACATAAAATAGTTACCCACAGCTTTATCCACGAAAATTGTGGATAATAAGTTTTAGCTAGAAAATCTAGATTTATATCAATACCCTCACCTGCAATCATCTATTCTTCATAAAACCAACTTTCAACGGCAGAACAAAAGCGCTTCACCCTATCCTGGAACAAAGCTTCTCTTTATGATGACTATCCTGGTCGATGATCAATAATCCTCAGGAATTCTGTTTAAGAACCCGAGCTTAGAATTTCTCAGCCCTCAACCTTAAAAACTCAGGTATTCAGAGAGAATTCATCCCGAAAAAAGCATAAAATTGATGCGGTCAAATAACTCTCATAGGTAAGCCTGATGGAATCAAATCGCTACACACGCGGTCAAGAAGCCCTTGCAAGAATTCATGGACATATCGGTGAAGGCGTCATGGATACACTCAAAGATATCGCTCCTGACTTTGCCCGCTTCATCATCGAATTTCCATATGGTGACATTTATTCGCGTGGAGTTTTGTCACCCAAAGAACGGCAAATAGCAACAATTGCCTCACTCACCACCCTCGGAAATGCTCCTACTGAATTGAAGGCACATATCCAAGGGGGGTTAAACGTTGGTTGCACTCGACAGGAAATTGTGGAAGTTATCATCCAAATGGCTGTGTATGCAGGATTTCCAGCCGCAGTGAACGCAATATTGGTAGCAAAAGAAGTTTTCGCAGAGCTTGATAATAAAAATAAATAATCGGATTAAATAGTCATATCAAATTTTTCAGCTTTAAGTCAGCATGAGGAACGAGTAGCAGGCCACAATAACTGTGCCAGCTTCCAGGGCTTGAAGCGACCGATACCAGCCGATTGTCATTGATGTCACTATGTAAAAGTACTGGAGCTGGCCAGTATTCTCATCAGAAAATGATATGTTTTTTTTCAGAAAAATTTAATTGATATCTTGAAAATATCTCTTTTAGGGATGAATCACTAACAAGGATGTTCTATGTGGGGACTTAAGCTGGCTGTATGCATACTCTTTGATTTAATCGATTTCACATTGGGACGCACGCTTTTCATTATTCCTTTTGGGGGAGAACTTATCGGTTGCGCACTTTGTGCAGCCATGTTTGGCCCAAGTGGATTGCTATATGGATTAGAAGCACTTGATGTCACTGAACAGATTGATGGATTCATTCCAACGGCAACGATCATTGCGCTTATGAACAGACCTAAATCTGATAAGTAGCATGTGGCATACGGGATAAGAATGATCTTTTAGAATTAGAAAAAGGAAGCAAAGTGCCTGATCCTCACAAGAAACAGAATCTTAATTGCTACTCCTTTAATTGAGGGCTCGAATGCCTCGACATTTTGGAAATTCAGCGCACCCCCAAAATGGTACGCCTGCCTTCTCTCCTTTCTTTGTTACTCGCTTCACCATTACGCCACCACATTGGGGACAGTTTGGCGCATCCATTGGTATGTCAGACGTTGGTGAGGGTGTCTGAGAAACCTTCTTTTCAGTAGAAGAACGAACAGACACATTCGCACGTGCTTCCTCGATCATCGTTGAAGTGGTCCCCAAAAACTGTACAGATTGTTAAGCTCTGACAAAATTAAAAAGGAGCTTAATGACGATGAGTAACGTGAGTTCGACATAAGAAAAGAAGTAAAAGGAATCTGAATTCCTTATGATGAAGCGAATTTGGAAAAGAGTTTCATCATTAGAGGAGTCAGA
>NZ_FNPJ01000160.1 GCF_900107265.1 Nitrosomonas sp. Nm33 | reverse complement strand
GCACTCCAAGCCGGGAACTCGCGGGGTAGTTGCCGCCATTGACAACCTGTTTTTAAAACATACAAAATTGCATTTACTACCTGGCGTAGACTTACCTCTCTCGGCCTTCCTGCTGCTGATACCGGTAGGTGGGGTTTCAAGTGATACCACGCTCCAGAGCCTAGGTTGCTCGGATAACGCTTCTTCCGTTTTTTGGTTGATTCATAAAATGGTGAATGTTAACAAACAGCAAAAATCGCTACATCAGCTAGCTCTCACAATTTCCAAACAGTTTCTAATTCCAATTTGCATTGAAAAATGAAGAAATGAAACAATATAGCCATGAATTACGAGGAAAAAATCATGGCAAGAAAAGCAAGTGGAATAGATCAATTAGTAACGGCCCGGGAATTATTGAGAACAGCAAAAACAGCAGAGGAGTTGAGGGCGGCACAAGCAGTATTGCTGCCCTTGGAACTGGGAATGTCGTTAGAGGAAACGGCGAAGGCTATTGGACGTTCCATTAGATGGACGTGTAGCATGCGCACGCGCTACTGTAGAGTTGCTCGCTGCGAGGAGGAAGCACCTCGAACGAAACGGGCGCTCCGTAACCGTGCGATTGCCACGCTTGAACAGGAAGCCCAAATTCTTGATGAAGTTTTGGCAGGAGCGGCTCGAGGCGGAGTGGTAGTTGTCCCTCCGCTTAAAGAGAAAATAGAGGAACGACTAGGTAAGCGAGTAGCGCTCTCAACGATTTATCGAATGCTGGCTCGCCATGGCTGGCGTAAACTGGCACCGGATAGCGCTCATCCTCAAGGAGATGCTGCGCTGCGCGAGGATTGGAAAAAAAACTTAAGGAGCGGGTAGAGGAAATGGTCGCTGCGTGGGGTAATCATCGACCGCTACGCTTGATGTTCCAGGATGAAGCCCGCTTCGGACGCATTGCGGACAGGCGTTATTGTTGGTGCCACCGTCCGGATCGACCGGTGGTAAGTGCCATGGTGACGCAAGAATATACTTACGCTTACGGCGCAGTCAGTCCCCTCGATGGAGCCTTCGACAGCCTGGTGTTGCCTCATGTCAACAGCGATTGCATGCAGATTTTCCTCCACGAGATTGCCAACCGTTACCCTGGCGATAATGTCATCATGATCCTTGATGGTGCCGGCTGGCATAAAAGCAAGGATTTCGATTTGCCTGAGAACATCCGTTTGTTATTCCTGCCACCGTATTCCCCTGAATTGAATCCGCAGGAACACCTTTGGGACGAACTGCGAGAAAAATATAGCTGATCCCATATAAAATGATTTAAAGTGCATAAGCGGTAAAGAGCTGCTCGATGGAGCATCCTTCCTTTTTTCTGATTGTTTTGGCCTG
>NZ_FNPJ01000054.1 GCF_900107265.1 Nitrosomonas sp. Nm33 | reverse complement strand
TCTGACTCCTCTAATGATGAAACTCTTTTCCAAATTCGCTTCATCATAAGGAATTCAGATTCCTTTTACTTCTTTTCTTATGTCGAACTCACGTTAAATAATACGGCAAAATGAAGCCGACAAAGCCAGGTTTGATTTAGAAATAGAAGAAGATCTCCTTCTTGCTATATTGCTCCAGCATCTACTTTATACAGCAACGCCTAGCTACTTCAAGATCTCGACAAAGCCCAATTGCATTTCCAAATCACTTCCAAATTAGCATCCAACCACTCCAATCCAGGAACGGGATAATTCTAGTTACTTACCGATCACATCTCCGTAAAGGAACAAACGTTAGCCCGCTATTGCAATAAGGAGCAGGTAAAGGGCAAATTCAAACCAGATCAGCATAGCTTAGCCCCCTGCTAGTCCCTTCCAATATCAAATGAATCTGAAGAGTTGTCAAAAAAGCAAAGGAAAATACAACATCAGGTTTTTTTATTATCCATTATTTTTTCTCTTCCTGATTTTTCCCTCCTTCGTGCACAAACGACTTACTGATTGCGATAAGCTCTGCCAGTCGTGCTGCTACCTGGTGATTGATACTGCCTTCAGGATATTCTCCATTAGCATCAGCTTCACCTGCTGGCACGCCAGTCAGCAATGTGATGGCTTGATCGACATTTTCTACGGCATAGATATGAAATTTGCCCGCGACTGCGGCCTCGACCACATTCTGGCGCAGCATCAAGTGCTGGACATTGGGAGCAGGAATCAATACGCCTTGTTTGCCTGTTAAATCACGTGCAGCACAGATATCAAAAAATCCTTCGATTTTTTCGTTGACGGCACCAATTGCTTGTGCCTGACCGAGCTGATTGACTGAACCGGTGATCGCCAATGACTGGTTAATCGGAACATTTGCCAGATTGGAAAGCAATGCGCACAATTCGGCTAATGAAGCGCTATCCCCTTCAACCATGCCATAAGATTGTTCAAACGCGAGACTAGCGGACAGTGCCAGCGGCTGATTTTTTGCATAACGTGCAGCGAGAAAGGAGGAAAGGATTAACACGCCCTTGGAGTGAATCGCCCCTGAAAGCTCAACTTCACGCTCAATATTAATCAGGTTTCCCTTGCCAAAGCGGGCAGTGGCAGTAATTCTGGTCGGCTGTGCAAAAGCAAATCCACCCAGCTCGATCACCGAAAGACCATTGACCTGACCTGTCACCGCACCTTGCGTATCGATCATCAAGGTGCCGCGCAGAATTGCCTCGTATAGCCGGTCTCTCACCCTATCCTGGCGGCGAATCTGGGAATTGATCGCCTGTTGGACATCACTTGCCTGCACTACCTCATGGCCTGCCTCGCGCGCCCAGTAATCCGCCTCATGCAGCAAGTCGACAACGCTGCGCATATGCATGGAAAGTTTTTCTGAATCGCCCACCAGGCGGGCACTATGTTCTATCACTCGGGCGACGGCATGACGATCATAAGGCAATAACTTCTCTTTGCGTGTCAGTGTAGAAATCAATTGTGCGTAAAGCATATGGGATTCTGCATTACGTTCGATCGTCTCTTCGAAATCTGCTGCTACCTTGAACAGCTCATTAAATTCCGGATCGTATTGCTGCAACAAGTAATAGAATAAACGATCACCAAATAAAACGACTTTCACATCGAGCGGAACCGGTTCTGGCTCGAGTGATACAGTGCTGACAAGACTGTATAGCTGTCCCAGTGATTCGATATGAATCTTGCCCGACTGTAACGCCCGTTTCAACCCTTCCCAGGCAAACGGCTGCATCAGCATTTTGCGCACATCCAACAACAAGTAACCCCCATTGGCCCGATGCAATGCCCCAGGTTTAATCAGCGTAAAATTGGTAACCAACGCCCCAAACTGGGCAATATGCTCCATTCGCCCAATCAGATTGCTATAAGTCGGATTGTCCTCACTGATGATCGGCGCACCTGGCTTTTTATGGTTTGTAGCCAGCACATTGACCTGGTAATTATTAAACGTCTGATGGGTGATGATCGTCACGCCGGAAATATTGACGGATTCATCAGGTTTGCGGAAATCATCCACATGCAACACCATATCCTGCTGCACTGCATCGAGATGATCGAGCACGTCAGGTAAATCAGCATAGATCGCACGCAACTCGCTAATCATGTGCTCGACGATAGAGAGCATGATATCGCGATTTAGCTGCTTGATTCGCTCACTACGCTCGCGACGACGCTGGGGCAGATGGTTTAGAACCTTTTCCAGATGCGCTTGCAATTCAGTAATGGCAGCTTCTATTCGATCTTTTTCCTTCTGGGGTAGCTTTTCGTATTCTTCTGGTGGAATCACTTCCCGGTTACGGCTTGGCGCCAGCGCAAACCCTTCAGGTGTGCGCAGCAAAACGATCTCCTTTTTCTCAGCTTCTTCACCTAATTCCCTGATTTCCCGTTCCCGCAGCTCATCAAACTCTTGCTGGATGGCGCTCACCTTGTTTCGGTATTCTTCGCTCTCAAACTGCGCTGGAATGGCACTACGCAAATAATCCACCAGTCGTTCCATATGTTGCCGCAATTCCTCTCCTCTGCCAGAAGGAAGCTTAAGCACCTTCGGTTTGTGCGGCTGAGCAAAGTTATTGAGATAGCACCAATCCGACGGCTCAGGTTCCTTGCTTGCTTTTGCTTCAAGGAATTGCTGGACTAGGCTGCGCTTGCCCATCCCGGCTGGGCCAAGTACGAACAGATTGTAACCTTCCTGGCGAATGCCAGAACCAAAGTACACTGCCTCCATTGCCCGTGCCTGACCGATAATCTCCGTCAGATCGGGCAGTTCTGCTGTTGTCTGGAATGTGAACTGATCAGGGTCACAGGATATATATAACCGTTGCGGTTCCAGCGGAAGAATAGTTGTCATTGCTTTTCTTTAAAAAAAGTCAAATAAAAATAATGCCACTCTGGTTACACCCAGTCTGAAAGTCTGAAAAGAGTGGCAACGAAATTATCAACAAAATAGCACATTATTTTATTGGACGAATGCTCGCCACCAATGGCATATCGATCACTTAAAATTTACTTACTTTCTTGATACTCGGCATCCACCACTTTACCTCGAGGGCCAGACCCGCTTGGACGTGGCTCACCTGATGAGGTGCCAACATTAGGAGGCGGCTCGGGTTCTTCCCAGCGAGTTTCTGCATAAGGACCTCCTTTAGGCGCCTGACCTGATTGCGCGTAAAGCGTCGCACCCGCTTCTTTGAGCAGCTTCTTGAGTGCTTCTGCCCGTTCAGTAGCCAGCGCAACATCTTTCTTGACGAATGCTTCCTTAGTTTCACGTAAAGAAGCTTCCAGGCGTCTCTTCAGATCATCAGTCAATTTATCGGCAAAATTGGCAAGCATCTTCTCTGTTTCATAACAGGCTGCATCTGCTGCATTGAGCTTTTCCGCATCTTCACGCCGCTTCTTGTCCTCTTCGGCATAGCGTGCCGCATCATCCACCATACGTTTCTTGTCCTCTTCCGACAACCGTGTTGAGCCAGTAATCCTGATGGATTGGGATTTACCAACAGCCAGATCTTTTGCTGAAGCACTTAGAATGCCATTTGAATCAATGTCAAAGGTTACTTCGATCTTTGGTATCCCTCGTGGCGCGGGAGGCAAACCCTCCAGATTGAATTCACCCAGGCTAACATTATCCGCTGCCATGGGACGTTCCCCCTGAAAAACGTGGATAGTGACACTGGTCTGCATATCAGCCGCCGTGGTAAACGTTTCCGTCTTTTTCACCGGGATGGGAGTATTACGCGCGATCAGCGGTGTGGCGATTCCTCCTAATGTCTCCACCCCTAATGTGAGCGGTGTCACATCCACCAGTACGATACCGCCCACTTCTCCTGCCAGCACACCGGCCTGAATCGCTGCACCCGCTGCCACACACTCCATCGGATCAACGCCCATCTCTGCCTTGCGCCCGAAAAGCTCCTCGAAATAAGCACGCACTACTGGCATACGCGTTGGTCCACCCACGAATACGATGCGATCTACCTCGCGCGGACTAATGCTTGCATCATGCATGGCCTGTTCGACCGGGTGACGACAACGTTCAATTACCGGTCGTACCAAACGCTCAAGTTCCGTACGGTTCAAGTCCATTTCGAGATGGCGTGGCTCCCCAGCCACTGAGGTCAAATATGGCAAACTGATATGCGTGGTCACACTGCTGGTCAATTCGATCTTGGCTGTTTCTGCTGCCTCGAGCAGGCGTGCTGCTGCTTTACGATCAGTCCGGACATCCACCCCAGTCACCATCTGGAAACGCTCAGCCAGGTGCTCGAAAATGCATTGATTCATATCCGTACCACCAAGCTGCGTATCGCCACTGGTTGCTTTCACTTCGAACACGCCCTTGCCGAATTCCATGATAGTGACATCAAGCGTACCACCACCCAAATCGATTACAGCGATGCGCAATTCCTGACCAAGTCGATCCAAGCCATAGGCCAAGGAAGCAGCAGTTGGTTCATTGACTAGACGCACCACTTCAAGGCCAGCAATGCGACAGGCATCCTTGGTTGCAGCCCGTTGATTATCGTCAAAATAAGCAGGCACCGTCACGACCGCTTTTTCTACCGGTTCACCCAGAAAGGCTTCGGCATCACGTTTGATTTTTTGTAACAGAAATGCAGAAAGCTGCTCTGGCGTATATTCCCGTTCCCTGAGACGGATGACCTCACGTTTGCCCATTTTGCGCTTGAAAGCAGTCGCCGTTCCCTCAACATTCGACGCCATCTGACGACGGGCAGGCTCGCCGACGAGAATTTGCCCATCACTAGTCAGTGCAACATAACTTGGAAATGCCTTGCCTCCGAGGCTGACACCTTCGGCGCTGGGAACGATAACGGGACGCCCCCCTCGCAAGACTGCTGCTGCCGAATTGGAAGTACCTAGATCAATACCGATGATTGCCATATGACCTCCTTCGTATCTAATTCAGTAATAAATAATCGATACGCTATAACCACATGATACTTTATCGAACCACATTGTGAATGTGTTTATAGTACTAAATGACACCATGCCTCTCAACAACGACGCCCACCGTTGACCAAAGGGAACATAGCATTATTGTTTTACTCAAGAAAGTGAGAGTCAGACCAAAGGATAAAACCGGAACAAGCAAGAATGCGAGCCTTTCATCCCGAGCTTTTTCAGGCGACGTTGTTATAATCGCTCAAAGTCTGTCATTTCATCTTTTCTTCGAGATACTCTTTCAATGCTACGGCATTATTGTGATTAGTATCTCGCGAACTGTAGATCAATGTGACTGTTCCATGATGAGCAGCGGTAACAAGGGATTTCCAGAGTCCTTGCTTGGAATCTAATTCAGCGAAGTACCGTTTACGAAAATCATCCCATTTCTTCGGATCGTGAGCAAACCAGCGGCGTAGATCATCGCTAGGTCCAATATCCTTCAACCATTCGTCCATTTTCAAGTCAGTCTTCTTGATACCCCGCGGCCACAGACGCTCCACGAGAAAGCGTAAACCATCAGCGGTTTCTGCTACGTCATATACACGCTTCAACTTGATCATTTCTCAATCTCTCATGATTGTGCGCAAAGAAAACGGTTGGTCATAAGCCGCCTGCTCAGACAGCAGATCAATTTTTTAAAAACTCCACAGAACACCTCTACATTCTCACCCTGCAATTCACAGAATACTCTAGAGCACCATCCTATAGAACGTCATCATGCACTGGAAGCTGCATATGCGCCACGGCATATGGTTTCCCAAAGTAAGTGTAGTTCACGATAACAACGCCATCGCTCGCGCAACCACATTTTCAACACTGAATCCAAGCTCATGCATCACGGTTTCGCCTGGAGCCGAAGCGCCAAATCGATTCACGCTGATGATATCACCAGAATCACCGACATATTTGCACCAGCCAAAAGGTGCAGCAGCTTCAACCGCAAGCTTAGGTATTCCAGGCGTCAAGACGCTTTCCCGATACTCGCGTGGCTGTGCATCGAACAACTCCCAGGATGGCATCGAAACCACGCGCGATTGCACATTCTTTTCAATCAACATCTCGCGAGCTTGCAAGATAAGAGAAACTTCAGAGCCTGTTCCGATCAGTATCAAATCCGGCCGAGCTGCCTGCGCCTCCGCAAGAATATAGGCTCCTCGCTGCACACCGGATACAATGGGATAGCAGCTTGGATCAAGAACGGGCAATTTTTGTCGACTCAGTACCAGCGCCACAGGGCCGCGATGAGATACGGCAACTTGCCAGCACGCACGAGTCTCGTTGGCATCAGCCGGGCGCATGACGATAAAACCCGGGATAGCACGAAGACTGGCTAGCTGTTCCACAGGCTGATGCGTGGGGCCATCCTCGCCAAGACCAATACTGTCGTGAGTAAAAATAAATATGGAATGAGTCTGCATCAGCGCAGCCAACCGTATTGGTGGACGCATATAATCAGAGAAAATCAAGAACGTCGCGCCGTACGGCAAGACTGCGCCATGAAGCGCCATGCCATTGACGATTGCCCCCATCGCATGCTCGCGGACACCGAAGTGGATATTGCGGCCACAGAACTGATCAAAACCAAAGTCGCCATAGCCCATCAGCGTGGTCTTCGTGGATGGATTAAGATCTGCTGAACCTCCGATTAATACGGGTAACTTTTCCGCGAGTACATTCAGGATCTTTCCGGAGGCGTCTCGTGTGGCAATCTGGCCTTCTTTTGTCGAAAAAGAAGGAAGATTCTCGTTCCAGCCGTTCGGCAGCTCCCGCCGCAACAAGCGGCGAAATGTAACTGCCAGAGCCGAATGCTCTCTCTGGTAAGCATCGAGTGTCTCATTCCATTCTTTCTCCCAGTTGACACCCTTCGTTATTGCTGTTTGAAAATGCTCTTTCGCTTCTTTAGGAATATAGAATTCCGGTTCCAAAGGCCATCCGAGATTTTTCTTTGTTGCTTTCAATGCTTCTTCGCCGAGCGGCTCGCCGTGTGCACTAGCGGTATCGTGCTTTGGGCTTCCGTAACCTATGTGCGTTCGAATCAAGATTAGGGAGGGACGGGACAATTCGCTGCGTGCGGCGTAGATAGCTTGCTCAATGGCATCAATGTCATTGCCATTGGCAACCGACAGCACGTGCCATCCATATGCCTCGAAACGATGCTGAACACTCTCGGTAAATACCACGTCTGTGCTACTTTCAAGAGAAATATGATTGTTGTCGTACAGGTAAATCAGTTTGCCCAGACCTAAGGTTCCTGCCAGAGAAGCCGCTTCGGAGGAAATACCTTCCATCAGATCTCCATCCGATACGATGGCATAAGTGTAGTGATCGATAAGTGGGAAACCAGGTTGATTGAAACAACTGCTCAAATGACGCTCTGCGAGAGCCATCCCTATTCCCATTGCGAACCCCTGCCCCAGTGGACCGGTTGTCGCTTCCACCCCAGGAGTTTTGCCATATTCCGGGTGCCCTGGTGTCTTCGATCCCCATTGCCTAAAACGCTTCAGGTCGTCGAGTGAAAGATCATATCCCGTTGTGTGCAAGAGCGCGTAAAGCAAAGCGGAGCCGTGTCCAGCCGACAACAAAAAGCGATCACGGTTTAGCCATGAAGGATTTCGCGGATTGTGCCGAAGAAAGCGTGTCCAAAGAACGTAAGCCATGGGCGCTGCACCTAACGGAAGCCCGGGATGACCAGAATGTGCGCGCTCAACGGCATCGACAGCCAGAAAACGCAGGGTATTGATGCAAAGTTCATCTAGAGAATTCACACAACCTCCTTTAGGACCATTCTGGTGAGCAGCATCACACCTATGATGCTGACATCAACACCAACCCCAGTTTTGATATTCTGATGCTAAGCGACGGCAGCTTGAAGGATGTGCTGCACGTCCGGTCTTATTATGCCAATTAATTCAAGTAAGCCTACAATCGCGCTGGCGAGAATAACGATGTATGTCTTGACTGCATTGACGAAGCTAGTGACTGCAGACTACAAACATAATGTAGCTCGCGGGAAATAAGAATAATAGTCCCTTTTATTAAACTCTGATGTTTCAATAGATTATCGAGATACGCTAGTTAAGAAAATACGTGCAAACACATAGGAATAATCATGATTGGCAAGCGATCAAGAATTCTTTTTTGACTCAAGCTACCTCATGCATCAAAAGTTCAGGTACCTTTTTACATTTTAAATAAGGTATTTTCAGCGCCATCATCACTTATTCCATTTCTAAATCAAACCTGACTTTGTCGGCTTCACCTTGCCGTATTATTTATACTGTCTGCGGCTCACCTTCGTGTCATCTTTGATTTAGGAATGGAATTACTTGTGCTTTGCAGCATAAATATTCGAATAGTAACGTGCAAGAGGGACAGCTTATAGCCCTAATCGATAAAAAACTGCTTCAGCACCTTGATCATATACTCATGATCCTGCACGCCAGCGCTTTCGCGGATGCTATGCATCGCCCACATCGGGCAACCGACATCGACACTGCGTATGCCAAGCTTCGCCGAGGTAATCGGCCCGATCGTGCTGCCGCAGGGCAGATCTGAGCGGTGAGAGTAGCGTTGATAAGGAATACCGGCTTTCTCGCACCAACGAATGAAGCACGCAATGGAGACACTTTCGGAGCTATAGCGGCGGTTCGCATTGGATTTGATCACCGGGCCTTTGTTGACGAATACTTTATGATCCGCGTCATAGGCCGAAGGAAAGTTGGGGTGATAGGCGTGAGCCATATCCGCGCTAATCAAAAAGCTGTGAGCCAGTGCGCGTGCAGTGTCCTCGCGATCCGGGGATATCGCGAAACTGATCCGCTGCAATACATCAGTTAAGAAGCTGCCAGCAGCGCCGATATGGCTTTCGCTGCCGATTTCTTCATGATCAAAAAACGCGCAGACCAGGGTACTTTCAG
Source organism: Nitrosomonas sp. Nm33 (assembly GCF_900107265.1). GTDB lineage: Bacteria > Pseudomonadota > Gammaproteobacteria > Burkholderiales > Nitrosomonadaceae > Nitrosomonas. The sequence continues at coordinate 13,163 of NZ_FNPJ01000054.1, read as the reverse complement.
CATGACTCAGCACGGTCTCATCTAGCAAGGCGAGCAGCCCAGCGTGGCAAGAGGCCAGATTATCGATCTGGCTGTTGGCATAAAATTCCTGATTTCCACCCCAGAGCGTGCCTTTTTGGGTATCGTAGACTGCCAGATCCCAGGATAGTACTTGCGAGGCACTGATGCCTGTCGCCTGCGCCAGCAGCGCCAGAAAATAAGGCTGGGGCAGTTGATCGCTGGTCAATTGCGTGAGCAGCAGCGGCAATTCATTTTGTTTATGCAGCTTCAAGCCGTCTTCATTGACCCCACGGTTCATGTGAATCGCCAGATTCGGTAGACGCAACAGCGGCCGCTCGAAGCGCACCAGTTTATACGCGAGATTTCCCTGCCCATCGACATAGCTGACCCGCCCGGCCAAGCTCAAATCACGATCAGTAAAGGTCGCGAGGATCGGCCCACCATAAATCTCGACACCAAGTCGACCGAGACCATCGCTTACAGTCGCGGCATTTGGCCTGATCCGTAATCCCGGCGAGTCGGTATGCGCGCCGACAATCTTAAAACCCGCTTCGGCAGGCGCTTTGTGTCCCAGCACAAACAACACGATTGATGAATCATCGCGCACTACGTAATATCGCCCGCCTGCTTGCAATTGCCATTTAGCAGTTTCATCGAGCTGGACAAACTGAAGTGCCTTAATCGCTGCCTCGATTGAGGCAACCGCATGCCATGGGCTCGGGCTGTTGTCGATGAAATTTAGTAAATGCTGTGCGTGCTGCTTAGCTGTCATAATTTATATTTATATTCAAATATTTATAGTAAAGATAAACGCCTTTTAACTATACGTAAAGCCAGATATTTAGTCAAACACGCTACTGAGCAATCAAAAAATTTTGTTTTATGGAGTATTATAAAGATAGTAACGAGAAGCATTTTTGCCTTTCAAACGAAAGATACTCAAAGAGGAAACTCAGAAATAGAAAGAGAGCGGGGACAGGGAAGCGATTTAAAACCCGGCAAGTTTTAAAAATTCGTAGGATTTCCAGGTGATCGAGGCGGTGTACCTGGTAAGCAATACGCGTATAACGTAAATCCATTGTACCGGATGAACGCCAAGAACAAGTACCGAGCCTTTACACCGCATCGAGGTTTGTGATGTACAGCACATGCCATGCGGCACATTAAGGAATACGCCCTACGCGCTGAACAAATTAAGTAAAATAAAAATATGTAGCTAGAAAATATGCATAATAAATCAACTTCATATTCCACACAGCCACGCCATTTTTTGCCGTCGACAGGAAAGATGTATTGAACGAATAAACTTCATCCAACAGAATCTTTTAAAAATTCAAAAGTAGTACCCTATAAACCCTTTCTGTTCATTTTTACAGGAGATATTTGATGAACAAATTATTTTTATTGCTATCCCTTGTTGTTCTTACTGCTCTTTTTACAGGCTGCTCAAAACAAGAAGGAACTGCAGAGCAAATGGGTAAAAAGATGGACGAGTCTATAGAAAGCAGTAAAAAAGCTATTGATGAGACTACTAAGAGAATTGAAGAAATTGGTGATACTTCCGAAGGTCCCGCTGAACGGGCAGGCGAAAAAATAGATAAAACTGTGGAAAGCTTGAAAGATACTATAGACAAAACTACTGAAGAAGCCGCAGAAAAAATGAAAGAAACCGGCAGTCCATTAGAAGAAAAAGCTGCAGCAAAAATTGATGACATTGGTGAGGCTGTTGAAGAAACTGCTGAGCAAGCAGGTGAAAAAATGGATGAAACTGTCGAAAGCTTGAAGAATACGACGGATGAGGCTTCTGAAAAAGCCAAAGAGGAAATGGAAGAAGCTACTAGTAAGTTAAAAGAAAAATCGGATGATGCTGGTAGCAGTTATTAATCAGTAGTATTGTATTTCCCCTACTCATGTAGGGATCTTTATTGATCTCTTTAGGTTTGATTCCCCGCTATGTACAGCGGGGAAACTTTATTAGCAGGAATAATCTCCTCATTCAAGGATAAGGATTGACGCTTGCGTCAGTCTATAGACGATCAAGTCTCAATTTTCCCAAACCAGACAGACTGCTTAGTCAGGGGCTATTCAGGTAGTGTAAGAATTATACTTATAAACAATTGCATTAATATGTAAATGGTATTTAAATATAATTTGAAATGTCGTCACTAGATGACAATAAATAATTAAAAACAACAAATATGGAAAAGATAATAGTTTCCTCGAACTGCCAGACAGGTGGGATAGCTGCTACTCTGAAGAAGATCTTTCCTAATCTGTAAGTTATTTAAGGGTAGTATACAGGCAAGTAAGTCAAAATGGTTAAGAACTTTGGTGATCACGCTGGATTTGAGGATAGCAAGCGATGGTTCTCATTGTTCCGCCAAAATGCGATCAATCGTATTCGCAGCCGATTCATTAATTTTTCTTGCCGCCAGGAATCATTTCGGGACAGAGTTTTGCATTCGGCACTGACGAACTATTAGCCGGTTACATCAAACGGCTTATTTCGTGCATACGCTAGAGTGAGTAGCCATTACTCCCGTCGCCGCGCTGTAATCACATCGGGCACCTGTTGAATCAGCGCGAGCAGGCGCTGCAGCTGATCCAGATTGGTGATCTCAAGCGAAAACTGCATTTTTGCCAAATTGCTGCGGCTTTGGGTATTGCCTTTGGTGGCATTGACCTTAGTGGCATTAACTTTTTCTCGCACAAACAGGTCGCTGATATCGCGCAGTAAGCCCTGGCGGTCATGGGCTTCTACTTCGATATCGACGCTGGTGACGAGATTTGCGCCAGCGCCCCAGTGGGCATGCAGTAGGCGGGCATGCCGTTCTTCTGGCAGACGAGTGACGAAAGCACAGGTCTGACGGTGAATGGACATTCCGCGGTCGCGTGTAATATAGCCGACGATAACATCCGGTGGCACCGGTTTGCAGCACTTGGCCAGGTTGATAAGCAGATTGCCGACACCCTCGACCACAATGCCTGACGGCGCCTTGAGCGGGGGCATGTGCTTAGTGGTAAAGACCGGGGGTGCTTCCGCTGGCTTAGGCGGCGTAGTCTCTTGAATGGCAAGGGCAATCTGGTGCTCGCTAACATCGCCACGGCCGATAGCAGCAAGCAAATCCTCAAGATGGTTGTAATGTAGCTTATGTGCCAGCTTCTCCTGATTCATACTGCCGACACCTGCCCTATGGAGTTCGCGGTCCAGTTTGACGCGGCCGACTGCCACATTCTCCTCGAAGTTCTGATATTTGAACCAGTAGCGCACTTTGGCTCGTGAGCGCGGGCTCTGCAGATAGCCGAGCGCTGGGTTGAGCCAGTCGCGGCTAGGTGCACCCAACTTGGAGGTGAGGATTTCTACACGCTGACCATTCAGCAGATGAGTGTTGAGCGGTACGATTCTGCCGTCCACCTTGGCGCCGCGCGTGCGGTGGCCGAGGTCAGTGTGCAGAGCGTAGGCAAAATCGATAGGCGTCGAACCCTTGGGTAGGTCGATCACCTTCCCTTGTGGTGTCAGCACGAAAACCTTGTCCTGAAAAAGCTCGCTCTTGAATTGCTCAAGCAGATCACCCCCGTCGCTAACTTCGTCCTTCCACGCTAGAATCTGGCGTAACCAGGCAATTTTCTCGTCGAATTTGCTATCCGACTTGCCATCCTCCTTGTAGCGCCAGTGCGCGGCTACGCCCAACTCAGAGTTGTGATGCATGTCGTGGGTACGAATCTGCACCTCAAGCGCCAAGCCACGTGGACCGATCACGGCGGTATGCAGCGAGCGGTAGCCGTTGCTCTTGGGGCGCGCAATGTAGTCGTCAAATTCGCCGGGAATCGGCTGCCACAGGTGATGCACCAATCCTAGTGCAGCGTAGCAGTCCTTGATATCATCCACCAGGATACGCATTGCGCGTATGTCGTAGAGCTCATTGAACTCAAGATTCTTCCGACGCATCTTATTGATAATGCTGTGAATGTGCTTAGGCCGTCCACTGACTTCCCCCTTGATATTAGCTTGCAACAATTCTTGCTTGAGCTGGGCAATCACGTCGGCGATGTACTGCTCGCGATCTACGCGCCGCTCGTCCAGTAGACGCGCGATTTCTTTGTATAGCTGCGGCTCCAAGTAGCGCAGCGCGAGATCTTCCAACTCCCATTTAATCTGCCACACGCCCAGCCGGTTGGCGAGTGGTGCGAAAATACCGCGCGTCTCACAAGCGATTCGCTGCTGCAATTCACTGCTGGCACCGGAAAGATAGCGCATGGTCTGCATGCGCTCAGCCAGCTTGATCAGCACCACGCGGATATCTTGCACCATAGCTAGCAACATTTGGCGCAGACTCTCGATTTGCTGCGCCTGGTCGCCTCTGCCCCCTGATGCGTCTAGTTGCTCAATTTCGCTGAATTGGCGGATCTGTTCCATGCGCGAGATACCTTTCACCAGCTCAGCGATGCTGACGCCGAATTGATTTTCTACCTGCGCATACCAGTCGTCCAGATACTCAGGCACCGCGTGCAGTAGAGTGGCAGTGACGGTTTCGACATCCATGCGCATACCAATGAGAATGGATGCCGCGCCTATCGCATGCAGCAGCAAGGGCATACCGGTCAGCGTGTGCTGCTTGCTATACAGCGGTGTAGCCATTGCGCAAGCCTGACGCAGCAGTGTGATCTCGGCGGACGCAAACTGTGCGGCCAGTTCATTCAGCCAGGCTTCTGTGTCGGTGTAATCTGCGGTAGATTGAAGGAATTTGCTACGTGTTGAAACCATAAAACGCTTACTGATCCTCTAATCGAAATGCTGCTTTGAGCGTCACCCGAAAATGCGCCATCATGCTGTTCACGATTTGGCCGACTACCTTAAAACATATTGAAAAAATAAACACCCCTTTTCATCAAAAATGACTGCAATGAATGACGCGATCAGGAAGAACACTTAACCCAGCACAATCAGCACAAAAAATCAGAGAATTAGAAGCATTTTTTTCTTTTAGGTTCAAGATGCCCAAAAGACAAGATCAACCTTAAAAAAACAGATAATACTATTTTTGCTTCGCTTATTCTAAGCGGCAGGAATCAATGCTTCACCCAATCACGTCATGGAGGGTTTCTAGCACTAAATGACGCAGCGCCTGCCAATGCTGTCCACTGTCGCGGACATGTTTCTGATTGATTTCCAACTCGATCCCCAAATAGGCTTCCGCTGGAAATTGACGGCGTAAGTAGGTGGTCAAACCGTCAGCCTTACCTGCATAGGGATAATTACGTCGAATGGTTAAATAAGGTGCCTTTGTTTTGAGGCTTGCCTGCCAGCGGCAGCATAAATCACGTTCAGCCAATCTCGATGGATCATAAAGGAGACCAATATCAGCGTGACGCACTTCCCCATCAAGCACGGCTGTAAAACTATGCGAAGAAATATGGATAACTCGCTCTCCTCTCCGGATTGACTCAGCGATGGTTTGCTCGACCTGAGTGCGATAAGGCAGATAATAATGTGTCAGAATCTCGCGTCGAATGCTAGCCGACACATATTTGGTCGCTTCGGAAAATAATTGCGCATGGCCAATAGAGCGGTTAAGATCGATCAACAAACGGCTCGTAGTCGCAACAAACAAGGAAGCATTCAATAACTGAGCCAGATCCTTCGCCATGCGCAACGCACCACGATCATAGCAGCGATGGCTATCCAATAAAATCTCCAATCCATGAAATAGGTGCCGGTACTGAGTCGGGATACGATTGCCACCATGCTCGCAACTAATGACAAAATGAGTTATTGAGCCCAATTTTACTCCTCAGCTTGGTCTTTAACAGATTCCCAAAAACTGCCACCTTTACACCAAACAGATACTCTGCTCGCAATCTGCACAGGCAAGAGGTAATTCCATTTCCAAATCAAAAATGACCCGAAGGCGAGCCGCAGACAGTATGAATAATACGGCAAGGTGAAGCCGACAAAGTCAGGTTTGATTTGGAAATGGAATAAGTGGACATATACTGCTTCACTAACTGCAGCGCAATCACAATTTTTCTTCATGACAAAGCTCTTTGCAATCTCTTCCACTCATCATTTTTAATGATGTTTTAAGCAAAATCAGATCTTCCTTGATCATGTAACAGTATGTTTGACTAAACTATCGTCGGTTTCTTTAGCCTAATATTTATGTGAAGCATAGATTTTGACAATCTTTCTTGGGAGACGATCATGGGCGACAACCTTGCACAAAAACTGATCCGCTCGCATCTAATCGAGGGGGAAATAACTACAGGTTCAGAAATCGGCATCCGCATTGATCAGACGCTGACCCAAGATGCCACTGGCACTCTGGTCATGCTCGAACTGGAAGCTATGGGACTGGATCGGGTAAAAACGGAGGTTTCGGTCCAGTATGTAGACCATAACCTGATTCAGGAAGATTACAAGAACGCCGATGACCATATTTTTCTTCATAGCGCTTGCCAACGCTACGGCCTCTGGTACAGCCGAGCGGGAAATGGCGTCAGCCACCCGGTGCATCAGGAGCGTTTCGGAAAACCGGGCAAAACATTGCTCGGCTCAGACAGTCATACGCCCGCAGCCGGCGCCATCGGCATGCTCGCGATTGGCGCTGGTGGATTAGAAGTGGCTTTCGCCATGGCGGGAAAACCCTTCTATTTCAAAATGTCCCAGATTTGGGGTGTCCGCTTGGTGGGCGAGCTTCCGGACTGGGTCAGCGCCAAGGATGTGATCCTGGAGATGCTACGCCGCCACGGTGTCGCCGGTGGCGTTAACCGCATTATCGAATATCATGGACCTGGATTGAGATACCTGAGCGCCATGGACCGACATGTGATCGCCAATATGGGGGCTGAACTTGGGGCTACCACGACAGTATTTCCCAGCGACGATGAAGTCCGGCGTTTCCTCAAATCCCAAGGCCGGGAGCAAGACTGGGTGGAATTGACCGCTGACGCCGATGCGCGCTACGATATCGATGAGGAAATCGACCTTTCCACTCTGGAGCCCTTGATCGCAAAACCATCGAGTCCCGGCAACATAGTCCCCGTCCGGGAGGTGGCTGGCGCCAAAATCTATCAGGCTTATATCGGCTCATCGGCAAATCCTGGTTATCGCGACTTTGCCGTCCCCGCTGAAATCGTCAAGGGGAAGCAAATCCACGAAGACGTCTCCTTCGACGTCAATCCGACATCACGCCAGATCCTGGAAAATCTGGTGAAAGACGGCCATCTCCTGTCTCTGATCCGTGCCGGAGCGCGGATTCATCAAGCAGGATGCGGCGGTTGTATAGGCATGGGTCAGGCGCCCGCCACTGGTCGCATCAGCTTGAGAACGGTACCGCGAAACTTCCCCGGCCGCTCAGGCACCCAGGAGGACCAAGTTTATCTGGTGAGTCCTGAAACCGCCGCCGCCTCGGCCTTGACCGGGGTAATCACCGACCCGCGGACATTAGGCATGGATTATCCCCGAGTCCGCGATCCGGAACATCCTCTTGTCAATACCGAAATGCTGGTAGCGCCGCTGCCACCAGAAATTGCACGAAGCATAGACTTGATCAAAGGTCCCAATATCCAAGGCCTACCTCTTTTCGAACTGCTCTCCGACGAATTCACTTTACCGATCTTGCTCAAATTGAAGGATAACATCTCCACCGATGAAATCCTTCCCGCAGGCACTCGCGTGCTCCCTTTCCGCAGCAATATCGCCAAGATCAGTGAATTCGCCTTCGAGAGGATCGACCCCACCTATCCCAAACGGGCACGCGAGATTCATGACACTAAGGGTCATGCCATTCTCGCCGGAAACAACTATGGCCAGGGTTCCAGTCGAGAACACGCTGCTCTTGCACCCTATTTTCTCGGCCTGCGGATTGTCATCGCCAAAAGCTTCGCCCGCATCCACTGGCAGAATCTTATCGATTTTGGTGTACTGCCGCTTACCCTGAAACGACCGGTGGATTATGATGAATTGCAACAAGGGGACATCCTGTCACTAAAAAACCTGCGCAAAGCAGTGACTGAAGGTCGGGAATTAATGGTCTTAAATACGACGAGGAATTACAGCATTCCGGTCGAACATGCCCTCTCGAAAAGACAAGTTGAAATGCTTCTAGAGGGCGGCTTGATTAACTGGCTAAAACGGCGCATCAGCAATAAGTGATCCTTCATTAACATCATTACGTTTCCTGTGCGCCCCTCGATCGGAGAATAAATCGGAAAATAAGAGAAAATAAAGGGTCGACTGAGGGGTCCTCTAAAATATAAACCCCTTATTTCCAAATCAAACCTTGACCAACGGGTTCAGGTTTCACTTGTCTGTGTAAACAGTTGCCGCTGACAATAGTCACCAAAAGTTTCGCCCTCCATGCGTCCGCGGGCATAGTCTGCCAGCAAGCTGTCGAGTGTGCTCAAGATTTTGGATTCATCTAGCCCTTCCTTGTAAAGGGTATTGAGACGATAGCCCAGGCGGTCACCGCCCAGCCGCAAATCGTAATGCCCCACTGAGCGCCCCACCAGTCCAATCTCAGCTACAAAAGGGCGACCACAACCATTCGGGCAACCTGTGAGGCGAATACTGATTTCGTCCTGTGTGAGCGCGTATTTTTCCAGCAGCTTCTCCACCTTACCAATCAGTTCGGGGAGATAACGCTGCCCTTCTGCCAGGGCCAACGGGCAGGTGGGCAGTGCCACGCAGGCAATGGCATGGGTGCGAATGGGCATGAGTGCAGCTTGCGTTTTAATGATGCCATGCGCTTCTAGAATCTCATCTATCGCCGCCTTATCCTCTGCCGCCACATTCAGCAGCATGATGTTTTGGTTACCGGTCAAGCGGAAGTTGCATAAATTGCTTCTCGCAATAACATCCAGCGCTGATTTCGCACGATACTCCGGATTGTCCACCACACGCCCATTTTCGATGAACAGCGTATAATGCCAGCGGTTTCTGTGGTCTTGCAGCCAGCCATAATAGTCGGCACGGGCGTTGAAAGCGAAGCTACGCGGCGCAGCCAGCGTAAACCCCAAGCGACTTTCCAGATCGGCTTTGAATACTTCCAGCCCCATATGATCAATGGTGTATTTCAAACGTGCTTGCTTGCGATCGGTGCGGTTGCCGTTGTCGCGCTGCACGGCTGCGATTTGCCACACCGTGTCCAGCACTTGATCCGGCTTGATGAAGCCCAGCATATCGCCCAGTCGCGGATAAGTCGCCGCGTTACCATGAGTGCAACCCAGCCCTCCGCCCACAGTCACGTTGAATCCTGCCAGCCTGCCGTTTTTCTCGATGGCAATTAAGCCCACATCCTGCGTGAAAATATCAATCTCATTATGCGGCGGAATGGCGATGCCCACCTTGAATTTACGCGGCATATAGCGATTCTGGTAGAGCGGGTCGGGTTCTGGCTCAGCATTCCTGTCCAGACGCTCCCCATCCAACCATATCTCCGTATACGCCTTGGTTTTGGGCAACAAGTATTTGCTGATTTTAACTGCAAACGCATGGACTTCTTCGTGGAACGAGGAAGTGGAGGGATGCGAGCCCGCCATAACATTGCGATTGACATCACCACAAGTGGCTATGGTATCAAGTCCATATTTATTAAACCATTGTAAAGTGGGTTTGAGCTTTGACTTGACGACACCATGCACCTGAATGGTCTGGCGCGTGGTAATTTTGAAGACACCAGTGGTGTTCTCATTCAGTAACGGTTGCAACCCCAGCCATTGTTGCGGAGTGATATCGCCACCTGGCAGGCGCAGGCGAATCATGAAGGAATAAGCCGGTTCCAGCTTTTTTGCCTCGCGTTCGTTGCGGCGGTCGCGATCGTCTTGCTGGTAGATGCCGTGATGCTTGACGAGCTGCTGATCGTCCGCCGAAAGCTGCCCGGTAAGCTGATTCTTCAATCCTTCGGCCAGTGTACCGCGCAACCCCCGGCTACGAGTCTTGATGCCTTCAACAGGTGAAAGGTTTTGTTCAGTCATAATCGTTTTCATTGCTTATCATGTTGTACCGAAAAAGATTGAATAACAGCTGCATCAATAGACATCTTTCACATAACGGTTATCATCATGCAATTGGTCGAGGAATTCTTGTGCAGCTTCGTAACTGCCTTTTTTAGCTGCGAAGATTTCCAGCAGAGTTTGCTCCACGTCTTTGCTCATGGGATCTTTTGCTCCGCAGACATAAATCACCGCACCACCGTCTACCCATTCTAACAATTCACTCGCTTTTTCTTTCAGGCAATGCTGGACATAGACTTTGTGTTCCTGATCGCGGGAGAAGGCGAGGTCGATTTTATGCAGTGCCCCCGTCTCCACAAAGTCGATCCACTCAGCCTGATAGAGAAAATCACAGTGTTGATGCTGCTCTCCGAAGAACAGCCAGTTGCGCCCGCTCGCCCCACGCTCTGCCCGTTCCCAGACAAAACTGCGAAACGGCGCTATGCCTGTGCCGGGGCCGATCATAATAATGTCACGTTCATCCTCCGGTAGTTTGAACAGGCTGTTCCGCTGGATAAAAAATTTCACTTCATCACCTACTTCCAAATCGGCTAAATAGCGTGAACACAGCCCGTAACCAATCTCGTCGCTTTCGCACCGATGCCACGCCAGCGCCACCGTCAGGTGAATGTTGCCGGCATGCGCCAAAGGCGATGAAGCAATGGAATAAAGACGCGGCGTAAGGTGGTCCACTCCCTCAGCGAAATGGGGCAGAATAATGCCCGCCACGTCGCCGGGCGCATAGGCCAGTGGTTCATCGTGTTCGATTTCGATATGATAGGTTTCCTTGGCAGAACCGCGATCATTGAGGTTGATAATTTCCCTCACACGCCCCACTACCGGTTCCAACCGGGAATATCCCTTGCCAGCAGGCGCCGCCGTCTCTACAGTAACCGGCACGCTGGCCGGCTGCGCGGAAGGCAGCGCTGACAATACCCCCGCTATCCATTGCGGGTAATGGCTGGCGAAATCCACATCCAGTTCACCGCGTTCATAAATGCGTTCCGCCCCCAGCTTTTCCATATAGGCATCAAGGTCGCGGGCAGCTTTGTTGTATTGGGGGTAGCTGCTGTCACCGAGCCCGAGCATGGCGTACTTCACCCCTTTAAGCGACACATCTGACTGGCGGAGCAGCTCAAAAAAAGCCAGCGCCGGCTCCGGCGGTTCGCCTTCGCCATGGGTCGCGGTGATAAAAATAATGGGCTCATCACCCTGCAATTCTTTGGCTTGCTTAATTTTTTTCACCGACTGTGGCGAGGCGTTCCAGCCATGATCTTTGGCCTGTTTGGCCACTTGCTGCGCTATCATCTTGGAATTGCCGGTTTCAGTGGCAAAAAATACGCGTAATTTCTTTTGCGTGGTGAGAGTGGCAGCCATACCCTCGGGCTGCACTATCCCTTGCACATAGCCCGCAAACCAGATCGCCTGATCCCGGCTTAGCGTGTGTCGCAATTGTTCCCACAAGACTTTTTGTTGTTCGGTTAGCATGGGTTATACATCCTATTTACATATCATTCCCACTCGCTGGGATGACAAATTAAAATAGTCATTGCTCATCCTTTGTTTCAATAAGATTTCCCTTTATGAAATACTGCCCGCATTCAGTGCCGCCTTCGGAATAAAGTAATGGCATGCCACTACCCTCAACGACATAAAAGTGCCAAGGAAATGATGCAATGACTCTCCTAACTCAAATAGGAGCTCTTAACATTAAGATTATAACGATAGGCATTGATTTGGCAAAAAAATGTTTTATCCAAAACCCGTGATTCGATTTTCTTCCCTCTCCCTTGGGTGTCGAGGTATCCCTGCGAATATAGAAATAAGAAGGACAGCGGTAGATTATAGCCGACCTGCTCTCAGCCAGTTTGAGCCAGTTCCCTTCTTACGTTCCGGATTTGGTTCGGAAAAAATTGAATCAGGCAATACAATAAATATCAAAGAATTTGAATGCGCCATGCAAAACCCGTCTGCCCGATTCGAAAACATACTTCCTTAATATATTGAGTATGGATAGGTAAATAGTTATCGACCGGCAGGGCATATATTCAACTCTTTCTCCAAAACCTATCACTTATGCTATTAATTACAGGTATGCCAGGCGTGGGCAAGACAACAATAATCTGCAAAGTTGCTGACCAGTTGCGGGGAAAACGTATTGGCGGCTTTTATACCCGGGAGATACGCAAGGGTGGAGAGCGTTGCGGATTCCTCCTGGAAACCTTTGCCGGCCTGCAAAAGACCATTGCCCATACCGACTTTCCTCATGTGCATCGGGTGGGCAAATATGGCGTGGATATTGCCAGTATCGATGCAGCGGTAAACTCCGCATTGGCGCTGGCTCCAGATATCGATCTGTATCTGGTCGACGAAATCGGTAAGATGGAGTGCCTGTCTTCAAGTTTTATAGCGGCCATGGAGAAACTGTTTGATTGCGGTAAGCCGCTAGTAGCAACCATCAGTAAAAAGGGCAGTGGTTTCATTGAGCAGGTTAAACGTCGTCCCGATGCATTGATGTGGGAAGTCACATACGATAATCGGAACAAACTGCCACAACAAATACTCCATTGGCTCATTCCATTTCTAAATCAAACCTGACTTTGTCGGCTTCTCCTTGCCGTATTATTTATACTGTCTGCGGCTCGCCTTCGCGTCAGGTTTAATTTAGCAATGGAATTAGTACGCAATGACCTATGAAAGGATATTTTCCTATGCAGGTAACCCTGGTACCATTTGCAGACATCTTGCCAAAAGACCTGTCTGACTTGTCCGAAGACTTGCGGCGTCTTGGCTTTGCAGCAGAGATCGGCAGGACATTAAGCCTGCCGCCGGAAGCTTATCAGCTAGATCGTCGACAATATCATGCCGAGGTTTTGCTTGCGTTGTTACAACATCAACCCGGGCAACGGGTTCTAGGCATCACCAGCAGTGATCTTTATGCAGGAAATCTGAACTTCGTATTCGGGATGGCGGATCTGGCAGGCCGGGCCGCGGTGATTTCCCTGTATCGTCTACGTGAGGCAGCAGACGATGCAATTTTTCGGGAACGGATGGCAAAAGAAGCGGTACATGAATTATAGCTGATCCCATATAAAATGATTTAAAGTGCATAAGCGGTAAAGAGCTGCTCGATGGAGCATCCTTCCTTTTTTCTGATTGTTTTGGCCTGG
>NZ_FNPJ01000095.1 GCF_900107265.1 Nitrosomonas sp. Nm33 | reverse complement strand
GCTTACACGTTCCGCGAGAAGAAACCTTCACTTAATATCAGATTCACTCAAGCTCTTCCACTTGTAGGGTTGTGATTCTTATGTCGAACTCACGTCAGGTAAGTCTCGCCACGGACAACCAACCCGCATTCGGTATAGCATACCTTCTACTGTCATGCGCAAATTGCGCTTGTTATAAATCGCTTCTTGACGCAGAATCTTCTCCAGCTTCGGCCAGAACTCATCAGTGAGCATCAGTCGGGGCATCGCAAACTCGTTTTATTAGTGGTGTGAGAACCTCAATATTACGAGTTTGCTTTCTATTTATGGAATAACTTATCTCAAAACGTCAACAGACCCTAGCTGTATCCAAATGCCTGCGTCCTTAAGGCTGGAAAAATACGATTGCAGAGATGCCTGTGTTTTTTCCATGATCTCATGGCTGAATATTCTCGCTCCAATGGCAATGATTAGCTCGAATCACTTGTAATGTTATAATGTATTATTTTTAAATACATATATTTCATGCCGGTTCCTCATCTAACAACTGCGCTACGCGGCCCAATTCTCGAACTGGAAAAACGTGTTCTTGAAGCAATGCCTGCTATTGAACATTGGTTGCGTGGCAAATGGCAACAACATACCGTTCCTTTTTATTGTTCTGTAGATTTGCGCAATAGCGGGTTTAAACTTGCACCGGTTGATACCAATCTTTTTCCTGGTGGATTCAATAATCTCAATCCAGAATTTTTACCGCTATGCGTTCAAGCCATGATGGCTGCTGTTGAGAAAATTTGCCCTGATGCACATAGCATATTGCTTATACCGGAAAATCATACTCGTAATATTTTTTACTTGCAGAACGTTGCTATACTGCAAGACATTATGAGGCATGCGGGCATGCATGTTCGTGTTGGTTCCCTCTTGCCAGAAATTACTAGTGCGACGACGATTCACCTCCCTGATGGGAATACTTTGGTATTAGAGCCGATACAACGCAAGAATAATAGGCTGTCTGTGGCAAATTTCGAACCATGCGCTGTTTTACTCAATAATGATCTTTCGAGTGGTATTCCAGAAGTTTTGAAGGATCTTGATCAGATCGTCATTCCGCCATTGTATGCAGGTTGGTCGACACGCAGAAAGTCTCAGCATTTTTCCATGTATGACAGTGTAGCTCAAGAATTCTCCGAACTGATTGGAATCGACCCATGGTTAATTAATCCCTATTTTGGCTCCTGTGGCAAAATTGATTTTCGTGAGAAAAAAGGGGAGGATTGTGTTGCTGCAGCAGTTGATGAAATACTGAAAGATCTCCAGGAGAAATACACTCAGTATGGCGTCAAAGAAAAACCTTTTGTTATTGTTAAAGCTGATTCTGGTACCTATGGTATGGGTATTATGACCGTTAAAGATAGTGCGGATGTGTATAAACTCAATCGTAAGCAGCGCAATAAAATGGCAATAACCAAAGAAGGCTTATCGGTTACACACGTACTGGTACAAGAAGGTGTGTATACTTTTGAGAGCATCAATCAGGCAGTTGCCGAACCTGTTATTTACATGATAGATCGGTATGTAGTGGGAGGTTTTTATCGTGTTCATACAGGAAGAGGTGTTGATGAAAATTTAAATGCTCCGGGTATGCATTTTGTACCGTTAGCTTTTGATACTTCCTGTGTGCAACCTAACCATGCTGCTCTTCCGGATTCCGCGCCAAACCGGTTTTATGCCTACGGTGTAGTAGCACGGCTAGCATTACTGGCGGCTTCGCTAGAATTAGAGCGCCACATAACAATGCCTCCTAACCAAACTTTAGAAACATTGCAGAACTAACATTCAATGAAGCTCGCTTTCATACTGGATCAACTGGACTCAATTAAAATTGACAAAGACTCAAGTTTTGCCATGATGCGTGAAGCTGTTGGCCGCGATCATCAACTATTTGTCATGCAGCAAGGAGACATTGTCTGGAGAGATAAGTTAGTGACCGGATTCTCACGGAAATTGACCTTAACTAATCAAAAAGACAGAAAATCTCGCTGGTACCAAGAAGGTCTGTCAGAAGCAATACCGCTCCAAGAATTTGATGTGGTATTAATGCGCAAAGATCCGCCATTTGATATGGAATATGTGTACAGTACTTATCTATTGGAGCTTGCTGAGCAGCAAGGCGCATTTGTTGTCAATAGCCCAAGAAGTATACGTGATCATAATGAAAAGCTTGCCATTGCGAAATTTTCTCAATTTATTCCACCCACTCTAGTAACCAGACAAGAGATTCTGATTCGAGAGTTTCTTGATGAGCATAAAGATATTGTATTAAAACCACTTGATGGAATGGGAGGGGCGAGTGTATTTCGTATTCATAGCGCTGATCATAATATTAGCGTTATTCTTGAAATGCTTACTCATTACAGCACACGCACCATTATGGCGCAGCGTTTTCTACCCGAAATCAGTCAAGGTGACAAGCGCATTTTACTTATTGCTGGAAAATCCGTTCCCTTTGCACTTGCTCGCAAACCCAAGCCAGGTGAAACCCGTGGCAACCTTGCTGCTGGTGGCATTGGTATAGCTCAACCATTGTCCGAACGCGATCTTGAAATCGCAAATACAGTAGGTCCGCAATTATATAAACAAGGATTGATGCTTGTAGGGCTTGATGTAATTGGTGACTCATTGACCGAAATCAATGTTACGAGTCCAACCGGAATGCAGGAAATTACCAATCAGACTGGATTTAACGTAGCAGGAATGATGATTGATGCACTTGAGAAGTGTTGTTTGTGATTGATCCATTTGAAAAGGTAAGAAATTACCAATTCTATTAACCTAGATTCTTCAGTTGATCGCTCGTTCTAGTATTAATATTAACGTGAGTTCAACATAAGAAAAGCTGTAAAAGGAAACTAAATTCCTTATGATGAAGCGGTTCTTAAAAAGAGTTTCATCATTAGAGGAGTCAGATTCGGATGAACACTATCGCGATTTTCTGTGCGATTGGCGACTTTTGTCAGTGATTTGAGCCATGGTGGATGCATCAAACTTAAGTAAGTTTTGAATAAGTAACTATATAAGCACATTGCAGGACTGACCAATGCTGTCTCTTTTGCCAAGCTAAATTGATATGTTCCAAATTCTACTCTTCATGCGCTTATCCCTGCATGCTCCTTGCTCACATACTCAGTTCTTTCATTGCTATGCTAATTCTGCTCTGTTTGAAGTATTTTTTGCTCAAGCATCGCGATCAGTGCTTCGAAACCATCTCGTTTTAAGATTGCATTATATTCAGCCCGCTTCATGGCAAGATCACTGACACCATCCACTAGAATATTAATAATGAGCCATCCTTCTTTGCTTTGATGCAATACATAATCAAAGTTTATGGAATTACCATCCGCCTGAATCAATTTACTTCTTACTAATATCTGATCACGCGGCAACAAGCGCTGCTCTATAATTTCAAAACGTTCCCTGTCATAACGATTAAACCTTTCAGCATAAGTAGCAATGCTGAGTTTACGGAAGGTTTCAGAGATTTTCTGTTGTTGCTTCCCATCTAGTTTGTTCCAATTAGCCCCCAGTATTGAACGTATTATGGTATCCATATCATGCGAGCGATTGATGGCAGGTGTCATGAGCTCTAAGCGGCCGCGATAACCTAGCTCGTCTCCTTTTTTCATCGTCTGAATGAATGTTTCCTGTAATCCCTGGATGACATGTTCTGGGGTGTCGGATTGGAAATCTTGAGCCCTGGCCACAGTAGCCAATGACAGTAAGATGAGTGTAATTAAGACATATTTGATGCTTCTAAATTCAAGCAGAGATCTCATATCGACGATTTTTCCATTGAGCACGCTCACCACGCCAGAATCGGAATGCTGAAGTCCATGTCATCAGTAAAAACAAAGTACCGATAATAGGAAGTGCCATTACCGAAAGCATGGAGCGCTGGTAATAACGTAAAATTGGCAGGTAAACAATGATCATGGCAATCCACGTTAATATGCCAGTAATAATTACAATTGTATTTAAAGGAAAGAATAAGGATACTAACGGGGCAAACCAGAACATGCTTACCATGATCAGTGTGCAAGCAAAAAGCAATAAGGGAGAGTAATGTAGTTGTGTATAAGCTGTTCGTGCTACCATATTCCAAATTGTTTTCATATCATCATAACCCCGATGACTCCGAGCAGAATGGCTAAGGCCGATCCAAGTGGGCAAACCAGCGTGCTTGATGCGGGATGCCAGCGTACAATCATCAATCAATGCATCCCGCAAACTGGCAAATGCTCCTATTGTCCGCAATACGTTAGTCTTGACCAGAATACATCCGCCAGCTGCAGCGGCAACTCGTGACCCAGGTTTATTAGCAAGCCGGAAGGGATAAAGTAGTTTAAAGAAGAACACAAAGGCAGGCATCAGCAGACGTTCAATAAAACGGTGAAGAGAGGGTTCTGCCATTAAAGATACAAATGCTAGATTCTCTTCGCGCGCTTTTTTAAGTAAAGTGGTAACAATTCCCTGAGTGAGTGTAATATCTGCGTCCAGTAATAAAGTGTAGGGTGTACGAACTTTGCTTAATCCTTGTTCCAATGCCCATAATTTCCCACTCCAGCCAGCTGGCGGCGGTGTGCCAGATAATACTGTTACCCCCCAATTCTGTGCTTGCTCAGCAGTGTCATCATCCGACTGATCATCTATAACGATGATTTGTAGATTTAAGCCTTGTGTGCTTAGTGCATCCAATGTTTGCTTGATAAGCAATCCTTCATTGCGTGCGGGAATAAGCACTGTAATATCATCTAAAGGTAGCTTTTCATCATTTGTTGACTCTAAAGACTCTTGTGTATCCCATGGTCGCCAAGGAACCAGCACTATCATCCACCAAAGAAAAGTACCTACAAAAGCTAAATATATTGCAAGCTCTATCATCATCCTATTTAAATCAAACTCCTCAGAATTAATTCAGAGTAAAAGCGCTATCCTTTGCTACTTTATATAATTAAGTCACAAATGAGATATTCTATGCTATTTATCAGAGCGAGTTAGATTGCTTGATGAAGTGGTTGAGGTATTTGTTTTTTGTTCAACTACTACGGGTATTGGAAATTCCTTCTGCGAGGCATTAACTTTAGGGGAGATTAAGTTCTTTTGTGAAGGATCGGGTGCCATAGGCCCATCAAGACGTGGTCCACGAAGGCTTACGCGCAGTGCTTTAAGGGGGTGAGCAAATGTATCGTTAATCGCGGTCGGCTCGAATCCACAGTGAGCCATACAATTAGCACATTTGGGATTATTGCCTACACCGTATTTATCCCAATCTGTTTCTTCCATTAATTCACGGAAGCTGGCTGCATAACCCTCATCTACCAATAAATAACAAGGTCGTTGCCAACCAAAGAGGTTGCGTGTGGGATTACCCCATGCAGTGCATTGATAATTTTGATTGCCTGCGAGGAAATCTAAGTAAAGACTGGAGTGATTGAATCTCCATGCCTGCTTTCTTTTTTTCCCTTCTTGAAAGATTGAGCGAAAAAGGCGCTTGCTAACTGATCGCTGCAAAAAAACATCCTGGCGCGGAGCATGTTCATAACTGAATCCTGGGGATACATTGATCCCTTCTACTCCTAATTCAGTAGCAGTGTCAAAAAATTCTGCAACTTCTTCTGCCGTTTCATTTTGAAAGAGCGTACAGTTTACTGTGACTCTGAAGCCGCGCTTGAGAGCTTCTTGAATAACCGGAATTACCTTATCATAAACTCCTTCACGACAAACTGATGTGTCATGACGTTCTTTGTTGCCATCAAGATGTATTGAAAAAGTAAAATACGGCGAAGGATGATAATCATCCATTCGATCCTCTAGTAATAGTGCATTGGTACATAAATAGACGAATTTTTTTCGTTTGATAATACCTTCTACAATCTGTGGCATTTCTTTATGAATGAGTGGCTCTCCACCAGCGATTGAGACGACGGGTGCGCCACATTCATCAACGGCTGCTAGACAATCTTGTACGCTCATTCGGCGTCGTAAAGTATCATCTGGATAATCAATCTTGCCACAACCTGCACATGCCAGATTACATTGAAATAAAGGCTCCAACATTAGTACTAAAGGATAACGTTTATTACCTTGAATCTTCTGCTTTAATATATAACTACCAACACGGTATTTTTGTAAAAAAGGAATGCCCATTTAATTTCTCTCCGCTATTTTTTAGTACTAATTTTATTTTTTATTTCACGATAAAATAGGAATTACCAACTTGTTCACAAATTGAACACTATCTTTCTATCGTTTTCTTATTCTGGTTAATTAATGTAATACCATTTCTTTTTTATAAAAAGAAAAAAGTCTCAATGTAATTCACAGCTTAATAATAATTATGAATAAAAATATTTTAAAATAAAATCGCTATTCTATTTGTCATTATTCTATTAGGTATCGATATGCTAGCATGTATATTTTATAAACCAAAGCAACGATTCTAGAATAAAAATATTAATTCTTCTAATTCCTAAATTTATATAAAAATCTGATCATCATATTTATATATTAAATTGTAAGAAATCTCAGGGTTGTTTACAGAGAGGTTGATTGAAATAATGTTGGAGTATTTCATAAGGAGTTGAGTTATTCAAACTTTTATGTGGTTTGACAGTGTTATAAAAGTTAATAAAGCGGCCGAGTTGAATTTGCCGGTCGATGGAGTCTTTAAAGTTGGTCTTGTCATGCCACATCTGCATCAAGGTGCGGATAACATGTTCAGCTTTGCCGTTGGTTTGGGGTCGATTGACTTGAGTGAATTTCTGGCCGATGCCGTGCGCTTTGCAGGTTTTAACGAAAGCATGGCGGTCAGTACCTTTATATTCTTTGCCGTTATCAGAATAAGCATAATCGATCTGATAAGGGCATTGGGCGATAACGGTTTCGGTGAGGAACCAGGCGGCGCTATTCCGGGTTTTATCGGGCAGGATGGCTGCATGGAGTTCTCGGGAGAAGTCATCAATTGCGACAAACAGGTATTCCCTGGGTTGGGTGGGTGATTGGCCTTTGAGTAAAGGCAGGCGTTTAGTATCGAAATGCACGAGTTCGCCGGGATCAGACTTGTTATAACGCTTTGCCTCGCGTTTCAAGCGCTCCTGGATGGACTGCTCGACTTTGGCCAAGCGTTTGAGACCGTACTGGATTATTTTAAAACGTTGATTGGTACTGTCGCGGGGGAACAAACTCCTTGAGCCTCGCCCGTTTGAGAACGGTGTAGATCGTGGGCCTTGAGACTCGAAAGCGTTCGGCAAGTTGGGACACTTTCCAGCAGCGAGTCTGGTAAAGCTGCCACAGCTCCTGACGGTCAAGTGGCGTAAGTCTTATATGTTTGTGCATGTTCATTTACAGTATTCTCCACAATACTGTAAACAACGCTAGAAATTCTTACAATTAAATTAATTAGTGACAATTAATAATTATGAAGATACAGACTGGAAAAATAGATCTTTATAATGAATTAATTCTCTAATTTGAGAGAGATGCTTTCAGAATAATCTGTAGCCATCTTTTTCCAGTCTGTATTGAAACAAATTTCTTGTCAAAACCTATTGATAGGATACATTAAGCTTTTGCAGCGTTCCTTTAGTTAGCTGACCTACTGTAAGATTGTTCTGTTTTTGAAAATTTTTCAATGCAGTTATAGTCTTAGCCCCACTTTTTCCATCAATTGCACCAGGATTAAATCCAGCATCAGCTAGAGCGTATTGAACTTTACGAATTAATTCAGGGGTTGCCTTGACAACTTCGCTCAAATCTTCATATTTTTCAATTGGCTGCTCTGATTTTTTTGCTAACGACTGAGTTTCATTTATGAATGCTAATGATGAGTTTTCAGATTCAATTAATTCATTTGGCATGGTATCAATGGTTTGATTAACTGATATAGTTGTTTCTTTAGAAATTTCCTCGCTATCACTTGGAAATGATTCTGGCGTACCTTTCGTGGAATCTGCGATTATTTCAGGCTCAGCTTTCTTCTCAGCTTTCTTCTCAGCTTTCTTCCCCCCTTTCTCCTCAGCTTCTGATTGGCTTTGTTTTGCATCTACAATTTTGCCTCTCGGTTGGCAGCCTAATAAGCCAATCGCAAGCGATATCGAAAAAATTATCATCATCAGATTAGCAGTCTTTATTTTCATTCTGAAATTCTCCTCACTAAATAAAATTGCTTAAAAATTTATTTTGATACACACAAAAACTCTATCATAGGTATTTTTAATAATAAACTGAAACCGCTCCTAATATTTTATTTTTATTGAATAAAAAGTAATTAATCCGATTAACTAAGATTGTTTTAGTTACTGAACTAATCTCATAGTAATAAACCTGCGATTTCCGTTTTATATAACAGGAGCAGAGGCTTCAAACTTTACCTGAAAGAATGTGAAAAAATTGTAAGGAAAGTTTAGATATAGGGGCGAGCTGAATGCAGAAGCAAGGCAGATGAAATAGATAGCAAGGAAAGAATATCAAAGATAAGCTAGAAAAGAATATAAATATCGCTTAAAACTGTGATAAAGGCATAGAGATGGTTTATTTATGATCTTGGGGGGGGTGTTACTTAGGGTCTGTTGACGTTTTGAGATAAGTATTTCATAAATAGAAGCAAACTCGTAATATTGAGGTGTTCTCACACCACCGATAAAACGAGTTTGCGATGCCCCGATTGATGCTCAGCGATGAGTTCTGGTCGAAGCTGGAGAAAATTCTGCTTCAAGAAGCGATTTATAACAAGCGCAATTTGCGCATGACAGTAGAAGGTATGCTATACCGAATGCGGGTTGGTTGTCCGTGGCGAGACTTACCTGAGGTGTTTGGATGCTGGAATTCCATTTATAAGAGATTCAATGCTTGGTCATCCAGTAATTCTAATTTGCACTAGAAACTGCATTAATAATCCAATCCCAGCCGGTTATACTTTTGATTAAAGCCGGGGCATTTTCGAGATTACATAATGCACTAACCAAATGATTCTCGAGCGTATCGATGCTGTCAAATACGCGGTTATGAAAGTATTTTTCTCGC
>NZ_FNPJ01000141.1 GCF_900107265.1 Nitrosomonas sp. Nm33 | reverse complement strand
GCCATCCTTCTCTCGAACGGATAATACCTTACGGCGAAATGATACTGGATAGGTCATTCACAAATTATAATCAATTTATATGTGATTGGCTATATCGCTTTTACAGGTTACTAGCAGGGTATTTCACAAAATACCCGAGATTGAATCGTTACGCTGTAACCCTAATCACCATACCTGCAATCTAATTTTTCTGCTAAATCGAGAATAGCCTGTTCGACTAATTCTTTCTTTGTCTTGCCTGTAACCTATAAAAAAACACTACGGCACCCAAAGCGGTTGATCGCGCACGGCTTGCCTTCCAGGAGAAAATCAAGGCGTATGAAACTGTCGGTCGCACGATTGTTTACATTGATGAAAGTGAGTTTGCCCATGATATGCCGCGCATGCATGGATATGCTCCCCTGGGGCAAAGATGCTACGGCGTCCGGGACTGGCATGCCAAAGCGCGGACAAACGTCATCGGTGCGCTGATCGGAGAATTCCTGCATACCATCGGATTGTTCAGGACGAGCATTAATGCCGACGTTTTCTACGCGTGGACCGTGCAAGACCTGTTGCCCAAACTTCCTCCGGCTTGCGTCATCGTGATGGACAATGCTGCTTTCCACAAACGACAGGATATCCATGAGGTCATCGCCAAAGCTGGGTACGTGCTCGAATACCTGCCCGTTTTACTTTCCGGACCTCAACCTCATAGAACACAAATGGGCGCAATCAAAAGCTCTGCGCAGAAAATCTCAGTGCTCCATCGAGAACCTCTTCAATGAGAATGCTCTTTGGATCATTCCTAACTGGTTGGGCTATATAAGTGCGTATCTTGGCGTTGTGGCTATCGGTTTATAACAAAAAACCCATCCCCTTATTGAAAGAGGATGGGTCTATGCAACGCTCGTTACAATCTGGACTTAAACAACGTCATCCAGAATCGCTCGGCTTTGTTCGTTCCATTGCACATCCAGGAGATTGGAGAACCGTGTAATAACCTGGACGGCAACCCCGCCAGAGAACAGGGCGGCCCATGCCAGCACCACGAAACCCCAATGCAACGGTGCGCTGAAGAGTTCCTCCATGAACCAGAAGGCGTGACCCCATTCATTGAGGCCAACGTTCGGAAGGCTCATCAGCGGACCAGCGATAGCCATCACCAGCGGAAACGAAGTTCCCTTGTTGTACAGCGGCAATCGCGTCCTTGCATATAGGAAAGTTGATACTCCTATGATGATGTACATCGGGAACGAGCCATAGAACAGCGGTATATGGCTGGGCGTGAAACTGGTGTCGCGAATGATCACCTGATGCCAGGAAGCATCCTGTTCGGTGAAGAAGCTCGACCCCCAGTAGACGGCAAACATGTAGACGCCAAGCCACATCAGGAAATAGAAGTACCGCTTGATTTCCTTTTTCACCGGCAGGTTTGCCAGTTGTTCCCTGGTATCACGCGTCTTCCATACCCAGCCCCAGACTGTCAGGGCCAGGGCCGGCCAGAGCATCATCTGGAAACGCCATAGGCCCATCCAGATTTGATCAAACTCTGGTTCCATGGAGTCCATCCCATGGGAGTAGGCGTAGGTCCGCTGAAACCAGATCCAGAAAATAGCTATTCCCAGTATGGGCAGAAGACCCAGCTTGTAGAACCTGGAGTCATACCATTCCGACATGTCATAGGCAAGACTGCTTACCTTCGCTGCTTTATCTACCGATCTGTTTCCAAGTGCAGGAATACTCATCTAATTAACTCCTCTTTTGCAAATAATCCAAAATTCCAAAAGGAATTCAAAAATTAAGAACAAAAACAACAGCTCCGGTCCTACCGAGAGTCTTCCAGAAGCGGAAAATCTTCGGAAGCACCGGTTTTAAAGCATCCATGGCTTTTTTCCTCCTCTTTAATTATGGTTTCACCTTTCTTAAAGGTACTTCAATGCCTTGTCGCGAGACCTTGTTTTAGCCAGGGTTACAGTACTATGGTCACCGCAGTAACATCTACATGCTCCACGGATCAAAACAGCACTACTGCCATACCCAGGAATATCAAATGACAGCAAGTTTTCTTTCTTCCATGTTGTTCTTTAGTGGCAATTGAAACATCACGTATAGCAAAGTACAGCTAGTCATTAATAATTTGTGAATTTTTTGTGAAGTTTATATAAAGACCTTTTTTTATTAACCAAGTTCCCTCAAGAAATTTTTCCTGATGGAGCAAGGCTTGAAATATCTAAGAGTCTGTTCACGATCATGTGAATGTCATAGACTCCAGGAATGAGGAAAGAGATACCAAGCGACATGAGTCGGGAGGCATTTGAAGATATTCGACGTCTGTTGGAGAGCGTGCGCAAGCAGACGAAGTCAATGACGGTTGATTTATATGATGATTTTGCGAGGTGCTGTATTTGCTGAAAAGCAGATGTCATTCCAATTCGCATTGAAAGATGAAGAAATGAAACAATCTAGCCATGAATTACGAGGAAAAAAATCATGGCAAGAAAAGCGAGTGGAACAGATCAATTGGTATCAGCCTGAGAATTATTGAGAACAGCTAAAACAGCGGAGGAGTTGAGGGCGGCCCAAGCAGTATCGCTGCCCTTGGAATTGGGAATGTCGTTAGAGGAAACGGCGAAGGCTATTGGCCGTTCCATTAGATGGACGTGTAGCATGCGCACGCGCTACTGTAGCGTTGCTCGCTGTGAGGAGGAGGCACCTCGAATGAAACGAGCCCTTCGTAA
>NZ_FNPJ01000058.1 GCF_900107265.1 Nitrosomonas sp. Nm33 | reverse complement strand
CCAGGCCAAAACAATCAGAAAAAAGGAAGGATGCTCCATCGAGCAGCTCTTTACCGCTTATGCACTTTAAATCATTTTATATGGGATCAGCTATAGGTTTGCCGGTAGAGCCGGAGGTATAAATGATATAGGCCAGATGCTCGCCATGGAGGGTGACAATCGGATTGTCTTCCGGTGAATCTGCTAAATCTAGTTTATCAAGTACCAGAATATGACCTGTAGCTGGGCAGGGAATTCTTTCCTGGATGGCACGCTGGGTCAGCAGCAGCTCGATGGCGCTGTCTGTCACCATGTGATTCAATCGTTCCCGCGGATAATCCGGATCGAGCGGCACATAGGCTCCGCCCGCCTTGAGGATGGCGAGCAGCCCCACGATCATGTCGATCGAGCGCTCCACCGCAATCCCCACCCGACTCTCCGGTTTTATCCCTAATGCGATCAGCCGGTGCGCCAACCGGTTTGCGCGCCGATTTAGTTCCACATAGCTGAGTTCGATATCGCCAAAAATCAATGCGATCGCTTCCGGACATGTCATCACTTGGCGTTCAATCAGGCGATGTACGGGTTCGATGTTTGCATAATGTCGGTCATTGACTCCCCATGCCCTTAGCTGAATCTGTTCTGCTTCGCTTAACAGAGTAACATCGCCCAGGCACTGCGCAGGCTGTTCCGCCAATTGCTCGAGCAATCGAAGATAATGCTCACCAAGCCGTGCGATGGTTTCTGCCTCGAACAGTTCGGCTGCATAGGTGAAGCGCGCACTGAATTGACCATTCGCTCGCTCCAGTGTGTCCAGCGTCAATTCAAACTGAGCACCCCGTTCCCCGAGCTCAATTTCCTCGACAGTCAATCCCGGCAGTTGCTCCAGCGCGCGATAGTCTTCACGCAAATGATTGAACATCACCTGAAATAGCGGAGGTTGGTGCAAACTGCGCTCAGGCTGAAGGATCTCAACCAGTTGCTCAAAAGGCAGATCCTGGTGGCTTTGCGCGCCCAGAGCAGCTTCACGTACTTGCTCGAGTATCTTGTTCAGCGGCATACGTCCGTCGATCTGGTTACGCAATACCTGCGTATTCACCAGGCAGCCAACCAGCTTTTCAGTTTCCAGCCGGTGACGGTTAGCGATCGGCACACCCACCCGGATGTCGCTTTGCCCGGTGTAACGGAATAACAACGCTTGAAAGCCCGTTAGCAAACCCATGAAGAGCGTAGCCCTACGTGCTTGCATCTGCTGCTGCAGACGTGCCATCAATAGAGCAGGCAGCACGAAATCATGCTGGGCGGCCTGATAGCTGCTTGTTGATAAGCGCTGGTGATCAGTTGGTAATTGCAACACAGGGTGTGCTTCACCTAACTGGCTACGCCAGTAAGCCAGTTGCCGATCTTTCTCGCCCGCTTCCAGAAAGTTACGCTGCCAGAGCGCATAATCGGCGTATTGGATGGAAAGCGCTGGCAGCGCAGCAGATTGTCCCTCACTATGGGCACGGTAACACGCAGCGAATTCGTCAATGATAATGCGATTGGACCAGGCATCCGAAATGATGTGATGCATCACCACCACCAGATAGTGTTCCTCGGGTTCGACCCGGATCAGTACCACACGCAATAGCGGCCCTTGGGTGAGATCGAATGGCGTGGTATGGATGCGGATCGCTTCTGCCCGTGCGCGTGTTGTCCGCTGCTCAGCCGGTAAATCGCTCAAATTGATCACTGTCAGTTTAAATTGGCTTTCCGCCTGAATAATCTGCTCAGGCAGGCCTTGCGCATTGGCACGGAACACCGTGCGTAGCGATTCATGTCGTGCAACCAGCGTTTGGAAACTGTCTTCCAGTGCTTGCCGATCCAGCTTGCCCCTCAGTTGTAATGTACCGCCTAAATGATAGGCCGTACTGTGCGAATCCAGCTGCCATAAAAACCAGTGCCGCTGTTGTGCGTAGGAAAGAGGTGCTGGTTCACCAGCTGCTCGGCGTGGAATAGTAGATTCTTGCCGTACCTGGCCTCTAGCTGTCTGGAGCCTCTGTGCTAATCGTTGACGCTGTTCCGGCGTAAGACGCGCCCGCCGTTGCGCAAGATCGTTGTTGTCTGTCATAAAGAATATTCTTTGAGTTATGCATTAATACGGAAGACTGCTTATGAACATTCGATTTCATCGAGCAGTTTGGTTTCAACTAATGCTGCCAAACTAGCGATAGTAGGTGATCTGAAGAAATCGGCTGGATGCAGATCCACGGAAAAGCCGATTCGGATTCTGGAAAGAAGTTGTACTCCCAGCAGAGAATCCCCGCCTAATTCAAATAAATTATCGTCCACGCCAATGGCATCGATTCCCAGCAAGTTTTGCCAAATCTCTGCAATGCTCGTTTCCAGCTCACTTTCTGGAGATTTGAATGCCGTTGGCAACACTGGTCTCGGAAACCTTCCTGTCTTAATGGGCGCCGCAAAAGAAAACGGTTGCGCGACCAAATCTTGCTGTGTTTGACTCAACCGAGTATGCAAATCGATCGTCGAAACGATCACTTGAGGGAGGTGCGAGCCGTTCACGATACGTTCGAACACTGCTGCGCCTGCTTGCGGGGCAATTCCTATGCCCTCTGGCATGTCCATGTTTGCGGCCATACCAACTTCCCGCCAGCTGTCCCAATTAACTGAAATGACCGGATAGGCAAATTCACGGTAAGCGGCACGCGCCACCGCATCCAAATAAGCATTGGCCGCACAATAATCGATTTTGCTGAGTCCGCCTGCGATCGTAGCAAGCGATGAACATAGCAGCACGAAATCGAGTGGGTCATCCTTGAAAACTGCCTGCAATGCACGCATACCGCTTACCTTGGGTGCAAATACCCGTGCAATCGCTTCATCCGTTTTCGTAGAGATCAATCCGCTGCTGACCTCACCCGCGGCATGGATCACACCATTGATCGCACCGAAAAACTGCCGCGCTTGTGTCACCGCAGTCTGTAACTCACTCAGATTAGCCACATCCGCATTCAGAACTAACACTTGGGCACCTAATGCTTCCAGACGCATAACTTTTTCTAATTTGCTGCGTAGCGAGTTGTCCTCGTTGACCATGGACAGAACTTCCTGCCAGTTTTCTCGCGCAGGAATAGGAGAACGACCCAGCAGTACCAGTTTGGCTTGCTGGGTACGGGCCAGATACTCAGCAATCGTCAAGCCGATACCGCCTAATCCGCCAGTGATCAAATAAACCCCTCCCGGTTTGAGGCGGTTAGCCACCGTTGCGCGAGGTTGCAAGGTTTCAAAACGTTGTATCCATCGATGTGGTCCTCGAAATGCCACCACATCCGTTTCATTATCCAGTTGCGACTCGGCAAAAATTTGCTGGGCCAGACGCATGCGACTCATACTTTCTCGATCTCGCAATTCGATATCGATCAAACGGCAAGCAAGATGCTCGTATTCCTGAGGAATGACTTTGCATGGCCCATAGAGCAGCGCCTTAGCCGGGTACAGTATTTCAGTGCCGGTAACATCCTCCAGCTGATCGGTTACTATCGTAATGCTGATTTTTTTACCTGATGGCAGTAATGCTGGGGTAGCTTCCAGCGCTCTCACAAGAAAAAGCAAGCTATAAAAATTGCTGTTCAGGCTTTCTGCCCGGGTACAGGCCTCCTCCTCCACACTCAAACTCCAAAGATAAAAAATATGACCGATCGTTTTACCTTCTTCGCGTATCGCCTGTAGTAGTTGGTCAAAATCTTGAGGATTTTCCGGAAAAATCTGATAGTGATGTGAACTTTCTCGCTGGAAAGTGGTACCCGCAAAAACTACGATAGGTTCAATCCCGAACAAACGCAAATGACTAGCCAGCGCTTCCCCTACTAAATGTTCATCGCTAAATATCAAATAAGCATCGGCTTGTTCCGGATGAAAACTGTCAAAGTCAATTTGCTCAATTTGCTCAGTGCGCTGCCAGGATGGTACGTAGAGCCATTCATTTATTGAACGTGTAGCAGTTTGTTCCCGTCTCTTTGCTGCTAAAGTCTGCTGCATACCAACTTTTGATTCGGATTGCTCATCATCGGCTTGGATCCAGTAAGATTGGCGCTCAAAAGGATAGGTCGGTAACGGTACGCGATATCGACGTTCATGCGCATAAAAATGCTTCCAGTCGATAGTCAACCCGTTTAACCATAGCTTGCCGAGCGTAAGATATAAATGCTTCTGCGCCGATTGCCTTTTATTGGGATGGGGTAAGGATGACAAGATAAGTTGCTCTGGTTTTGCCAACGGATGACGTTGCGCGAGCGTCGTCAGCGTTTCTCCCGGCCCAACCTCAACTAATATTTGTATCGGATCGGCCAGCAGTGTGTGCAGACTATCATTAAAGCGCACCGTCCCACGCACATGCTGCCCCCAGTAGTGCGCATCCATCGCTTCCTGAGGTGTAATCCAATCACCACTCAAGTTAGAGAAAAAAGGAATTTTAGGCGGCTGACGCTTAACCTTGGCCACTTGCTCAATAAAAGCCGGCAGCAGGGGTTCTACCATGTGCGAATGAAAGGCATGTGAGACATGCAGTCTTCGGTAGTCGACGTTGTGTGCAGCCAAATTTTTTTCAGCTGCTTCGATCGCCGCAAGTGAACCGGACAATACACAAAGTGCCGGTCCGTTGATGGCTGCCAGATCACATCCCTCGAACTGGTAGGATGCAAGTTCTGCTTCGGACAGCATGACAGCCAACATGGCGCCCGTTTCCATTTGCTGTAACAAACGCCCTCGCAAGGCCACCAAATACAGCGCATCCTGCAAAGAAAATACACCCGCTAAACAAGCAGCTACATATTCGCCCACGCTATGACCAATCATCGATGCAGGCTGGATACCCCATGACATCCACAATTGTGCTAGCGCATATTCAATAACGAACAAGGCAGGTTGTGTGACTTCAGTCTGTTCGAGCCGAGATGAAGCTGCCGATCTGTTGGCTTCATCAGCGCCTGGATACAGGATGGCAAGGAGATCCAAATCAAGGTGCGGTCGCAACAATTGCAGACATTGATCGAATTGCTGGCGGAAGACAGGCTCGTGCTGACAAAGATCCCGCGCCATTTCGATGTGTTGCGCACCTTGCCCTGGAAACAAAAATGTTACAGGCCGGTTCTCGATCACATTGTATTGAACAAGAAAGCGGTCGCTCTCCCTGTTTTGCAACAGTGTAATGGCATCCTCGTGATCATGACAAAGCGCAATTGCCCGCTGAGCAAACTGTTTTCTCCCGACCTGCAACGTATAAGCGACATCGGCTAATGGCTGCTCCGTATGGTTTTCAAGATGTTGCTGCAATCGACTCACGGCTCGTTCCAACGCTTCCTGGCTACGCGCCGACAACATGAGCAGCTGCCAATCACGCGGTGCATCAGAAGGTACACGGCCGGGCGCTTCCTCGACAATCATATGCACATTGGTGCCACCGATACCGAATGAGCTGACTCCTGCACGGCGCGGTGTCGAATGTTCTGGCCAAATTCTGTATTCGGTATTGACGTAAAAAGGACTGGACGCAAAATCGATTTGCGGATTGGGTTGCTCAAAATTCAAGCTCGGAGGCAACATCCGATGTTTCAATGAAAGGATTGTCTTGATCAGACCAGCTACTCCAGCAGCCGAATCGAGATGTCCTACATTGGTTTTGACCGAGCCGATGGCACAAAATCCACGCCGATCAGTACTTTCACGAAACGCCTGTGTCAAAGCTGCGATCTCGATCGGGTCACCGAGCGTGGTGCCAGTCCCGTGCGTCTCCACATAACTGATCGTATCGGCAGAAATGCCAGCAATGGCCTGAGCAGCAAGGATCACTTCCGCTTGCCCTTCTATACTCGGGGCGGTGTAACCCGCCTTGGCTGAGCCATCGTTATTGATCGCCGATCCCTTGATCACCGCATGAATGGTGTCTCCGTCTGTTAATGCATCCGCCAACCGCTTTAATACTACAATGCCGACTCCACTGCCAATCACTGTTCCTGCAGCCTTGGTGTCAAACGCTCGGCAATGCCCATCTGGTGAAAGAATGGCGCCGGGTTGATAGTGATAGCCATCTTCATGCAGTAAGTTAACCCAAGCGCCGCCTGCAATGGCGATGTCGGCCTCATGATTAAGCAGAGCACGGCAAGCGACATGCGTCGCGGCAAGTGAAGTGGAGCACGCAGTTTGGACGGTAATCCCAGGTCCGCGTAAGTTGAGCTTATACGCGACAGTCGTCGTCATGGAATCTTTATTATTACCGTTCATCAGCCCCTGCAGCGAAGAAATATCCTGCTTGTCCATTCTGCGCCCGCTCGATAGCAAATTAAGCAGTAAATAAGTATTCACGCCACATCCTGCGTATACGCCGATTGGATCGGTATACCGCGAAGGATCATAGCCAGCGTCCTCCAAAGCTTGCCATGCCACTTCCAGAAAAAGCCGGTGCTGCGGATCGGTCTCCGCAGCTTCCCGCGGGGTATAACCAAAAAAAGACGCATCGAAGCAATCGATATCATCCAGCTGAGCAACTGCTTTTATGTAGTGAGGATCATTCAATACCTCAGCTGGCACACCGCGTGCACGCAGTTCTTCATCGCTCAAAAAAGTAATGGACTCGACGCCCTCTCGCAGATTGCGCCAAAAAGACTCGATCTCGTTCGCGCCGGGGAAACGGCATGCCATTCCAATGATTGCGATATCAAGTTCTGCATCTTCCAGTATTTCTTCAGGATTATTCATCACTGCATCCTCTCGTGTTTCCGTTGAATGAAAGCGCCACGTTGCCGCTGCGCACGGGCCTGGTGGCGTGACAAGGAAGCGGCATCTGCTTTCCCTTGACTCAGAAATTTCGCCAGGCTGGCAACAGTGGTGTATTTGAACAAATCGACCATGGCAATCTGCCTGGCTAAATGTGCTTCCAGCTTTTGCTTGATTTTGATCAACAGCAGCGAATGCCCTCCCAAATCAAAAAAGTTGTTGTGCAAGCCAACTTGAGGCATTTCGAGGGCTTCAGCCCAGATTTCCGCAATGGTTCTCTCCATCACATTGATGGGTGGATCGTAATTGGGCTTGTCAAACTGTTCGGCAGAAGGTAGCGCCTTCCTGTCTAGCTTGCCGTTCGGATTAAGAGGCAGCGCATCCAGGAAAATAAACAAGCTGGGAATCATATAATCAGGCAGTGTAGCAGCCAGTGCTGTTTTTAATAGCGATGAGCTCAGTTGCGTCTCATCATGGGGAGCGACATAGGCAACCAACCGGAAACCGTGATGCCCTTCCTGAGCAACTACTGCAGCTTCACGCACTCCTGTCTGAGCGAGCAGGCGCGCTTCGATTTCACCTAATTCGATACGGAAGCCACGGAGTTTGATCTGATCATCGAGGCGGCCGAGATACTCAAGTTGCCCATCACTACGCCAACGCACCCAATCACCTGTCCGGTAAAGACGGCCCCCCGCCTGATCAAACGGGTCAGCCACAAAGCGCTCACTTGTCAAGGCGGGGCGATCAAGATAACCACGTGCCAATCCTGTCCCGCCAATATAGAGCTCACCGACTGTGCCTGGGGGCACAAGATTGAGCTCAGCATCGAGCACATAGAGAGTGCGTTCACCAACCGACCGACCGATCGGCGCGAATTCACCCATCACTGGCATTGATGTGTTCTCATGAGGCTCATCAACCCACGCTGTTGGCGTAATCACTGTTTCAGTTGGACCATAAGCATTCACTAAACGAGCATGCTGAAATAGTGCCCGGGTAGCCATCACGTCAGTGGCATACCAGGCTTCACCGCCGGCAATACAGGTACGAACCCATTGCCGATTGCGCTCGATCTGTGGTAGTAACATGCGCAAGTAAGCAGGAGGAAGATGCAGAATCGTGATCTTGTGGCGTTCGATCAACTCAATGAAACCTTCCCCGGTCAAATCATGAACTGAAGAAAGCGCCAACGTCGCCCCTTCTGTCAACGGTACTATCCATTGTTCTGCAGCCGCATCGAAATTCATCGAAAAGAACATCAACTCGCGATCACCCGGCTGAACAGCATAGATTTTTTTGATAGCTGCCAAATGCATGGCAAGTGGGCCATGAGAAACCGCCACTCCCTTGGGCCGACCAGTCGACCCAGAGGTATAAATCACATAAGCGAGATTGTCGCTATGCAAGGCGACATCAGGATTAATTTCACTGGCTGCACTCAGATCGAGCGTATCAAGTTCGAGAATCTGCATCCCTTCGCGGTAAGGCAGTCGTTCGCTGAGATGAGATTGAGTCAACAACAGTCGAGTGCCACTGTCTTCAATCATATAAGTCAGACGTTCATTAGGATACTCAGGATCAAGCGGTATATAACCAGCCCCTGCTTTCAGAATAGCCACAAGCCCTATAATCAACTCGACGGAACTTCGTTCGAGCGCAATACCTACGCGCATTTCGGGTTTGATACCCAAGCTCATGAGCCGGTGGGCGAGCCTATTCGCCCGGCGATTGAGCTCGGCATAACTCAGCTCGATATCACCCGAGATTACCGCAGTCATGTGCGGACATATATCTGTCTGGCGTTCTATCAGATGGTGAACCGGTTGGTCGATCGATGAGGCTTGCCTATGGCCACCCCATACTGCAAGTTGCTGTTTATCGGTTTCATCCAGCAAATCGATGTCACCGATGGCAATGGTTGGTCCGATTGACAGATCCTGCAAAATCTGTAGATAGTGGCGCGCCAGGCGTTCAATCAGAATAGGATCGAACAGGTTAGACGCATAAATGAAGCTCGCGGATACACTTCCATCGGGCAATTCAACGGTTTCAAGTCTAAGTTCCAACTGGCCTGCCTGCTCGGGGAGAACATAATCGGTAACCACCAGTCCAGAATATTGCTGCAAGCTACGGTAGTCTTTTTGTAAATAATTGAGGGTGGTTTGAAACAGTGGGCTATGACGCAAATCTCGCTGAGGATGCAGCGTTTCGACCAGTTGTTCGAATGGCAAATCCTGGTGAGTTTGGGCATTGATCGCGTCCTCCCGCACCTGATCTAGAAGCTCGGCAAGCGACATACGCCCATGCAATTGACTTTGCAAGACCTGCGTATTGACGAAGAAACCGATCAAGCTCATCGTTTCGATACGATGGCGATTAGCAACGGGTACACCGACACGAATAACCTGTTGTCCTGTATGACGAAATAACAATACTTGAAACGCGGCCAGTAGCGCCATAAACAGTGTTGCTCCGCGATCAAGCGACAATTGGCGAAGTTTTACCAATACTGCTTGCGGTAGATCGAAACTATGGCGTGCTGCCGGGTAGCTCGTTACAGGTTGCCGTACGCGATCAGTTGGCAGCGTTAAAACCGAATGTGATTCACCCAAGTAACTTCGCCAGTAAGTGAGCTGTTTTTCCTTTTCGCCTGCTTCAAGCCACCTTTGTTGCCAAACCGTGTAGTCCACATACTGGATGGGCAATTGAGCGAGCTGAGCTGGCTTTCCTTGGATATACGCCTGATAATAAGCTGCAAATTCGTTCAACATGATTTGCATGGAGACACCATCGGCAATAATATGGTGCATGACAATGACGAGGATATATTCGTGCTCCGCTACCCGAATCAGCGCCACCCGCAGCAAAGGGCCTTTCGTCAAATCAAAGGGTATCGAAATGATGCGTTGTGCTTCTGCAGCGGCTTGTTCTTCACGTTGCAAAACATCCCAATCCAGCAAATCGATATCCGTTATTGCTAATGGCGATATCGGCTGTATCACTTGCTCGACCACGCCTGCCGTACTGATACGAAATAGTGTGCGTAATGATTCATGCCGTTCGATCAATGCCTGAAAGCTCGTAAGAAACGCCTGTTTATCCAACGTACCTGATAATCGCAGGGCATGCTGAACGTGATAAGCCGTGGTGTCAGGATCGAGTTGCCAAAGAAACCAAAGACGCTGCTGGCCATAGGACAATGGCAGGCTATGACGATCATTCCGCATAGAGATAAGGCGACACATATCGGTTTCCTCGGAGGTTTCCTTCAAGGACGCCAAACGCTTAATTTCCGTCGCACACTCATGCAGTCGTGGGCACTTAAACAGATTGCGCGGAAGAAACGGAATCTGCCAGCGATCTGAAATTCGCGCCACAACCTGAACAGCAGAGAGTGAATTGCCGCCAATCGCAAAAAAATGATCTTCACGCTTCAATCCCGTACGGTGCAACACAGCCTCCCAGATAGCTGCCAGAGCAAGCTCTGTTTCATCTTCTAACAGGTGGGGGAGCTGTTTGCTGCCACCGAGTACAAATTGACCATATTCGTAGATGGCGTAAGCATCCAGTGTGCGCTCGTGCCAACCTTGACGGCAAGCCGAGCGTTGCAACTTGCCACTCGATGTTTTGGGAAGTGCGCCGGGGTTCAGCAGCACCACCACGGACAAGGATTCATGACAACTGGCACTCACCACCTCGCTGAGCGCTGTCACCAGAGCCTCGGCAGAAACGAGTTTCTGCATGTTGCGCGATACCTCCACTGCGACACCGATTCCTTCCCCTTCTTCCCGTTCGACTGAAAATGCCGCAACCCGCCCTTTACGCACAGCATCTACTTCCTCTTCGATAACTAATTCAATATCCTGGGGGTAAATATTTTGTCCACGGATAATGATGAGATCCTTGAGTCGCCCCATGATGTATAACTGGCGTGCATGGATAAAGCCCAAATCACCGGTACGTAACCAGCGTGCACCTTCGTGATCAACAAAAGTTTCTGCGGTTTCCTGTGGACGCTGCCAGTAACCCTGTGCGAGACTGAGTCCATCCGTCCAAATCTCGCCGACGTAGCCATCTGCCAGCGAAATCTGCTTTTCAGGGTCCATGATTTTTACCGAATGATTGGAAGCAGGAAAACCACAGGCAACGATCGGGATGCCTTGTGTCACCACCTCTGCTTGACCTTGTGCGAGCTTGTCAGCTGAAAATTCATGCACTTTCATACCTTCTCCACGCACGCCGCCTGTCACGAACAGTGTCGCTTCAGCCAAACCATAGCAGGGATAAATAGTACCGGCTGGAAATCCAATTGCACTGAAACGCTCGACAAAAGCACGCATTGTGTCTCTGCGCACAGGCTCTGCACCCGAGAAGGCAACGCGCCAGGTCGATAAATCGAGCCCCTGTAATTGCGAGTTTCTCACGCGCTCGACACATAATTGGAAGGCGAAATTGGGTGCGCCACTTACCGTAGCGCGATAGCGTGAAATGACTTCTAGCCAGCGTACAGGGCGTTCTATGAAAAACTGCGGCGACATGAGTATTGCCGGAATTCCCCGATGTAACGGCTGCAATAACCCGCCAATCAATCCCATATCATGGTAAAGCGGCAGCCAACTGACAAAGATATCGTCCGCGCCGATCGACATGCCTTCTTCGAAGACTCGGGCATTGACCATCAGGTTATGATGACTAACCATCACGCCTTTGGGTGTAGAAGTCGACCCAGAGGTATATTGCAGAAAAGCGATCTCATCTTTCTCCGGCATGCGCTCATGCCATGCGGATGCCTTACTTAGCGCATTATCTTGCATGATCGTGTCGACCGCCAGAATATCAGCGTCCGCCAATTGCGTAATCTCTGCCTCGCTGATCAGCGGTACAATTTCGCTGGTCGTCAGAATGCATCGCGCCTTTGCATCGATTGCAATCGCGAACAGCCTTGTCAGATATTGCTCCCGTATCGATTCGGGTGGAAAAACGGGTACCGCGATCATCCCTGCATAAAGACAGGCAAGAAAACCGATCACGTAATGCTCATCGTTATCCATCAACAATAGCACTCGATCACCTTGCTTGAATCGATCCTGTAAAACTGCGGCAACGGCCCTGACATACAAATCGAGCAAAACATAATCAAACTGTTTGTCAATGAGCGTATCTCCGTTCGCACTCACTACGACCAAAGCAGGGTCTGCCGCTCTCTCACGTGCGAGCGTTTGCAGATGGATCACAATATTGTCAGGATAACTGCGAGAAGGAATCAGTCTTGTATTCATGATTAACACTTAAAATAAATGCATGCTTTACTGAAAAATTTTTAACCCAGCCTGGTATTGCGTACTTCATTGCTTCTGGGATTAATTAGGATAGAAAAGGCTGACGCTTTGCTAGCGATTGACTTTGATGTGTCAGCGCTAATGCTGCCGCGTAGTGAATGGGTGCACTAATCGACCAGGCGTTGACTTTCGCCCATTCGGTTTGATCATGGATAATGCAATAGCTGCCATCATGATTTGGCAGAACGGTTATAGCTGGCAGATATTCGGCAATGCCAAATCCCAGTGCTTTCAATACTGATTCTTTCACTACCCACAGCTCGATGAAATTCTTGCTTGACCAGATCTTCCACGCCCGCTCTACCGAAGAAAGCACATGCGCCTCCAGATTGGCAACATCCCGATGGCACTGCTCAATGTCGACGCCCACTTCTCCCTGAGTAGATAACGCAATCAAAGCAAAATTACCGGCGTGGGAAACGCTGAACGCGATACCGGAATGCGCATGCAAGTGCGGCTTACCAAAGCTGTTTGTTACAATGCGTAATGCCTGAGGTGACACCATCACACATTCCGCTAGCAAACGGCGGAGCGCCGCCCGTGTCGCAATAAAGCGCACCCGGTCCCGCAGTTGATGAAAACGAAGTGCGCGCGCTTTTTCTTCTGCGCTCAGCAATGTCCAGTCATCTGCAAGCTTATTCGAATCGAAATCGAACTCGAGCAACCAAACTTCGATGCCAACAGGCAGCGTTTCAGGCAATTGCAGGCGCTTCAGGTACTTCATGAGGGACTCCAATTAGACTTTCCGTCAGACGCTTTACCAGAGTGAGCAGAAATACTTCTTCAGATTGACGAAGAAAGAAATGACCACCCTCAAACCAATCCAAGGTAAACGCTTGAGTACCTGCCAGCCGCCAATCATTCAGCTTTGCCGCTTCAATCTCATCCGCACGCCCGCCAAAAACATGGATGGGAATGGGCAGAGGCGATAACTCCACATGCTGGAAGCTCCCACACAGCCGGTAATCTATTGCCAATAAATCCAGTGTCATCGTCAACAGTTCTGAGTGATCGAACACTTCTTCCGGTGTACCACCCTGCTTCCTTAGCTCCGCGATTAATGCTGCCTCCCCCTGTATTTTGCTATAGCGTTCGCTATCCTGACGATTGGGTGCTGCACAGCCTGAAACGACCAATGCAGTGGGAAGCGGTAATTTCCGAGCAGACAAGTTATGGGTAATTCCATAAGCCAACAAGGCGCCCATGCTGTGCCCAAAAAAGGCGTATTGTTCAGGCAATATGGATACAAGCTCATCGCCTAAGCATTCAATCTGTGCTAGATAGCTTTCCTGAGGGAGCTCATCTGTTCGGCTACCACGCCCTGGCAACTCGATAGGCTGCACC
Source organism: Nitrosomonas sp. Nm33 (assembly GCF_900107265.1). Lineage (GTDB taxonomy): Bacteria > Pseudomonadota > Gammaproteobacteria > Burkholderiales > Nitrosomonadaceae > Nitrosomonas. The sequence goes on along the minus strand of NZ_FNPJ01000058.1, from coordinate 7,384 downwards.
GTTATCCAGGAAGGTAGTAACCGTCGCCAGCGGAGGTACATGGTGCCACTCGCGCCTGCACACGGCAAACAGAGCAGGGTTAATGGTTTGAGCATAAATATGTTGCCCTAAACCTGGTTATCCATGAAACGCCGCAAGCTGAGTGGACGCATATCAGTCCAGACTTTCTCAATACGATCGAGACAGGTCTTTTTGTCGCCTAGTACACCTGTATCCCGCCAGCCACCGGGAATCGCTTTCCATTCAGGCCAAATAGAGTATTGTTCTTCATGATTAACTAAAACGCGAAAAACACCATCTTCGCGATCAAAGCAACTCGTCATAGCACATCTCTCAGATTTACAAATGAATAGGATTTTTAATTCTTGTTAATAAGAATGCTTCTTATTCATACTAGACGAACCGGCTTATAGAAAATACAAAAAATGTCAAAAATCTTTTTGCAAGCACCTGATTCCATTTCCAAATCAAAATTGATGCGGAGGCGAGCCGCAGACAGTATAAATAATACGGCAAGGAGAAGCCGACAAAGAATAGCCAGAGAATCTCTTGAATCTACTGGCTATTTAGATTAAAGAGCATTCCTGCAGTGATTTATTGCTTCATGGATGAGAATGTTTGCCAAAGAAGGAGAAATACCCAATTCATCCGCAATCATCCGATGTGTATATCCATGTATCCGGTAAAGCTCAAAAACCCGTTTTGTGCGATCAGGCAGCTTGGCTAATGCTTCTGCAACCAACTCAAGATGTTGACGATTGATTGCATGAGTCTCCGGTGTTCCTGTCAGAGTTGGAACCTGTGCAATCCCTCCTCGTCTGTTCCAAAAAGCTCTGACTCGAATACAACACGCCGATAGTGATCGATAGCCAAATTGCGTACGATCTGAAATAGATAGGCCAATGGCTGCCTAACCTTCTGTGCAGCCTCCATCTCTGTGATTTTGATATAAGCCTCTTGTACCACATCATCTGATCGTTCCCAGTCACCTAAAATTTTATAAGCTGCCCGGAGTAATTGGGTACGATTGGCGATAAATGTTGTATCTAATTCCTGAGTCCATTCTTCTACTGATAACATCGTAAGTTTTTATATTTTTATTGTAACAATATGAATAAAAATGGCTCTGATAATCATTCTTATTAACTTTATAACATCATCGTTTCTGGCAATACTTCCCTATTTAACAGAACATCCTATGGATTAGGATTAAGATAATGTTCGATAAATGAACTTTCAGTTCAAGCAGTCAGCTAAAAGGGACCGCTCTTATCATTGAAAAATGACGAATAAGATCATCGAGCGCATTGCAGTCGCATCTATCTGAAGATATCCTCGGTAGTTATCTGTCAGCTTAATATGGCTTTGTCGGGTTAGATGTCATTGCGCATGCAGTAGGTAATTTAACCAAGCAAACTGCAAAACGTAGACTTGAAATTTGTGAGAAGTGGTACCCTCTGCTCTCATCCAGCCCTAATTTTTTATCCATAAAGCCATCTCCTAGTTATTGAAGTAATGGCTGGCTGACAAGCGACATGCGCTTTGTGGCTGGCTAAACGTAATTTCGTTTTAATGAAGAATCAATAAGATGGTTGCGGTAATGATATATGAATACTCGCACCACTTTGATTTTCAGATCACATTTGACATTGACATTAAATTCAAATGATTCTTTATGATATGTAAATAGTAATTATTATTATTTGGAATGTAAATAATATCTATCGCTTATTTTCCTGAAAATAAATTCAGGAGTTGCACAGTGCGTACAATACATCAAACCTTTTCTGTAAAATCTTGCATAAAACAGGGTCTTGAAAAGCAACACAGCTTATCCCCTCCTCTAGTAGGTTTGTGAATAAGCACAAGCACGCCAGGCAAGATACAATGGTCCAGTTTTGCTGGAACATCCCTTATTCTTGACTACTTTCTTTCAGAAAATAATAATAAAAATTGGAGGCAAGGTTTTTTTATTATTTGACCCGATTTTTTGATCGGCCCTTACAGATAGAAACAGCAACTCAATTCATTTTTATTGCTTTATGAAATTAAAAAATTACAAATAGGTAGGCAATAATATAAATGCATATAATTTCACCTTCTGCGTCAGAAATACCTTGAAAGAAACAACCCTATAATTTGGCTAATGCAATACGTTATTGCACTCTGTCATCCTTCTTATAGCTCATCACTTTAAGCGGAAAAGCGGTGATTCCAACAAAATACTCGGGATGAGTGTTGGAATGTTAGAATTAATTCCATTCTTACGTTTTGCAGTACCTGCACCCGTGCTACCGAGACTCTATAATGTAATAAAAACCGGAAAATGTTGGGCATACAATATATTAAAGCTCTCACATACACTTATTCTTCTCGCCTGAAGTTTTTATAATGCGCCCTATACTGGACATCGCTGCAGCACTTGATCTGCATCCAAATGCACTGATGTGCTATGGCGAGCATATGGCAAAGCTTCGGTTGAGCGCTTTACCAAAGAAAGAAGCCAAGCCAGAAGGAAAGATCGTACTGGTTTCGGCGATTAATCCCACCCGTAGTGGTGAAGGAAAAACCACTGTTTCTATCGGCTTAGCACAAGGTCTTGCCCGCATCGGTGAGCGCACAGCACTTGCCTTACGTGAGCCCTCGCTCGGCCCCATCTTTGGCGTCAAGGGCGGTGGTACCGGTGGCGGCCGCTGCCAGCTCGAGCCTTCAACTCGCATCAATATGCATTTCACGGGGGATCTGCATGCCATCGGTGCAGCGCACAATCTATTAGCCGCCTTGCTGGACAATGCCATTCATTTTCGCAGTGAACTAGACCTGGAACACCGTCAAGTCTTTTGGCGCCGTGTACTGGATGTGAATGACCGCGCGCTGCGTCAGGCCGTGATTGGACTTGGTGGGCATCTGAATGGTGTACCGCGTGAAAGCGGTTTTGACATCACGGCAGCTTCAGAAGTCATGGCAATCCTCTGTCTATCCGAGGATCTCGCTGATCTAAAAGCTCGCCTGGGGCGTATCCTGGTTGGATTTGACCGCTCGGGTAACTCGGTAACGGCACAGAGCCTTCAAGCAACAGGCGCAATGGCGGCTCTGCTGCAGGATGCGATTCTGCCGAATCTGGTGCAATCCACCGAAGGCGTGCCAGCTTTTGTGCATGGAGGCCCATTTGGCAACATCGCTCATGGCTGCAATAGTGTGATCGCCACCAAGATCGCCGCTACCTGTGCAGATTTTGCTGTGACAGAAGCGGGTTTTGGCTTTGATCTAGGAGCCGAGAAATTTTTTGACATAAAATGCCGCAGCTCTGGCCTATGGCCCAGTGTGGTCGTACTGGTAGTAACCGCACGAGCTTTAAGGATTCATGGTGGCGGCGACCCCGCCTACCCTGGTTCCATCCAGGAAATCGAACGTGGCTTGGAACATCTGGAGCACCATGTTCGCAGCGTGCGCGCCTTTGGCTTTGAGCCGGTCATTGCTATCAATTGCTTTGAGGGCGACACCAAACAAGAACTGGCTGTTATGGAGAAAGGATGCGCCAAGCTTGGGTTGAAGGCCGCCCTCTTTGCCGGTTTTACCGACGGAGGCGCTGGAGCTGAAGCGTTGGCGCATGCAGTCACCACTGCCGCCGCTCAGCCGACACCACCTGCGCGCTATCTTTATGATTTGGAGTCACCTCCTGAGGAGAAAATTGCCGCCGTCGCCCGCATCATCTACGGCGCCAGCAATCTCGAATTCAGCCGTACCGCAAAAAAAGACCTTGAACGGGTTCGCTTACTGGGTTACGACCGGCTTCCCATCTGTATTGCCAAGACTCATCTGTCACTTAGTAGTGACCCAGCCCAAGTAGGCCGTCTCAGAGAGTTTGTACTTCCAGTTGAGTCGGTACGCATTGCCGCCGGCGCTGGCTACCTACTGGTACTGACTGGCGACATCGTCACAATGCCTGGATTACCCCATGATCCGGCTGCACACCGAATTGACCTATCCGATGATGGGGAGATAATAGGTATTTGACTGTCCTGCCTTGTTATGCATTCCTGAAAAAGCCGTTTTCTCAGCCGCCGAGGTGCATATTGCCAAACAGTAGTTAGAGTAGTTAGTTAAGATTATTCCTAAAAGGCTGCACAAAGGCGCCTGAGGTAGACTCACACGCTGTACAGGAACATAAGCACTTACAATCATTGTTGGACTAAATTCCTAATCCGGTGAATTTGATATTTTCTTAAATCTTTTGCAAGGGGATGATTGGACATAGGGCGAAGATGAGTAAGCGAGATAACGTAATTCTCTTCGGTTTTAAATGGAAATTTCAAAGTGCATGATATTCCACCTTCATCCCCAAAATAATGAACATCGATAATTTCTAGGCGTTGATTAGTTTTGAGTTCTATATTTCGCTGTTTTAGTAGCGAGACAAATTTTTTAGATGGATAAGCAGGAATTGGCAGACAATTCTTCATTTTATTCATCAATTCCATTGATTCTTGATAATCATCAATCATGACGCACCATCACTTACATTATCATTCACCAATCTGCCAATTCATGGCCATCTTGAGCTAGGCCTAACGAATATTGTTTATCCGTCGCCATCTCCAAGTTTGTAATAGCCGCTGCTTTATTGGCGGCGGATAAACCTTGTCAAACTACAATAAAAGGTGTCAGTCATTGTGTCTTGCAAAATGAACGAATTAACCGACTAACAGTACTGCAATCAACATTAAAATACACTGTAATTTCAAACATTGTGTAATGTCCCATTTTTATACTGCATTCATTTCCTCTTCTCTATCAGTAATGCCGATAGTAATTTCGTCCATTGATTTCTTGGGCGATTTCTTCGATCACTTGGTAATATGAATACTATCATTTTGTTTCAAACTAATATGTTTTGTACTTCATTAATAAAAGCATTATCGTCTAATAGGTTTGTTGCACTATGCAATGACTGACACCGTTTCATTACAAGGTATTTGACAATATACCAGGCTTCCAATACATTTCAGTCGCAGAATGAATTATCCCTATCCTCATCAAAGGCAATCGTATGCGCGCAGTTTTTCTTGATTTTGGTTCTGTCACACGTGGTGATATAGACTGTACGGCGCTGGAACGAGCTATCTCACCTTGGCGTTATTATGAAAATACTTCCACTGAACAGGTCATAGAGAGAATCAGGGATGCAGAAGTCGTTGTCATCAATAAAGCGCTGCTGGACCGGACGACATTATCTTCTGCGAAACGCCTGAAACTGGTCTGCATTGCTGCTACGGGTTATAACAATATCGATCTCGCAGCAGCAGCTGATTACAATATTCCAGTGTGTAATGAATAAAAAAGGTGTCAGTCATTGTATGGTGCATGAAGCGCATTTATGATATGTAGCCCTAAATGAATATGGGGAGGAATGGTTTTATGGCACGTCCGATCCAGACTAGAATTTTTGAATGGTTTATACCATGTTATGTCAAGGGGAAACGGTGGAGAAGCTATTTTTGATGAAGATGAGGATAGACAGCAGTTTCTTGATTTATTAGCAGAGCTGATAACACGCTATGAAATAATATACTATGCCTACTGCCTTATGGATAATCACTATCATCTTTTGCTAGAAACACCAAAGGCAAATCTATCCCAAATATAATGTTTATTACAGTACTGTTAGTCGGTTAATTTGTTCATTTTGCAAGATGCAATGACTTACACCTTTTTTTGTTCGCGGTCCCGTCGATGATTCGTCACTAGTAAGGACAGTGGCGGCAGCCGCTGTCGCAACAGTAACCTCGTCGCCGCAGGTAACTTTCGGTGAAGACGATCTTTTCTCCCTCACGATAATAATCGTCAGGCTCAGTAAAAGATCCCCGCAGCAAATTAAGATCGACTTGCTGAAAAGCATCGGTGGGACCATCCCACGAAAATTCATTCGGATGAAACAGGTGCGCGAGCAGTTCTGTTCCGTCAACCACGCGCGGACCGGGGCGCGCGAAAAATGAATTTGCATCGACAGCGAAGACGCGATTATCGCGAACTGCGGGAAGATTGAAGAATGCCGCCCGATTTTCCGCGGCAAATGAAGAGTAGGGGCCGAAGTGTTGCCAAATCTGCTTCATGGTCTGCTGAAGATTGAATCCGCACGGCATCATGACGAGAACTTCCGGGGCCCATTCAGCCAGCCGCTCCCACGCAACTCGCACTGATTCACCCCCATCAGATCCGATTTCATCCATGCCGCCAGCAATCTTTACCATCTCGGGTACCCAGTGGCCGCACGCGTAAACCGGGTCGAGCCATTCCATGCAGAAGACTCTCGGCCGGTATGCCAACCTCGATGTTTTCGATTTCAACTTTTCCAATCGTGCCCGGCAGTCAGCGATAAGTTCCTCAACCTTCTCCGTCTGTCCGACAGCCGCGTCGAGGTCACGCAGGCTATCGAAAATCTCCGAAAGAGACTGCGGCGTCATCCAGAGAATTTGCGGCTCATGTGGCAGAGCTTTCAACACCTGCGAAACTTCATTGCCGGACGGAGCGCACACCTGACAAAGGTTTTGGGTGAGAATCAGATCGGGCGCGAGTGAGGCGAGAAGCTCTTCGTCAATTTGATAAAGGCTTTGACCGTCGCGCAATCGCTCCGCAACGGCACGATCGATCTCACTTTGGCTCATCGTCTCGACCGGCAGCACGTTGCGGACTACGATCGGTTTGCGCTTAACCAATTCAGGGTAATTGCACTCGTGCGTAATACCGACCAAGCTGTCGCTTAATCCGAGCGCACAAACCATCTCAGTGGCGGAAGGAAGGAACGAAACGATGCGCGGCATTCAAGATTAGTTTAACATAGCAGGGTAATCATTAATCCCTAGAGATCGGCTAAACCGTCCGCCGATTGCATGCTAGGTTTGTTGATACGTGTCATTGAATCACTTCTGCTTTCGCTGATTGATCAGCACACCTGAATCGACCGTTTCGCCGGTGCGCGAAATAGCCTGGAAGTACATTTGATTGTCGTCCACTTCAAACAGCATGAAGCTCAAGTCGCAATTGTAACCTTTTTCAGTTATCGGTGAATTGTGTGTATAGGAAAAATAAGCGCCCTTTTACACTAAAGCTGAATGTACTTGGGAACGGTTTGGTTGTCAACCATACCGGCAATTAATCCAAAATTCACAAAATTTGTGTCATACCATCAGCAAATAGAAAAGGTGTCTACCATTGAATTTGTGGATGACACCCATTATTAAGAAGCGTAGCATAACTTATTGATGGGGGTGTGGCTCAAGGTGTCCGTTATAACTTATTGATGGGGGTGTGGCTCAAGGTGTCCGTTGTGGATAATTCCGACTAACTCGGCACTGAAATGCCGCCCCTGTCGTCCGCATCATCC
>NZ_FNPJ01000038.1 GCF_900107265.1 Nitrosomonas sp. Nm33 | reverse complement strand
AAACCACATAAAAGTTTGAATAACTCAACTCCTTATGAAATACTCCAACATTATTTCAATCAACCTCTCTGTAAACAACCCTGAGATTTCTTACAGCGCGTGTTTTGAAATCGATCCGTGCTCGATTAATAAGCGCATTTGTTCATGCGCAGCCGATTTATTGAACAAAGCTTTATCCACCACCAGCAATGCCAGCGGACGCTCTCCCCAACGTTTATCCGCTACGCCGATCACGGCAACTTCCTTGACGCCGGCAACCAAGGTCAATGCATTTTCCAATTCCAGTGACGACACCCACTCACCGGCAACTTTGATGACGTCTTTCAGGCGATCGGTAATGTGCAGATAACCCTCCCGATTAATGGCGCCGATATCCTGCGTGTGCAGATAACCACCTTGCCAAAGCGCTGTGCTGGCTTCAGGATTATCGAGATACCCTTGCGTCAGCCAGGGTGCGCGCACGACGATTTCACCGCTGCCTTGCCCGTCATGAACCTGCGAACGCATCGTATCGTCGACGATCTGTAAATCCACCAGCGGTATTGGGCGCCCGGCGCAGCACAATGCAGCCAGCGCATCATCCGCTACCGGATCCTGCTCGCCATTGCGACGAGCGTTCAATTGCGCTAGTGTCAAAATGGGAGCAGTCTCGGATAAACCATAACCGGAGAAACAATCGACCCCCATTTCCAGCGCCTGTTTAGCCAGCGCTTGCGGCAGCGCCGATCCACCAACGACGACTTTCCAGCCACAGAGATCCACACCGGATGATTGCGCTGCTGTCAATATCATTCTCAATAAGGTTGGAACACAATGTGAGAAAGTAACGCACTCTTCATGAATCAGTTTCAGCAGCATATCGGGTACATAACGTCCTGGATAAACCTGTTTCACACCAAGCAACGTAGCTATATAAGGGATACCCCATGCATGCACATGAAACATCGGTGTAATCGGCATGTATACATCTTCGCTATGGAGCCGTTGTCGCGCAGCCGGTGCAGCACCAGTTACCTGTGCGTATAGTAAACACCTTTGGGTGCACCGGTCGTGCCAGTGGTATAGAAAACCGTCGCCCGCATATTCTCATCAAAATCCGCAAAACCGAAATCATCGGTCTGGTCCGCAAGCCAGCTTTCGTATTCATCATCAAATTGCAGAGAGGTTTGCGGCACCGCCGCCCCCTCCGTCATGACGATAAGCTTTTGTATGTTAGATAATTCTGCACAGATATTTTCGATAACCGGGATGAAATCAGCATGCAGCAGCAGCATTGCAGCACCCGAATGATTCAATGTATAAGCAATCTGTGTCGGTGTCAGCTTGGTGTTGACCGTCATCATAATTGCACCATACATTGGTATGGCAAAATAGCATTCGAGATAACGGTGGCTATCGTGATCCATTACTGCGATCACGTCACCACGACGAAAACCAGAAGCTGCCAATGCAGCACCAAATTGACCAATCCGGGTATACATCTGACGGTAACTCAGGCGCAATTGATCACGGTAGACAATCTCCTGATGAGATGCATTTGTCAAAGGCGTATGCCAAAGCTGTTTCAGCAGTAATGGATACGATGTCATTTTCTTCTGATAAGTTGGAGATTTTAACCTAAAAACCGTAGTCGGACGGGGTGGAGCGTGTGGTGATCCAGGCGCGAGGCAAGGCGCGATGAGGCCGCAGGGCCGTCCCCTGCAACGAAGAGCAACGCCGCATTCGTGCCTGGAGCGACATATGATGCACCCCGTAGCGGCCTCACTATTCTGGTGAATGAGAAAATTTCTAAGATACCTCTATATGTCATGGGCTTAACTCTCCAATCAAGCGATCAACTGCGGTTTTTAGGTTTAACTAGAGAATCCACTTATCGTAGACTTCTGACTGGATATTTTCTTTAAAACAACACAACTGACAGGCACCAGCAATAAAGTGACCAAAGAGGAGAAAAGTATGCCAAACGAAAGCGTAATCACCATTGGCATGAGTTTCTCAGCATCTGAGCTTTGCTCGCTGGTGAGTGGCAGCAATCCCAAAAGAGTAGTTGCTGTTGTTAGAAATATCGCACGGAAACGTGCTTTACCCGCCAAAACTACAGCCTTATAAATCGGTATGTTTTTCTGGAGAATTTCATTGATTTTCGCAACCAATATCAGGCTATCGTTGATTGCAACCCCTCCTACGGCAAATAACGCCACATAAGATTCCAGGGACAAAGGAATTTTCAGCAACAGGTGGCCCACTACTGCGCCGATAAAGCCAAATGGAATGGCCAGCATAATTATGAGTGGTTGCGTATAGGAGCGCAGCGGCACCGCCAGCAACGCGTAAATCCCCAGCAAAGCCAGCACACCATAACCCCATAGATCCGACATTGCTTTCTCTTGCTTTTGCCGGGTCTGGCCTGGCTCGATCCTTAGCCCAGGATATTGCGCCTCCAACCCGGGAATTACATTTGCACGCAAATCGGCAAGAATAACTTCAGCGTTAGCCTCTCCTTTAAAGACGTCAGCACTGATTAATTGAATCCGCTCTCGGTTTTGCCGGGTAATACTTGCAAAACCTAGAGTATATTCGGCTTCTGCTACTGTGGCGAATGGAACAGTGCTGCCATTGGCCAGCCTGACTGGCATGTTATATAAATCATCCAGAGAACTGCGACGCTCGGAAGGAAAGCGTAGCATTACCCTGACTTCATCTCGATCCAGAAAAAAGCGCTGTACCTCCAACCCAAAAAATCCATGGCGAACTTGCTCACCTAAACTTTGCATCGTTAACCCATAAAATGCTGCTTCAGGTTTAAGCTTAAGTTGCAACTCAGGCTTACCTGCCTGCATCGAACTCATCACGCTGTGTACTCCGGCATAAGAAGAAAGCTTGGTTTTAAGAATTTCACCGACTGTGCTTTGTAGTGCAACATCTGTTGCAATCAATTTCAACTCAATGGCCTTCGCAGAATGAGCAGTAGGCATGCCAAGATCTTTTGGCCAGAAAGTCTGGAAAGACAGCGTTGCGCCGGCAGGAAGCTCACCAAAGCGCTCCTCCCATTGTCTTTTAATGATATCCAAACGAGAACGGACACGTTCGTCAATCGCTATTTCGATATTGACAATTGCGGTGTTGTCGTCGCCAACAGCAATAATGTGCTGAAAGCTATCCTTCAATTTAGTCGATGTGTCGGTGCCGAGTTCGGTGTTTAACTCGGACCGTATTTCATTGGCAGTACGTTCCAAGCGCATTACATGATAATCAACCTCTTCAAATGGGGTACCAGGAGGAAGCTGGAGAGTGGCAATCAAATAATAGTCGTTCACAGGCGCTTCCATCACGCTTTGAATGCGTCCGGAAAAAACAAGCGCAGCGGTAATCAGCAATATAATGGAAAACACTGATAGTGTGATATAACGAAACCGCACCAGCCCTTTCAGTAGTGGGACATATACACGGTCAATAAACCATTGCAATCCACTATCAGTTCGTTCCTGCACAAAACTCATAGCAGCTGACCAGGCATTACGATCCGTAGTTGAAGTAAAGTTGACTGCCAAATGGGAAGGTAAGATCAGGAGCGCTTCCACCATGGAAAACGCCAAAGTTACAATAGCCACCAGAGATATGTTGTACATCAGATATCCACTAAGACCCGGCAATAAAAGGCCGGGAACAAAAGCAATCATCGTAGACAGCACCATCAACACGACTAATGGTGCTACTTCAAGTGTTCCACTGATTGCACCCGATAAACCGGGACGTCCTCGCTGCTGATGCGTGTAAATATTCTCGCCTATAACAATAGCGTCATCCGCCAAGACACCCAAGATAAGAATCAGAGCGGCAATTGAATAAAAATTTAGAGAAATTCCCAACATCGGCATCAGCCACAGTGCTCCCATCAGTGATATCACAATGCCGCTGCTCACCCATAACGCCAGATAAAATCGCATGGTAAACATCAATACCAGAAAAACTAGAATAAAACCTGATACTGCGTTTTCCCATAACATGGACATATTATGTTTATAATATTTTGACCAGTCATCCCATGTCGAAATGCCAATGCCATCAGGCAAACCAGGACGGAATGCGTCAATAACCTCATTGACCGCTTCGACTGTTGTCACAATTCGGTCTTTTGACATTACGAAGATTTGCGCGGCTGGCTTGCCATCAATTCTTGCCAGAAAATCTTTTTCACTCACCGTTTCACGAATCTGCGCAATATCACCAAGCAACAGGCGCGCACCATGCGGTTCAGATCGCAGATTAATCGCAGCATAATCAGCCACAGTCATAGCCTGATTCTTGCTTCTCAGCAGCAACTTGCCATCGGATTTTTTAAGCTCTCCCGCCGGTATATTATTGGATGCGGCTCGAATAGCCTCGGCAATTTCCTCAAAATTCAATGCATAGCGGCGTAAATCTGATTCTGTAATTTCAATCGATATTTCATAGGGAAGCTGAGGCCAAGGCATCATTAACCCTATATCCGGGTGCTTACTCAGCATAGCCTGCAATTGATCGCGTTGACGTATCAAGGCTAACATATCAACTTCACCATGCACCATTACAGTTATCGCAATTGTGCCAACTTTCACTTCCTGAATTTTCAGTTTCTCGGCTCCTTTCGGAAAAGCCGTGATGCGATCCATTCTGGCCTGCACGGTAGCCTGGAAACGTGTGGAATCAATCGCAGGATCAAACTCAACGATGATCTCGCATTCCGCCTGGCTAGCAGTGGCATTGATATGCCGGATCCCTTCCAAATCATGGATGGCTTCCTCAATAGGAATACATAACGCTTGCTCCACTTCTGCAGGGCCTGCGCCTGGATAAGCAATTTCGATCTTCAGTTGATTTGCTGGTGCAGGTGGAACATTGTGGCGTTTGGACACGGTTAAACCTATCAGTCCACCTGCTATGATAACTATCATGAGAAGATTGGCGGCAATAGGGTTTCTGGCGAACCAGATGATCAGTTTCATGGAGCAATCTCGATAGGTTTAACTGACATTCCATCAACCGGATGATGCAGGCCGGAAACGAACACATGTTCTCCCACATTTAATCCAGCTTTAATGATCACTTGCTCGCGTTCTCTCCTGAGCACTTCCACGGTACGAAAAAGTAACCGGCTGTCCTGATCAACAACAGCTACCTGATTATTTTTGCGTAATGCACTGGCTGGCAGAATAACCAAATCATCGAACCAACGTCCTTTGATGCTGGCTTCCACATACAAACCTATCGGTAAGCTGGCAGCAGAAGATCCCCTGCCAGGGTCAGTTTTTTTTGCATCAAGACCGAACGGATCTGGGATTTGTGCAACCAGCACTACCATGCCGGTGTCTTGATCGACCACGCCTTCGCTGCGCACAATATGACCCAGCCAGGTTTGTTGCTGCCCGTTGTAATACGCAGTAAGCTTCACTTGCGCCCCCTTTACAGCATGAGAACGATGGGGTAAATCTGGAAAATCGATAAAAGTAAGTTCGTGCGTGGTTAATGGCAAGCGCACTTCAGCCAGATCGCTGCTGTAAATTCTTCCTAATACCGTACCGCTGCTCAGATACTGCCCCATCCCTACTTCCTTGTTACGCACCCGACCACTAAAAGGAGCGCGTATATCTGTGCGTTGCCGCAGCAACCGGGCATTCTTCAGCTCTTCATGCTCCGCTGCGAGCTTGGCTTTCTTCTCCTTAAGCTGCGGAATCCTTAGATTTAGCGAATTAGGCTCTCCCTGTCCGAGATGTTGCCATTCATCACGAGCCTGTTCCGCTTCCGCTTCTTCCCGTGTCAACTGATACTGGGCTTCCATTACCCTGGCTTGAGCTTGCGCTACCCGCAAATCATATTCCGCCGGATCGATCGAAACCAGTACGTCCCCTTTCTTGAAGAATCCACCACTGACAAAAGCAGGTGAGATTTTGATGATATTGCCCGAGACACCGGTAACCAGGTCTATTTCTGTTTGTGCCATGACACGCCCTTGCGAATGAATATCCATACGCAACCGCTCGGGCTTTACCTTGATGACTTGGACTGAAGGCAGTGTAACGATGTTTTCTTGCTGATCGGTTTGCGGTGACGAATTAACAATGGCAAAAGCTGCCACCCCCCCCGCCATCGCAATCAACAGTGCGATGAGTAATTGCTGGCGCGTTTTCATAGAGTGGTAACGATTAAATACCGGTTTAGCATCACTGCATCTGCCGCGTCACGCATTTCCACCCAGAGCCAAATAAAGATTGATGCGATTGCTGAGTAACTGCCGGATGACAGACAAATGGGCGCTCTGGGCATTGAGTGTGCTGCGGTAACTGTCGAGTAAGGTAAGAATTCCAATCAGGTTGTTACGGTATGAATAAACAGCCAATTTCCGGCTGGATTCGGTTTGTTCAACTGCTTTTTTAAGAGACGCTTCTTGTTGCCGTAACCACTCTTCTGCTGCCAGCGCTTGCTCAACTTCGCGGAAAGCATTAAGTGCGGTATTTTTGTAAAAATTCAGTGCTTCCTCTGCGCGAGCCTGATTTCGGAAAATTTCACCTTGGATACGCCCCCCCGTAAACAAAGGTTGCATAAGCCCGCTAAATACATTCCAAGCCACTGCCTTGGGGTCGATCAGTTCAGTCAGATCGCTGCTGCGCGTACCGCCGGCAGCAGTCAGGGTAATACGCGGCAGGCGCAGTTTTTTGGAACTGACTGTTCGGAAGTCGGCAGCCCGCAGACGGCCAAATGCTGCAACCACATCCGGCCGCCGTTCTAGCAATTCGGAAGGCAATCCGGCAGAAATACCAACAGGCAATTGCGGCAGGACTGATGCGTTTATTTCATTCCCTGCCGGATAGCGTCCCAGTAAAATTTCCAGGCGGCGGGTAATTATCTGAATTCTGTTACGCGTCTCCTTGAGCTGCGCTTCTGCATTGGCCAGATCAGTGAGGGCCAGGCGTAAATCGAGACCACGCTCCAGACCTCGCTGAAAACGCCCTCGGACTAAACTCACTATGATAGTTCGATCTTTGATCGATTGCTCGACTACCTCTGCTTGCAGGTTTGCTTCAACTAACTCAAAATAGCTTTGCGCTACCCGCGCTGCCAAGGATAATTTGGCTCCATAATAATCGACAGCAGTCGCATCGGCTTCCAAAACTGCAGCCTGCTGAAAATCGCGTATCCGTCCCCACACATCCACTTCCCAGCTCAAACCGAACAGAACTTCAAAGACATCGAATCTTGATGAACCAAAACCTGCTTCACGAATTTGTACTTGTTGGTGATCAGCTGTGAAAAAAAGTTGAGGCCAACGACCCGATCCATCAATTCGTGCCTGCGCTATCGCCGCATCGACCCTCGCTGCCACCGCTTTCAGTTCATAATTATCAGCCAGCGCACTGTCAATCAAAGAACTTAGCTGGGGATCACCAAAAGTCTCTACCCACTTGGTCGGTATCGGTTGACTAAATGCTTTATCTTCAACCCATTGATCTGGTATCTCTGCGCCCACTTCCTGCACATGCCGCTGCGACAGCATATTACAACCTGCCAGGATAAGAAAAAGGATTATCCAAATAAAAGTCCTAATCACTTGAATCCATCCGACTCCACTTATTAATACGACTAATGATTACTGAAAGATAAAGACGCATATCTAATCTAGGTGGGTATTCCGGTTTGGGTAAAACGCATTAGCGAGCGCACAAGCGATGTCCTTACGAACCTGATAAGCTTCATTGGCAATGTTTCCAAGACGAGCGAAATCATGTGTCATTCCGGGATAAATCCTGACAAGCGTGGAAACACCCGCAGTCTTGAGTCGATCGGCATATGTAATGCCTTCATCTATCAGCGGGTCATATTCAGCAAAAACTAGAAAAGAGGGAGCAAGACTGCTCAGATTGCTTGCTTCAAGAGGCGCAAAACGCCAATCTATTCGATCTGCTGTATCACGTAAATAATGGGAAAACATCCATTGCAGGGTTACTGCTTCAAGCAGATAGCCTTGTGCAAAACGACGATGGGACTCGGTATTCTGCCATGCACTGGTACAAGGGTAAAGCAGCACCTGGCATACAGGCTGTGACCAATTGTTGTCACGTGCTGCTAAGCACAACCCGGTTGCCAGCGTTCCACCTGCACTATCTCCCCCAACAGCAACACGGGTAATATCCAGATTATACTCAGCACCCGCTGACAATATCCACTGATAGGCATCCTGTGCATCATAAACAGCTGTAGGAAACCGGTATTCAGGCGCCAGTCGATAAGCAGCATTTAACACGCAACAAGGCGTCAATGCCGCCAATGACCGACACAAAGAATCATGAGAATCCAGACTGCCGACACAATATCCTCCACCATGAAAATAGAGTAATACTGGCAGAGGTCCTTTTTCTTCTGCCAATTCAATCGGTTTATAAAGTCGCGCATTGATCCATTGGCCATCTCGGCATGAAATACTGATAGGTGTCACGCTCTCAACAGCCAACCCAGGAACATCCAGTATCTGCGTTGAAGCATCATATTCTATCCGCGCCTGCTCAGGTGTTAACTCATGCATCATGGGTTTGCTTCCACTCATTACATTAGCTTCAACCAATTCAAGAAATGCAGCCAGATCCGGGTCAAGCGACATTCAATCTTCTCCGATGGTTAATAAAATCCAGGTTTATTGCCTGGAGGGATGTGAGCACAGCATAACACCACCTAGAATCTGTACTTCAAAGTCGCCACGACAGTTCGTTGTGTTCCAAGAAAAAAATTACCACCGACATGAGACGATACATATTTGTTATTAAAGATATTGCTAGCGTTAATATTAAATAGCCACGGACCATAATCGTAGCGCAGCGTGGCATCAAACAAGGTAAATGAGGAGGTCGTACTGGTATTTTCCTGATCATTGAATACTCTACCGACATAACGAACCCCTCCTCCAATCCCCAACCCCCGCAACCAGTCTATGCCCAGACTTCTAAAAGAATAGTCCAGCCAGGCCGAGGTCATGGTATTAGGTACTAAAATGGGCATTTTATTTAAGTCGACATCATTGCTTTTGGTGACAGTCACTTCCTGATAAGTAAATGATCCGAGAAAATTCAAGTTAGGTAATAGGTTAGGTAATAGTTCTGCCTTGGCTTCCAGTTCAGCGCCGCGCGAACCGATCTCTCCTATTGCCACACTGCGGAAAGGATCATTGGGATCACGTGTCAGCACATTGGTTTTAGTCAGATCAAACAATGCCAGTGTATAGAGGCTTCTGCCACCCACCGGCTGGTATTTAATCCCTACTTCATATTGAGCACTGCGCGTTGGATTAAAGGGATTGTTGTTGGCATCAAAACCAGCTTGGGGTAAGAATGATTGGGCATAGCTCACATAAGGCGCGATGCCATTGGAAAAAAGATAGGTTAAGCCAGCTCGCCCAGTCAGTGCGCTATCCTTGACTTGTTCTTTTGATGAATCCATGCGCGTGGTGGTGTCAACGCTGTCGTGGCGGCCACTTAAGGTCAGAATCCAGTTTTGATCGTATCTAAGTTGATCTTGTATATAAACCCCTATTTGATCGATTTTCTGTTTCGCATCAATGGATAAGATATCCGGGGTAGGAACCGGTTGTGGATAGATCGGATTTAATATATCGATACCGGGTGTATTAGAGCCTACAAAAGATTTGAGAGAAGCATCAGTCACATTCCAGTCCACGCCGAGCAACATGGTGTGATGAACAGGACCGGTATTAAGCTTGGTCTGAAGATGGGTATCCAGCACAGTTTGATTCAGTCGCTCTTTGGTGGAGATTGCCATACGATCCAGGAGAGTTGGTTGATCGATATTATTAAACCCAACCGGGAGAAAATCATTAAATCTGCCATCTTGGCTCATATGGCGAAAATTCTGACGGATAGTAAACATTTCGTTAAAAATATGCTCAATCTGATAGCTGAAAGAAGATTGGTTTGTTGAGTATTTAACAAATTTCGGATCTCCTAACAGAACATTGAGGCTGGGGCGACTACCATCCGGTAAGGCCGGATAAAAAGCGGACGCATTAGTGCGATTGTTGAGTACATCGCCCATTAGGGTAATAGTGGTGTTTACTGTTGGGCGCCAAGTCACCGAGGGAGCAATATAAAAGCGTTTAAGAAATGTGCTATCGACGTTGGTATTGGGAAATTTAACTTGCGTATTCGTATCAAGTCCCAGCGATACAAGACGAAACATCAACGTTCCATCCTTGTTTGCAAATCCTAAATCGGCAGCAGCTCGTTTACGGTCAAAATTGCCATACTGCAACTCTATTTCCCGAATCGGATCAGCATTGGGACGCTTGGTCACACGATTCACAATCCCGCCTGCATCTCCACGACCAAACATAACCGCAGAGGGTCCACGTAGCACATCGATGCGCTCCATTCCATAGGGATCGGTGATAAAAGAACCAAAAAACAGACCTTGTGCCGCCTGACTCAAGCCATCACGAAAATTTGCAGTCGTCAATGCATTAAAGCCACGCATGAATAGATTTTCAAAACCTCGCGGTTCAAATCCGAAGTTATCGACGGTAACACCCGGGGTATAGCGTAATGCTTCAGTGAAATTCTGCACACTGCGCATGTCAAGTTCATTACGCGTGATGACTGAAATCGATTGCGGTATCTCAATAATCGGCGTATCTGTCTTGGTTGCGGTCATGCTACTTTTGGCGACATAACCCGTGGTATGGTGAGATGATTTACCCTTAACTGTGACAGCGGGTAATACGGTGACATTCGAATTATTCGCGTCTGGCTCCGTTGACTCAGCAGTAACTTCAGTCTGCTGGCTTTTTGTTTCTGCTTTATTCGCTATTTGTTTTGATTCTGCATAACTATTGACTGATATTGTCAATAAAGCCAGTTGCACAACTGATAATAGAATTGCATTTTTCAGTTTAATTGTTCCTTCGTGAGGAATTGTGAAGCTATTCATATTTAATTTGTTGATTAATTTAAAAAATATTGTTTATTAAGCAAATGTGGAAGAAATTGTGAGTTTTGCCTGCGTGGCGCTTGCTTGATTAGATGCATTCATGAGTGCCTGAGCTATCTCACTCGTCCGCATTGCCGTCACTGATAGCAAGGTATCGCTCAAACCATGACTCGATTCACAAGCACCTTGCAGAAAAACCCCTGGCTTGAAATTAGGTGTACTGCATAGTCGATATTGACGATCCACTGTTAAATCTCCGAAATATGGGGTAAGCGGTGCTAATAACGATTTGTGATGATCACGCCTATAGCCTGTAGCAAGCACCACGGCATCATAAGTTTCTGTTCGCTCACAATTGGTATTCAAATCATGCAAAACGAACTGAATACCCTCATGCAAGGAAAGAGCCTGCCTGATTTCATGGCGCCGCAGAAAACGATGACGCTCGATACTGGACACTTTCTGTCGGTAAAACACATTGAAAATTTGTTCAATCAAGACCAGATCGGGCGCGGCATAATTGGTATGCCAGAACTCATTGAGGATTTCAGCGCGATCTTGCTTAGAGCTATTAAAAACAAAGTCCGTAAAGTCGGTATTGAAAATCTCGTTGACGAATGGGCTGTCATCCGATGGCTTGATTGAGCGCGCACGCATAATTAGATCAACCTGAGCCGTCTGGAACCGATCATGCAGATCCATGAATATTTCTGCTGCACTTTGTCCACCCCCCACCACCGCAATTCTGCTGGCATGGGAATGTTGTTTAATTTCTTGCAGATAGCTATTCGAATGAAATACACGCGGATCTCCTTTTAGCGGTGAGAAACTATCCGGGATTCTCGGTTGACCGCCGATACTGATTACCAGATTTCGCGCCAGCCGTTCGTGAACGACTTGTTCACCATCACGCGAACGGATACGCAACAGCATAATCTCCTCTCCACGTTTTTCCGGAATTATCTCGATCACCTCCTCGCCATAAGCGCAGCAATGGTCAAAATGCGACGCTGCCCATGCTAGATAATCATTGAACTCATGGCGGCTCGGAAAAAAGGTTTTGAGATTGATAAAATCCTGCAACCGATTATTTTGGTGGAGATAATTGATAAACGTGAAATGACTTGATGGATTGCGCATCGTGGCCAAATCCTTGAGAAAAGAAACCTGCATATGCGCGTTATTCAGCATCATGTTGGCATGCCAGGCAAAACTGGGTTGTTTCTCAATGAAAAAAGACTCGATGCCATAACCAGTCTGCTTTTTTTCTTGGAGCGTAATGGCAAGCGCTATATTGGATGGACCAAAGCCAATACCGATCAAATCGTAAATTTTCATGATGAAATCCTCAGGATAAAGAAACGGAATGGAGCGGTGGCGTGCTGCGCGGCACCCACAGTTGTTCAGCAAAAAAGCGCTCTCGTAACAACATCCCGAGCATGGCGCGTTTATGGGGAAAATCGAACTCCTTGAGAAGCGCGTAACCACATCGAGCAAGATTCCGAATCATCTTGTGATTATCAGCACGGGGTTCGATGACGATGCGCTGAGTTCTATCATCATCGAGAAATAAATAGTG
This sequence comes from Nitrosomonas sp. Nm33, assembly GCF_900107265.1. Lineage (GTDB taxonomy): Bacteria > Pseudomonadota > Gammaproteobacteria > Burkholderiales > Nitrosomonadaceae > Nitrosomonas. The sequence goes on along the minus strand of NZ_FNPJ01000038.1, from coordinate 14,937 downwards.
AGAAATAGACGGTAGCCAAGCGGTTACGAAAGGTTTGCCACGCAAATGCGGCTCTCCAATCAACACGTGCCAGCCACGATCAAAATCATCCACATCGTAGTAAGGTGCGATCCGGTCTTCTTTGGCCCAATATATTTCAAAATAGCCAAAAGGTTCGTCATCGAAGCAAGCGATGAGACTGATCACATGTGGATCGTTCTGGATGCCTTCGAGGTATGCGCGATGTTTAGCGAGATCGCCTGTTTCCTGCCAAAACTCAGCCACGGCGGGATCATTCATCCAGCGATTGAAGCGTGCAAGATCGGTCGTGAGATCGACTGTTCGAAATGATAAGGTACGCCCCAGCCATGCGATATAGCGCCGGTAAACAGTGCCAACTGGCTTGGGTGGCCGGAGCGGATGGCGGCGACCATGAGTAAAAACAGGATAAATTGGGTATGGTTGGGTTCGCGATGAGGAAAGCCATACTCTAGCTTGTTGCCAGAATAGCTCTACATAAACAACATCTCGGCCATCCTCAGTCTTAACCATTACCCCCGAATCGAATAACTCTCCAAACTGCCTGACGGGTGCAGAGAAATATAACTTTGCCTGATTGGGGTAATAGACAAATGCTGCTTCAACTGCCGCCATCAGTTCAGTCACTTTGGGTTGCTCTGACTCAGTATTGCCCCACTCCAACTTCAATTGATCAGATCGTTGATATAAATGCCAGATCGTTCTTTTTCCGCTTTCCCAATCTTGCACGTTCAACGTTTTCCCTTCATACGTAACGAGATAGCGCATCTGATCCGGGCAAGATAACAAACTCACCGGATGCACCGACTGCTCTATCAGCGGCTCACACGATTGATCGTTTAATCGATACCGTTCCATTTTTCTCCAAGTAAACTGATTTTGGTAATACTTTTGGTAATACCTTTGTTATACTGATTGAAGACGAATGAGAAGTATTATTGTTTATAAATTTCAGGTAACTTTAGTTATTTATCATGTGTTAAAAAAATGAGAGGATCGGCTATATCATTGATAAACAGAGCATAATTGTCTGCAATGAGAAGCGACTGGATGAGCTGTTTTAGTAAAATCAGCGAAAGTATGACTTCATTGACATAAACATTTACCTTGGCCATTCGTCTCTTTTACTATATAGCTTATGAATGGATAGACCATGCTGAAGTATCTTATTAAACAATCTAAACTGCTGTTGTTGAGTGCGTCATTTGCCAGCATCGTGCATGGTATTTGCAGTGTATTACTGCTTGCCCAAATCAGCTCGGCACTGACTTCAACAGTATCTGATCGGGATGAAATGGCGCTCATTTTTGCAGCAACGGCACTCTGTGTCATGTTGAGTTATATGGTGGCGGCAATTCTCTTTGAACGCTTAGGGCAACGCGCGCATTCCGAACTACGCAGTTTTATCGCGCAAAGAGTGATCGCTGCCGATTACCGACAACTCGAACAACTCGGTGCTGCGCGGGTACAATCCGCCCTTTCCGAGCATTGCACGCGAGTGGCTGAGTTTTTTGTCAGTTTTCCGGTCATTCTTACCAACGCAGTAGTGGTAGCTGGATGCCTGGTTTACTTGGCGTTTTTATCATGGCAGGTATTCCTGCTCGCCCTCCTCGTTATTGGATTTGGTTCACTCGGCTATCATCTTGCTCATTTGCGCGCTATCCGGCACCTGGATATTGCTGCCCAGGAGCAGGACAATTTGTTTGCCTACTTTCGCTCACTAACTGACGGCGCCAAGGAATTGCGCCTCAATCGCGATAAACGCACCACTTTTTATGATGATGTACTCAAACGCTCCATAGAAAAGGTACGTAAAGAGCGAACATTCGGGATGTCTGTTTTTGTTGTTTCAGCAAGCTGGGGTAATTTCCTGATTTACGCATTTATTGGTCTGGTGTTATTCCTGCTGGTAGGTGATGTGCCTGACCGGGCATTGATCATGACTGGATACGCCCTGGTGTTCGTTTACATGGTTGGGCCGCTCGAAGCATTACTGTTGAATATTCCACGGGCCAATCTTGCCCAGGTGTCAGCCAATCATATAGAAGAAATTACGCGTTCCATGTCCTCTTCCGAATCCCAAACAGACAAAGTCGAGCTGCCACCACTGCAATCTATCGTGTTACTGGGAGTGTTGCATCGTTACTATCATGAGCAAAAGGATGAAATGTTTACGCTGGGACCGATTGATTTGCAGTTCCATCCGGGTGAAATCACTTTTTTGATCGGCGGTAATGGCAGTGGCAAAACCACTTTGGCAAAATTGCTGGTGGGGCTCTACCCACCGGAAGAAGGCAGCATCAGCCTCAATGGCAAGGTTATCGATGATACCAACCGTGATTACTACAGGCAATTCTTTACCACTATTTTTTCCGACTTCCACCTTTTTGACCGGCTGCTTGAAACGGACCATGGCAAGGATTTGGACCAAAGAGGGAATCAGTTGTTAGCCAAACTTCATCTGCAAAATAAGGTAAAAGTCCAGGATGGCGCCTTTACTACGCTGACTTTGTCGCAAGGACAACGTAAACGCCTCGCTTTAGTGATCGCTTATCTGGAAAACCGCCCCTTCCTGGTATTCGATGAATGGGCAGCCGACCAGGATCCGGCATTTAAGGAAATTTTCTATTATGAATTGCTGCCAGAATTGCGCGCGATGGGTAAAGCCATCCTGGTTATTTCGCACGATGATCGCTACTTTCATTTAGCCGATCGTATCTTACGCATGGAAAATGGCCATTTAACCTTTGATCATCAGGAAGCAGCAAATTCCGAAACCAAAATAACTACATCATCACTGATGACTGCCAATAGTATTATTTAGCGTTATGAAGAAATTTGTTGAACCTGAGATAACTGCTGATATTGCGCAACAGGAAAAACAGTCCAGTAAATCCAGAGCAAGTCGCCAAATACTCACCCTGTTACACCGCTGGGCTGGTCTTTTTCTAGCAACCTTCCTATTCATTTCAGGACTGACTGGCGCAATCATCTCCTGGGATCACGAACTGGATGAGTGGCTTAATCCCCAATTATTCGAACGACAAAGCCAGGGAGAATCTCTTTCACCCCTAGTGCTCGCTGACCAGTTCGAAGCATCTTACCCCAAAATTCTGATCACCTGGCTGCCTTTATCCCTGGAACCTGACCAGAACCTTGGATTAGGTGTAAGCCCCCGCCTTGATTCCAATACTGGCAAAGCTTTCGATCTGGATTTTAATCAAGTTGCGCTTGATCCCGTGAATGGAGAAGTACGCGGCACACGCATGTGGGGTGAAATTTCGCTCAGCCGAGAAGATTTCTTGCCTTTTCTGTACAAATTGCATTACAGCATGCATATTCCGGATGCTTTTGGGATGGAATTAGGCATTCTGTTTATGGGTATTCTAGCGATCGTATGGTCGATCGATTGCTTCATTGCGCTCTGGATTTCGTTTCCCCATTTCCAGGCATGGCGTAAATCATTCGCTTTCCGCTGGCAACAAGGCGGTTACAAGCTGAATTTCGATTTGCATCGCTCGAGTGGAGTGTGGCTATGGGCTTGCTTATTGCTACTTGCCGTGACCGCTATCTCCATGAACCTTAAACAAGAAGTCATGCGCCCCCTCGTCTCGGTCTTTTCCACTCTCACCCCAGACCCGTTTGCGTACCGTACTCCGAGGCCACATGATGAATCGATCGAGCCTACGATCACGCGGCACGAAATCATTCAACTCGCCAGTGCAGAAGCCCAAAGAAGAAATTGGAACATTCCGTTAGGCGGCATGTTTTATCAGCCAGAGTATGGGATTTATGGCGTAACGTTTCACGAACCAGGTCAAGATCACGCAAACTTTGGTCTCGGCAATTCATGGCTTTATTTTGATGGTCAGGATGGAGCCTTTCTCGGTGACAATATTCCGGGGGCAGGCAGTATGGGCGACATATTCTTGCAAGCCCAGTTCCCTTTACATTCCGGTCGCATCCTTGGCTTGCCCGGACGTATCCTGGTCTCCTTGCTAGGTGTAGCAGTCGCAATACTATCCGTGACCGGAGTGGTTATCTGGCAACGGAAGCGATGGGCGCGTGCAAGAAACCACAACTATTATCCTAGTTCCAGTAATTGAGCAAAATAAACATGGCATTCGGCGAACAAATTTCAAAATACTAAAATCATAGAATCATAGGCAGAAGGTAAACCTTATATGTACCAGGCAGTGACTAGATGAACATGAATATCTGATTCTGCTCGGGGTAAGCCTGTCGAGCCATGAACGGAATCATTTTTGTTCAGTTTCAGATAGTGGGATAATGTTATTGGGCTGGGTAAATAAATACATTGGGTTAATTAAAGCCGCTGCTTCTAGTACTAGAGATTCGCGAGATAGCCAGAAAAGCTTACAACACAGTAACGAAGATAAGCAAAAGTTATCACAGGCTTTCTGATTTCTTGATGCCGTATGCTTTCATTCTGTAGGCAAGTGTGGAAGGCTTAATTCCCAACAATTCGGCTGCACCATCTGTACCAGATATGCGCCAGTGGGTGTGACGTAACACAGCAATGATATTTAATTTTTCTTTTTCGCGAAAAATAGCGTCAGGAACAAATTCTTCATTTTCGGTTGGCATCAGCATCAGTGATTTCTCAGCCTGATTATTGCTGGGCATGGCAAGATCCAGTCTGAGCCGATTGCCTTTGGTGAGAATGACCGCTCGTTCGATGACATTCTTGAGCTCTCTAATGTTACCCGGCCAGGTATATCTATTCAGGCTGTCTAGTTGTTGCCGGGTCAATGTCAATGGATCTCGACCCAGCTCTTTACAAATGCTATCCAAGAATTGAATCGCGAGTGGCCCAATATCCTGGATACGCTCCCGCAACGGCGGCACTTCGATAGGAAAAGTACTCAGACGATAATACAAGTCTTTACGAAACCGCCCTGCATAGACTTCCGCTTGCAAGTCACGATTGGTTGCAGCCACAATGCGCACATCGACTTTAATGGTTTTATCATCACCCACACGTTCAAATTCATGCTCCTGCAGGGCACGTAACAGTTTTCCTTGTAAATCCAAAGGAATTTCCCCTACCTCATCAAGGAAAAGCGTCCCGCCTGAAGCGAGATGAAGACGCCCAACCCGATCACGATGAGCACCCGTAAATGATCCACGAACATGCCCGAAGAATTCACTCTCAAAAAGATCTTTGGGAATAGAGGCGCAATTAACTTTAACCAGTGGCTTGTCAGTCCGTGCGCTGTGAGCATGAATGGCCCGGGCAACCATTTCCTTGCCAACGCCTGATTCCCCTAGAATGAGAACACTTGCTGATGTTTTAGCGACGGCTTCGATCTGGGCAAGTGTACGCTTTAATGCTTGACTTTCTCCGATGATTTCGCCGAAATTGCTGGTGACGTTGATTTCATCACGCAGATAATCGCGTTCACGTTCAAGCAAATCTTTCAGGATTTTTATTTGCGTATAGGCCGCTTCGCGCTGCTGCTCGCTTTTCCGGCGCTCAGTAATATCGCGAAAGATCACGACGGCTCCCTTGAGCTTATCCCCTTCTCGAATGGGCGTGCTGGTATACTCAACGGGAACAGAGGTTCCATCCGTGTGCCAAAAAAACTCATCATCTCCCCGGTGCACTTTGTCATCTGCAAAAGCAGCGTAAATTGGACATTCACTACTAGGATAAGGTGTCCCATCAGGATAGGAGTGATGGTGAATAGCGTGCAATGACTTGCCAATCACATCTTCAGCACGCCAACCCAGTATCTGAGTGGCCGCTTCGTTGACAAAGGTCGTGTTACCCTCACAGTCCACGCCGTAAATTCCTTCCCCGACTGCATTAAGAATTAATTCGTGCGTGGTTTGCAACTGATTAAGCTGATTGATCGCCCGACTATATTCGGTCGTTTCCGTAAATACCAGGAGCGCCTGCATCCATTCATGATGGGTTTGCGGTACGGGCCACGCTGATAATAATCCTGTATGGACAGGTGTTGCTGCAGGATTTCTTTCTGATAATGATGCAGACACTCCGCTGATCATATTGCCTTGAAGGATAACCTGCTTGATTTTATCCATAACAGAGGACTCATTTTCAAAACTGAATAATTTCTCCAACGGCAGGGTAACCACCGCCGTCGTCGTCAAACCTAGGTGCTTACGCCATATTGCACTGAGATCTCGACAAACAAGCGAATCATCGACTGCCGCAACAAATAATGGCGAATCGAGAAACAGTAAACTAAAAATACTCATTTTTTCCTGAAGAAAATCACAACTTCTTGTGAATCGTATCACAAAAAATTGTGAATATTAAATTCTTAATACTGCAATAAACAAATAATTACCTAATAATCATAGAGTTAATTTTTGGCACGGTTATTGAATGTATATTTTCTGATTAAATGTTTTTTTCTCTAAAAACATTAAGGACCAACAAAATCAACGGGTAGAAATTTATGTTTGAGGTTTTTTAATATGGGTACCCAGAGAAATCCAATAGGCCAGTCAGGCAGTCATATTGGCGATGAAATTGATTTTCGGGCAAATATTCACCTAAGCCGTCATCAAGATGTGCTGGTGAGCTACTCAAAGCTGTTTAGTGGAAACTTCCTGAAAAATCAAAGACTGGCATCGCAGCCGATCTACTTCATGTTCAATACAATTTTCGTTTCTAACGGCTTGCGAGTCCATAACAGGCTATTATCTTGACCAGCAAGGAAATATCATCATGCTACATTTTATTTTAATCATTTTTCTTTTAATAACGTTTGCGGCAAATGCAGCTCAAAGTGTTCCAGATACAATAGCTGAGCGCGTTAAGGTCTGTACGGTCTGTCACGATGATGAAGATAAAATGGGGCGACATGCCTATTATCCTCGTATAAGCGGCAAACCGCAGGGTTACCTTTTTAATCAGTTACGCAATTTCAGGGATGGTTGGCGCTATTATCAGCCGATGGCTATTCTGTTAGAGAATATGTCGGATGCGTATCTGCAGGAAATAGCCCATTACTTTTCCACTCTGCAACCACCATTCCCGCCACCTGAACCGATCACGATGCAAGCTGATGAAGTCGAGATGGCAAAACAGCTCATTCATTCAGGACATGCGGCAAGGGATATTCCGGCATGCAGTGCTTGTCATGGCGACACCTTGATGGGTGTAAAACCATTTGTTCCTGGATTGCTGGGCTTGTCCCGCGCCTATCTCACGGCGCAATTTGGTAGCTGGCGCAATGGCGGGCTAATGCGCGGTCAAACCTCTGATTGTATGTCCAAAATTGCCCAGAAGCTGACTGACAAAGAAGTCAATACAATTGCTAAATGGCTGGCAACCCAGCCTGCCTCAGGAAAACCAAATTCTATCACTGCGCTTTCGTCCGAATTGACTCATCGCTGCAGCAGTGTTCTTCTAGAGGAGGAAACAAATAATGAAGCACTCAATCCCTCTCCTGCTGAACAACAACAAATACGGGGCGCCTATCTTACGCGCGCCGGGAATTGTATGGGATGCCATACCGCTCCGGGTGGCTGGCCATTTGCAGGAGGACGCCGATTGTCTACGTCATTTGGTACTTTCGTTACGCCCAATATCACGCCCGATAAAGAAACGGGGATAGGTTATTGGTCTGAAGAAGATTTCTGGCAAGCCTTGCATCAAGGCAAATCACGGGATGGTCGATTACTTTACCCCGCTTTTCCTTATACCGAATATACCAAAGTGACTCGAGAAGATGCCAATGCAATATTTGCCTATCTCCAGTCCTTACCAACGGTCTCTCAAGTTAATCCACCGAGTGAAATTCGTTTTCCTTATAATTTCAGGCCGCTCTTAGCTATCTGGCGCGCATTGTATTTCAAGGCGGGCGTATATGCGCCAGATCAATCGAAAAATGAAGAATGGAATCGGGGCGCCTATCTAGTACAAGGATTGGGCCATTGCAATGCCTGCCACGCTAGTCGTAATTTGTTGGGAGCCAGCAGTGAAGACGATACGTTAACAGGAGGGAAAATAATGGGAGTGAATTGGTATGCACCCTCCTTGATCTCCAATCTAGAAGCGGGTAGTGGCCATTGGACTATCGAAGAAATTAGCGAGCTACTTACAACGGGTGTATCGAAACATGCAATAGCTTCGGGCCCGATGGCGACGATTATCCGACAAAGTCTTCAGCATTTATCAAGCGAAGATATTCGTGCAGTGGCTGTTTATCTTAAATCGATTGCTGAAAATGAAAGGGATGATACCGCTCGCACGCATGCCCCAGTTAACTCGGCGGAACGGTGGGAACAGTTTGCACAAGGCAGACAGTTATATGAAAAATACTGCCAGGAATGCCATGGTACTTCTGGGGAAGGTGTACCGGGCATCTATCCTCCATTAGCAGGTAATCGAAGCGTAATCTTGGCTTCTCCCTTGAATACGATTCGCAGTGTCTTAAACGGCGGTTATCCGGCTACGACATCAGCCAACCCGCGGCCTTACGGAATGCCACCATTTCAACAAATTCTTCGTGAGGAAGAAATTGCACTTATCGTATCTTTTATCAGGAATGCATGGGGAAATAAGGGAAGTTGGGTAACCACAGTTGATATTGATCGAAGTAAAGAAAGCGTGAATTAAACCTAGATTCCTCAGTTGATCGCTCATTCTGATGTTAACATTATGAATATAATAATTTTTCCTACATATTTCATTTTCACCCTCTGGGTGTTTCCGCTGCAGAACGGATTGCGCAAGCATCGTTGCGCCTTGCCCTGCACTCGCAAAACCACACACTCCATCCTGCCCAACTGAGGAATCCAGGTTAAACATAGATTCCTCAGTTTTATGAACATGAATTTACAGCACAACTATTGGTGCAAAGCTTGGCATGGCCTCGTTAGTTGCGCTGTGCACTTCTCTGCTAAAAAGAGTGTGCGAGGCGGTCTCATCATTGTGGGGGAGATTAACCTGGGCGGCTCCATCGAGCCGATTCACAATCCGGTCACCATCGCTGAAATCGCCGTTGAAAAAGGAGCGACAGCGCTGCTGATGCCAGCCGCTTGCCGTCGCCAATTGTTTGATCTTTCAGATGACATGGCGACTAAAATCGACATCCAGTTTTATTCCGATGCCAGGGATGCCTTGCTGAGGACTATAGTAGAGTGACAGATATGATTTTCCAATTAGCTAAGCAATTAATTATAAGTAATGTACTTGCACCGCGCTGTCAATCTTCTTTGCCTGCTCTATCACTTTTGAGTGATGTGTAAACAGGACAACTTGCGTTTTTTGAGCAAGCTGTGAGAGAGTACCTAGCGCAGCTTCGGAACGCTCATCGTCAAAATCAACAAGAATGTCATCCACAATGAAAGGCATGGGCTCCGAACTCTCCATATATTTCTCCAGGGAAGCTAATCGAAGAGCTAAATAAAGTTGATCGCGAGTGCCTGAACTCATTCCTTCCACATGTACCTGCTCTCCATTGGGACGAATGCCTACAAGAATGGGCTCATCTTTTTCGTTAAAGTCGGTCCTCAGTTCCTTAAACGATGCGCATGTCAGCATAGCGAAATGCTCACTGGCGCGCTTGACCAATGGGCCCTGATTTTCTTTACGATAACGTTCAATCTCGCTACGCAGAATGCGTGCTGCCAGTTTTAGACGAACGTATCTTTCCGCATTAATCCGAATACTGGCAAGAACAGACTGCCCTTCGTTTGCAGCCGATGCTGCATGGTCGCTGCCATCCATAAGCTCAATTTCTTTTTCCTTGCGCCCCTTGCTCTCGGCGAGAGATGTTCGTTTTGGCTCCAGTTCCTCATCGATTTTGCTAGTAAGGGCATCTATCTTTCCCGGCAACTCATCCGGAGCTACATCTTTTGCTTCTGCTTCAAGTTCCGTAAGCGTTGCTCCTTCACCCACCTCCAGGAGTTCTTGCTCCACGTGACTGATTTCTGCTTTCAAGCGAAGATATTCAATCGAGTTGCGCTCAGCCTCTTCTAATTCTGCATGGCTAGCACGCTTTGCCTCAACACATAAGGCATCCAGACGCTCGTCCATGGTTCGGATTGTCGCCTCGGAATCCAGTATCTCCTGTCGTGTTTGTTGTAACTGTTCTGCTATTTGTTGACGGCGCGATTGTCGGGTTCGACTCTCTGATAGCAATGCATTAAGGCGCATTACCGCCTCATCTGCTGGCAGTATAGTTAATTCAGGTGCCACGTTGGTGACTACATTGCTGACTTGAGCAGCGAACGAGTCTGCATCTTTGTTCATCGCCTGAATACGTATTTGCAGCTTGTCCGCCTCACTGTGTTTGGCGAATAGCTCCTTTAGCTTTTCGATGATCTCCGCCACCTCCGACGGCGAGGCATTGCCTTCCAAGCCCACGCCCTCTAACACCTCTTGCCATTGCACTTTCCAATCGTCAAGTTCAGTGTTTGCTCTTTTGAATTCCACGCGGGCAGTTTCCTGATTGCGCCTTAGAACCGCGATCTCCCCCTCCAGTTTCTCGCCATGCTGAATGATTTCTTCAAATTCATCAATGGTTTCCTCACTTTCAAGCAGTATGGCTTCAAGTGATGTGGTATCAGGGCTTTCTCTTCCAAGGCGTTGCAACTGTTGTTTGATTAGTTGTATTTGTGTGCCACGGGTATGTTCCAGTTCATGGACACGCTGCCGCAGTGTATTCAACTGGACTACTTGCTCGCGAAGTTTCTCCAGATCATCCAGCCATAGCCGCATCTCGCGAGGTGTTTGTGGCTGAATCTTGCAGGATTTCCATAAGGCTACCCAGTCGCTATCAATCTGGTTTTTCTCAGCTACACATTTATCAAGCTGCTTTTCGATCTCGTTGGCACGTTGTTTTTGATTTTCCAATTCAGCCAATAGACTTGCCTTTGTGTGCACGCGCTCGACTTCTCGACGCAAACGATCTGCTAGTTCATCAGTTTCTGCCAGTCGATATTCAAATGCTTCGGGAAGTGCACGTTCTGCATCAAGTGCACTTGCCTCTGCATTAACGTCTTCCCCCTCAATCCACTGCCGACGTAATAACTGCCAAGTCTGATCACGCTCAGTTCTAATCTCCATCAACTCATCTTCTGTCGGTACTGAACCTACATGCTCTATCTCATCCAATCGCCGCGATGCCTCGCGCATGGCAACTACTGTCTCTTCTTGTTTTTCGCTAAGACGTTGAATACGTTTATTGAGGTCTGTATATACTTGTTCAAACCGATTGATACTTTCTTTGTTTGGCACGGGCAAAGCGGGAACATCTTCCAGCGAACCAGTCCAAAAGGTGAGTCGCGCCAAGTGGTCAGCACATTGCTGCTGTAATGCACTAAGCTCAGTGTGGGTAGATTGAATGACACTGTTCATATCCCCCGACTTTCTTGCCAACGCAATGGCTCTATGCAGAGCATCTGGTGATTTAACCTCTGGAAGTTTCTGGCGCTCTCTGCGCGCTTCCTCCAGTTGCGCTTCTGTATCCCGCAGATTGCTATTCGCTTGCTTTATTCTTGATAACAGAACAGGATTTTGATTTCCCAATTCGGTAATGCGCTGCTTTTTTGCAAGTACAGGACGCAAAACTTCAATATCCCCCTGGGCAAGATCGGGGCGTATATCTTTAAGTAGGGATTCAGCATCCGTAAGAAGCTGCATGTATTGCGCCTCGAGGTGCGGGCGATCTTGTATTGCCTTGCGGTGCCCCCCCAAGCGCGCATGGAGTGCTTCGATACTTTCACTTTGCTCCAGCACTTCCTCACGAACAGAGAGCCCTTCAAATTGCCCTTGAAGTATAGTGATCCGGGATGTGGCCTGTTGGAGAATCGCCTGTGCTGTCTCACGTTCAGCCATGGCCTGCTGGCGGCGCGCTCCAAAATCATCCGGCAAAATAGTCACATTAGCCAATTCCTCAAGCTTTTGTTTAAATTCGTGCCTCCTAGCCAGTTTTGGCAGGACACGCTGAATGCGCTTCAAACGATTAATCTCAAGCCGATTACTGGCGAGTTCAGCTTGAATTTGTTCTAATTCTTTCGTGTTTCGCGCCAATGCACGGCGATGCTCTTCCCATAGATTGGATGAGAGTGATCGTTCTCTAATCTCCTTGTTCAAATCCATATAGGCTTTCAAGGCTGAGTTTATCGTTTGAGTGGCTCCCCTTGGGCGAAAGAGTCCGTCGGCTTCTTCGTCAAGCTGAGCAAGAACTGCATGTAATGTATGGCTACCGAGTGATGCAGAAAAAAGCGCCTGCCCCACCTCACCCTTCTGTTCTAAAATCTCTTCACCCCCCTGAACCAGGGCTTGGTGGTCTATTCCGAAAAGCATTTCAAAAAGCTCTTGGGTTATACCCTGAAGAAATGGAGTCAACACCTTATCATCCAGCGCTTCCCCCTCTCGTGACAAGAGTGTATTCTTGCGCCCCTTACGGCGTGCCAAGGTGAGTTCTTCTCCATTTGCCGCGCGCATACATCCCTCTATACGGAGTTTCTCATTGTCATGAAGAAAATTGTCGGGAGTACGTTCGTCAATACCATACAGCAGAGCTTTCAAGCCACGGAGTGCTGAGCTCTTTCCAGCTTCATTGGGCCCATAAACGATATGGAGCCCACCTCCCGCCAGGTCAAAAATAAGAGCGCGCTCGGTAAACGGCCCAAAGGCAACAAAATTAAGTTTCCTTATTTTCATAAACCAGAATCCATCACGCCTTTTCTGTCGTTATCAGGCGGTTAACCAGCAGTTCCTTGATGTCTTTCAGAACGACTTGCAGTTGCTGCGGATCGGATGGATCGAAACAATCATCGCCACTTAATATTTCAGCAGGAAGTTTTTGTCGCAACGCAGATACTTCTTGAGCGAGTTCAGCGAGTGCAGCATCGTTCAACTCCATATTGCGAATACCCCGTAATAGTTCACTCAACGCGTCGTCACGTGCCAGAATGCTATCGACATCAATAGATGGCCGCGTCTTAAGAGATACTTTCTCCAACCATATCCCTGCACCACCTAGAACATTTGCTAAAGCACGATATTCTTGCGTCCAATGTTCCAGCTCAGCATGTAAGCGTGAATGAGCAACACACGCCCCCTGCAATACCAGGCGTGCTGCAACCGGTCGTCCTTGGGCGCTGTCCAGCGCCTGCTGCAGCACCTTACGTACCTGCTCGTAGGCATCAGAAACCGTCTCACTATCTGTCAAATTAACTTCACAAAGTGACCAGCGTAGCACATCGAGATCGCGGTGCGTAACTGCTAATACCTCACCATTATCGACAGTCACCAGCGTGCAACCCTTGGGACCAGTCTCTCGAATATGCCTACCCTGAATATTTCCGGGAAATACTATCCATGGGTCACGGCTTATCTCTTCGCGTTTGTGAACATGACCAAGCGCCCAGTATTGATACCCTTTAGACCTCAAACCATCTACCGTACAAGGCGCATAAGGCTCATGCCCAGGCTTTCCGTCGAGACAAGTATGCAAAAGACCAATATTGAAATAATTTGGATCACCTTGGGGGTATGCCAGCGAAAGATTCTCCATGACCGCTCTGCTTGCAAAGCCCTGTCCATAGATAGCTACGTCCAAATCTTCCAGAACGACCCGTTCTGGGGTATATGTCGCAAACATCTTGACGTTGTCAGGTAAACGAAGATATTTGGTGATTTGGCTAGTCGCATCATGATTGCCCGTGACAACATAAACCCGGATACCAGCGTCCCGCAGTCGCCCCATGCGCTCAACAAAATAAAGACCCGTGTTATAGTCTCGCCAATCGCCGTCATAAAGATCACCGGCCAGTAGCACGAAATTAACTTCCTCATCAATCGCAAGCTCAATAAGGTTGTCAAAGGAACGGCGGGTAGCGCTACGTATTTCATCCACGGGTGCGCCTTCATAACGTTCCAAACCCTTTAGAGCACTGTCAAGATGAATATCAGCGGCATGAATAAATTTCACGAATCGCTCACCTTATTATCAATTGTTAATTTTGCCCTTGCACGCCAGTGCTCTGTCTCCAATATTTGCTGTTTATTTAGCAGTTGGAGGCTACTTGTCTCTTTCTATATGCATTGTTTGCACTGGGATGATAGTGATCATCCATACTGCTGGCCTTTTAAAATTGACCGAGTAATTTATTTATCCGCTAAGCATACTATGCATACAAAGGGTAATTCCAATTTTTAACATAAATAGCAGTAGTAGGAGAACGTAATATTCCATGAATAAAAGTTTTGTATTAAACCTAGATTCCTCAGTTGATCGCTCGTTCTGATGTTAACATTATGAATATAATAATTTTTCCTACATATTTCATTTTCACCCTCTGGGTGTTTCCGCTGCAGGACGGATTGCGCAATTTTGCAAGCGCATGGCTGCGTTGCAACTCTTTGGAATGGAACGACCATTCCGCATCGTTGCGCCTTGCCCTGCACTCGCAAAATCACACACTCCATCCTGCCCAACTGAGGAATCCAGGTAAATATTTTTTCTTGTCCTAGGGTCTGTTGACATTTCACACAGGTAGCCACAGATACCCGCATGCCATGGCAACCATACTTTCATAATTTCTCTTTAGTTTGTCGTATCGTGTTGCCACTGCCCGATACTGTTTTAGTCGGGCAAAAGCATTTTCCACCAAATGTCGATATCTATACAAGCCCCAATCCATATCTGCGTTACCCTTCAACGAATTGCGCTTTCCTGGAATCACAGTCCTGGCTCCCTTCTTTATTATCTGCTCACGTATACACTCACTGTCATAGCCCTTATCCGCTACAATCGCTTGCGCATCAGGTAATCTGGCAATCAGCTGTGGTGCTACAGAACAGTCATTGACTTCTCCACCGGTGATTTCAAATTCAACCGGCAAACCATAACTATCAACAGCCAGGTGGATTTTCGTAGTGTTGCCCGCACGGCTTTTCCCGAT
>NZ_FNPJ01000161.1 GCF_900107265.1 Nitrosomonas sp. Nm33 | reverse complement strand
CCAGGCCAAAACAATCAGAAAAAAGGAAGGATGCTCCATCGAGCAGCTCTTTACCGCTTATGCACTTTAAATCATTTTATATGGGATCAGCTATAAGTATTCACAATGCAACCATACGACCCAGGTGTGTTACTCAAAAGTTTACATAGAGCGAATTGGCCTGTCGCGGCCAAGACTTATGGGAGTAGTCATGCCACCCTGATAGGGATTCTTGCGCATTGGTGGATTGCTCTCTCCCCAAGCAGTCATTCGGTGCTCGATGGTGCTCCATCTCATGGCGAAGGCAACGCCGGGTGGTGTGATTTGATGCTTTGTGCTAACGAAGCAGCCATAGGGGTAGTTGAGGTCGAAGGCACAAAACCGATCGACAAGCTAAAAACGCTTAATGCGTACTTCTCTTCGCCCCGTTTGATCCTTTCAAGCCTTGGGTTCGGCCTACTTTTGGTCTACGCTTACAACGCTCGGGGCCGTGGTGATGCGAAACAATACCCACCAGCAGAAACCTCTGAAGTGCTTTCTTTCGCACTCGATGTATCGGCATCGCATCCTTCCAAGGAACTCCTGCTTCTTGCACTCGACAAAGTTGTTGAAAAAAATTTAAGCCCCATAAGAATTAGTTCGCCGTACCATCTTGGTAGACTCAAGAAAGTCGAAGCTGTCCTTCTAAAAGGTGGACAAGAGGCTCATCGTGAAGTGCTATTCAAATCGGACTGACCTATCCGCAAACGAGGAGTGAAACCTAACTATTCATTCAAACCGATGCCGCTTCGTGGCACGGCTTAACTCACGCGTTAGCTGTAACCATAACTAGGAAAATCGCCATGAGAATTACCGTTGAAACGACCGTCGCTGCACCCATCGAGGAAGTTTGGCGTGCATATACGACACCCGAGGACATTAAACAGTGGAATGCTGCGTCCGATGACTGGCACACGACCGCTGCCACAGTGGATTTGCGCGTGGGCGGCGTCTTCTCGTCGCGAATGGAGGCAAAGGATGGCAGCGTGGGGTTTGATTTCGCCGGAGTTTATACAAATATTGTGAAGCACAAACTGATCGAATATTCCTTCGGCGATCGCGCAGCGCAGGTCGAATTCGTTGGTAGCCCGAAAAACGTTAGGGTGCGCGTAACCTTCGATAGTGAGGTATGCTGAGTTTTATGGAGTCCAAAGTTTCATAAAATATAGACATGGAATGGAGGATATAGATGGAACAATTACCCCGAACGCGATATAGCCAGGAGTTCCGCGAGCAATCAGTCAAGTTTTTTAAAGAAAGTGGATTAACGCTGGTTGAAGCAGCGAAACGACTATCTTTACCTAA
>NZ_FNPJ01000066.1 GCF_900107265.1 Nitrosomonas sp. Nm33 | reverse complement strand
TCTGACTCCTCTAATGATGAAACTCTTTTCCAAATTCGCTTCATCATAAGGAATTCAGATTCCTTTTACTTCTTTTCTTATGTCGAACTCACGTTAGTTCAATGAACCTCTGGTGGGTTTAGGAGCTATAGTCAAATGTGGTGTATGGAGAGTCAAGCAGCTACCTGTTTTTGATCTCCTGCTTGTTTAATGCCGTTAACAAATTTAACGCCGGAAATGACATCTGCTAACAGCTTATAGCCTCTTAGTCGAAACCAATTTTTCTGTGCAATTTCCATTATCCAGAATCCCAGTGCACCATCACCCACAGCCAATTTGGACGCATCCTTAAGGCCCTGCTGCTTCAAATCCGTTAACACTTCCTCCCAGCTTGCCACCGATTCCCGATAACCGTCGGATAATGCCAATAACTCTTTACGTCCCGTTTCATCTGAGCCGACCATCACCAGTAGACATAAGCGATCGTCCATGCGCACATTGCTGTAGACGCCGTCCACCCAGACATAAACATAACGCTTGTTACTCAGATCGGGTTGACTCTAATCATGATTATCCTGCTTCCAACCTTGCTTTAAACGACTGATCGTAGCTGCCGATAATCACGGAGCCTCAGGCCCCAGCAGATGCTTCAGCGTTTCTGGGAAATCCCCCGTTGAAATTCCTCTCAAGTAAAGCCAGGGTAAAAATTCTTCAATATTCCTCGTGCGCTTCAAGTAGGGTGGTACCGGGCTGCTGGTAAACTTGATACCCGATTCAGGGCGATCCCGAACTTTCGGCACTTTGACTTCAATGTTTCCAAGTCCTGCTTGTATCGCACGTTCAGGTAGATAACCCTTTCTGACTACTGCCGCTTTACCCTCATCAGTTCTTAAAGTGTTATGCTGCTCAATAAAGGCAATAAGATTTAACTTGGTTTAATTAGATGAAAGGCAGGATATATGCCTTATATTTCATTTCACCGGGCGTGATATCCACCGACAAAAATTTCTGTGCGTTTAAAAAGAATAAGCTTGCATTAACTATTATTTCTGGGATTTTATTTTCTTCACGTCTGTCTGATTTTCTATTGGATTATCAACTGGATTGATTATCAGAGCAGAATATCTCAGGATAATAAGCAATCATGGGTTTCAGTACATTCAACGACTGATGTAGGCAAAACCCGATAAAAAGCTCCAATAAAAACACGCAGTATGTGTGTGCAATAAATTTCAATAATTGTCCAAGCTGGCGCTAGAGGCAATAGATTGGGCAAAAGATAGGTGCTTCGGCAAACCACCTGCAAAAATAATCATTATTAGAGTGCTACGACTCTAATGCGTCAATGGACTGATAATCCTAAATTCCTCAGTTGGAATTTAGAATGAAAATAGCTGTAATCTAGTACTATCAACGGTTCACAGCCAAAAATGTTAACTGCTCCTCAGTTACAGTAAACAAGCTGAGAGCAAGGTGTGGCAACACTTTCAGCAGATTTTGATTATTTTACTAAAATCTCATCTGATTGGTAATGCCATGGATCTTTCAAAGAACCTTAATCAATAGGGTTCTTGAGCGATTTAGGAGTCTTCAACTGAGGAATTTAGGATAATAGGAAGGATCTATGCGGATCGAAGAGGATGGTCTCTGGTACAAAGATGCTATTATTTATCAATTACATGTACGCGCTTACTGTGACAGTAACGGCGATGGTATTGGTGATTTTGCTGGATTGACTTCCAAGCTGGATTACTTGAAAGAACTGGGGATTAATACGCTTTGGTTGCTGCCGTTTTATCCCTCACCGTTGCGCGATGACGGCTACGATATCGCCGATTACCGCGGTATTCATCCCAATTACGGCACACTGGCCGATTTTCGTACCTTCCTGCACGAAGCACATAAACGCGACCTCAAAATCATTACTGAGCTGGTCATTAACCATACCTCTGACCACCATCCATGGTTTCAGGCAGCGCGCGTGGCTCCTCCTGGTTCCGTCAAGCGTAATTATTATGTTTGGAGTAATACTGTCAAAAAATACGAAGGGACACGCATCATTTTCACTGATACAGAAAAATCCAATTGGACATGGGATGAAGTCGCAAAAGCTTATTACTGGCATCGTTTTTTTTCGCACCAGCCGGATCTTAATTTTGATAACCCCCATGTCGTCAAGGCAGTACTGCGCGCCATGCGCTTTTGGTTAGATATGGGAGTAGATGGCATGCGACTGGATGCTATTCCCTATCTGTGCGAGCGCGACGGCACCAATAATGAAAATCTTCTCGAAACTCATGCCATCATCAAACATTTGCGTGCCGAACTGGATCAGCATTACGCCAACCGTATCTTTCTTGCCGAGGCTAATCAGTGGCCGGAAGATGTGCGCGAATATTTTGGCGATGGAGATGAATGTCACATGGCTTTTCACTTTCCCTTGATGCCGCGTATTTTCATGGCAGTAGCCCAGGAAGATCGCCATCCCATCATTGAAATCCTGGCGCAAACACCCGAAATTCCAGAGAATTGCCAATGGGCAGTATTTCTGCGTAATCACGATGAATTGACCTTGGAGATGGTCACTGACCGTGAACGTGATTATATGTATCTCACTTATGCTTCCGATCCGCGCGCGCGGCTCAATTTAGGCATCCGGCGGCGCTTGGCTCCGTTGATGGAAGGCAGTCGCGCTAAGATCGAGCTGATGTACAGCCTGTTGATGTCTCTGCCGGGTTCTCCCATTATCTATTATGGTGATGAAATCGGCGTGGGCGATAATATTTATCTTGGCGATCGTAATGGTGTGCGCACCCCGATGCAATGGAGTCCCGATCGCAATGCAGGGTTTTCCCGCGCCGATCCGCAACGACTTTATCTGCCGCCCATCATGGATCCGCTTTATGGTTATGAAGCTGTCAACGTGGAAGCGCAAAGCCGCAACGCCAGTTCGTTACTCAACTGGATGAAACGTTTAATTG
This sequence comes from Nitrosomonas sp. Nm33, assembly GCF_900107265.1. Taxonomy (GTDB): domain Bacteria; phylum Pseudomonadota; class Gammaproteobacteria; order Burkholderiales; family Nitrosomonadaceae; genus Nitrosomonas. Next base: position 13,613 of record NZ_FNPJ01000066.1, on the reverse strand, counting down.
TCACACGTAAATCAGTCAAATCCTTTGGTCGTGGCACCATCAAATTTTTACATCCGGGTAATCACAAGATACTTGCCTACCTGCGCGAATATCAAGACGAAAGTATTTTATGTGTGGCTAATCTTGCCAACAGCGCTCAGCCGGTTGAGTTGAATCTCGCAGCGTACAAAGGTCGTGTGCCAGTGGAATTAATGGGGCGTACTGCTTTTCCTGCCATTGGTGAGCTGCCTTATTTATTGAGTTTACCTAGTTACAGTTTTTACTGGTTCTGTCTGTCCGTCGATGTGGAAGCGCCTGTCTGGCACGTGGACAAGTTGCCTCGTGAATTATTGCCAACCCTCGTCTTGCCCGAGGGGTTGCTAAGTGCGTTGATGGCTAAGCCTGCAGGTGAAGTAAGTGATGTGCTTGCCCGCAAGACGCGCAGTCAATTAGAAACCGAAGTGCTGCCGATGTTTCTTGCTGCTCAGCGCTGGTTTACAGGAACAGAGCAACCCATTACAAAGCTTGAATTAGATTTAAATCAAACCTGGAAAACTACTGATGGTAGAGGATGGTTGCCATTTTTAATCAAGCTGTACTTCGATGCAGATGCATCGCAGACTTACTTCCTTCCGCTGGGCCTGCTGCTCGGGGAAGCCGCGGATCAGCAATATCACGCTTTGTCACCTTGGGTACTCGCCAAGGTCAGACAACATGCGCGTGAAGGCATACTGTACGACGCTCTGGGTGAAGATGCTTTTTGTCGCTTCTTGCTGAATGCTATCGTGACGGATATGCGCCTACCTTTTGCCTCGGGTGAGATGGTTTGTTCCAGAACATCAGCTTTTCTGGAACTGGCAGAAAACATTGATGTGATTCATCTGGCAGTGGAGCAGAGCAATACTTCTATCATTTATGGCGATCAAGCCATACTCAAGGTTTATCGGCGTGTACAAGAAGGTATCAATCCAGAGCTGGAAATGGGGCGATTTTTGACCGAAATTTCGCCATGCCCAAGCGTAGTACCGCTGGCTGGCAGCCTGGAATATCACAGCGGGGATTCCGTTACCGCTATTGCAGTACTGCATCGCTATGTACCGAACCAGGGTACCTTTGGGAACTATACGCAAGACTATTTAGCTCGCTACTTTAAACTGTGTGTAGATGAACCCGGTCGCGCCCAAGAGCCTGATGTGCATGCAGTCTGCGTGGTACAGATGGATACACTTGGTCGGCGCACGGCTGAATTACATCAGGCACTGGCGAAGACTACAGGCAATGCTGCATTTGATCCAGAGCACCAGACTGCTAGCGAAATTGCGGCGCTGGTAGCACAGTTACAGATGAATTTTGCCTCTGCTCTCGACAAACTGGAACAAGTATTATTGCACCTTCCTGAGCGGTCACACAGGATTTGTGAGCGCTTGCTCAGCTTGCGATCGCAAATGCTTGGTCGCATTGTATATTCATTGCCGGATGAATCTGCTTTGTTCAAAATCCGCATACATGGGAATTATCATCTTGACCAGGTATTAATCAGTCATAACGATTTTGTTATTATCGACTTCGAAGGAGATCCTAACCAGTCTTTAGAAGTAAGGCGCGCCAAGCAATCACCACTCAAAGATGTTGCCGGGATATGCTATTCAGTTAAAGCCACAGCGCGCCAAGCGCTCAATCGGCATCTTGTGGAACGCGCTGATCATCGAGACTTGCTGGAAAGCTATGCAAGTCAGTGGGAACGGATTGCCATTGATGCTTTCATGTCTGGTTACCAGTCAGCCATTGCCGGTTGTTGCGCTTATCCGGCCGAGTTGGCTCAAGCACACAAATTGCTCGAATTGTTTTTGTTGGAAAAAATTCTGGATGAACTTGGTATAACTCTGGTTGAGCAGCCTAGCCGGTCGGAATCTGTGATGTTGCTCCTACTCGACTTGATCGAGCAAACAGCACTATTTCCTGGAGGGAATAAGCATGCCTAATCCGAGAATACTTGCAATGGTGATGGCAGGCGGCGAGGGCAAACGCCTTTATCCGCTTACCTGCGAACGTTCTAAACCTTCGGTTCCCTTTGGAGGGCGCTATCGTATTGTTGATTTTGTCTTGTCCAACTTAGTCAATTCTCATATTTTTGCGATCTACTTGCTAGTGCAGTACAAATCACAGTCGCTAATCGAGCATATCCGCCGTTCCTGGGGACTGGCACCTATTTTCCCAGAGCAGTTCGTTACTGTGGTACCGCCGCAAATGCGCGAAGGACCTGAGTGGTTTCAGGGTACAGCAGATGCGGTGTACCAGAATCTCAATCTGATCCGACAGCATGCTCCGGACCTGGTAGCAGTATTCGGAGCTGATCATATCTATCGCATGGATGTGCAGCAGATGGCACAGTTTCATCTGGAAAATAATGCCGATGTAACCGTGGCAGCGCTGCCGGTGCTTATCACTCGAGCCAGTTCTTTTGGCGTAATTGAGAGCGGTGATGATGGGCGTATCTACCAGTTCCATGAAAAGCCGCAATATCCACCTTCTATGCCGAGGAACCCGACTCGCGCTTATGCTTCCATGGGTAATTATCTGTTCAGTACTGAAGTCTTGCGTACCGCATTGGAGGAGGGCAAACGTCGTGGCGAGAAGGATTTCGGTCATCACTTGCTACCGCGCTTATGCCAGAGTCATCGGGTATTTGCCTATAATTTTGCTGATAATCGTATACCTGGCGTACGTGATTACGAGGAGCAGGCTTATTGGAGAGATGTTGGGACGATTGATGCCTATTTCCTTGCCCATCAGGATTTGCTGGGGCTCGAACCGAAATTCAATCTGTTTAATCCGCAGTGGCGGTTTGCCTCCAGTGAATATCAGGGTCCCTCGGCAAAATTCATGCGTGCTGAAATCGAGAACAGCATCATCGATGATGGTAGTTTCATAAAGGGCGCCAAGATACGGAACTCTGTTATTCGTCGCGAGGTATTAATAGAAGAGGGTGTTGAGATCGATGAATGCATCGTGATGGATTACGCCATCATACGTCGGGGAACACGACTTAAGCGTACCATTATAGATCGCTATAACCTGATCGGGGCCGATAGCCGAATCGGTTATGATCGACAAGAAGACGCCAAGCATTTCACTGTTACTGATTCAGGAATTGTGATCGTGCCAAAAGGAAAATACGATCACTATCTCGGTCATTATCTGTAAGGAGGGAGCGTGAAGCGACAACATTGTATGCCTTTCGGCGCTGAACTTACTCGAGAGGGTAAGGTGCGCTTTCGCCTATGGGCGCCAGCAGCCCGCCAAATTATGCTGCTTATTGATGCCGGAGTCCAGGTGCCCATGCAAGCGCAAGAAGAAGGATGGTATGAGTGGGTGAGCGAGCAGGCGCATGTGGGTAGTCGTTATCTTTATCAAATCGATGATGGACTCTATGTACCCGATCCCGCTTCGCGCTATAACCCTGATGATGTTCATGGAGCAAGCCAGGTGATTGATCCCGCTGCATTCGATTGGCAAGATGATTCCTGGTATGGTCGACCCTGGGAAGAAGCGGTGATTTACGAAATCCATGTCGGTAGTTTCACGCCACAGGGTACTTTCGCTGCTCTCGAGCAAAAACTTGATTATCTTGCTGATCTTGGCGTGACCGCCATCGAACTGATGCCAGTGGCTGATTTTCCTGGACAATGTGGCTGGGGTTACGACGGCACTTTACTGTTTGCACCGGACAGGGTCTACGGTACACCTGAAGATCTCAAACGTCTAATCCAGAGTGCTCATAGCCACGGTTTGATGGTGCTGCTTGATGTCGTATACAACCACTTCGGGCCAGAGGGCAATTATCTGCATGGATATGCGCCCCAATTTTTCACTGATCGGCATCATACCCCTTGGGGTGCTGCCATTAACTATGATAGTGAAGATTGCCGGGTTGTGCGTGATTTCTACATCCACAATGCACTTTATTGGCTGGAAGAATATCACTTCGATGGGTTGCGGCTGGATGCGGTGCACGCGATCCTTGATGACAGTCAGCCTGATATTCTGGAAGAGCTGGCACAGACGATACGCGCAACATTCGGTACGAAGCGTTACATTCACCTCATTTTAGAAAATGATCACAATATTGCCCATTACCTTGCACGTAGACCGAATGGACAAGCCATTCATTACGATGCTCAGTGGAATGACGATGTGCATCATGCCTACCATGTGCTGTTGACCCATGAGTGCGATGGCTATTATGTAGATTACGCGGACGCACCTATCCGCCATTTGGGCCGTTGCCTGACAGAGGGTTTTGCCTATCAAGGTGAGATTTCTGCGTATCGCAATGGTGAATCACGTGGCGAGCCGAGCTCACACCTGCTTCCCTCGTCCTTTGTCGCCTTTCTACAAAATCATGATCAGATTGGCAATCGTGCATTGGGTGAACGCCTTGTCACATTAGCTACACCCGAAGCATTACGTGCTGCTACGATCCTGTTCCTGTTGTCGCCATCGATACCCTTATTGTTCATGGGTGAGGAATGGGGCGCATGCGAACCTTTTCTCTTTTTTTGTGGATTCAGCGGTGAGCTGGCTGAGGCTGTGACAACTGGACGGCGCAGGGAGTTTGCCCGCTTTGAACGTTTCCGCGATCCAGTTGCGTGTGAAGCGATCCCTGATCCCTGTGCAATATCTACCTTTGAACTGACAAAACTGAATTGGCAGGTACAGAGCCATCTACCGCACCGTGAATGGCTCATGTTATATCAAGAGCTGCTGGCGTTGCGGCAACGAATCATTGTTCCACGCTTACATCTCATGCGTGGAAGTGGATTTGAGGTACTGGCATCACACGCGCTGCATGCCAGTTGGCAACTTGGCGATGAAGCGTGGATGGCAGTTTACGCCAATTTAGGAGCAATGCCTGCTAGTCTGGCTGCCCTGCCGCAAGGTAAGTTATTTTATGGCAGCGAGGCAGGTCTTGATTGCCGGCTGTTATCTGGCATCCTTCCTGCATTCAGCGTAGCCTGGTATCTAAAAAAAGACTATGGGGAAGACTATGGACGAGCTTGAGAACAAATTTGAATTACTGGCACGTCTAAGCGAGCTGGCAGGAATCTTGCCAGCATATACCGATAACTGGGAGCAACGGCATATCACTTCTCCGGCAACTCAGCGCATGCTCCTGACTGCCATGGGATACGATGTGTCCAAACCGGAAAAAATTGCTGCAGCTATTGAGGAGTGTGAGCTTCGCCCTTGGCGGCGCGCACTTGAGCCGGTGTCGGTATTGCGAGAGCAAATACCTTGGGTGCGTTTGGTCGTGCAAGAGACTTATGCAGGCGAGGAGTGGGGGTGGCGCCTGGATCGGGAGGATGGTCGTAATCTGCATGGTCAGTTTCGTCCGGAAGCGCTACCGAAAATTGAAACCAGAAAAATCGATGGAATAGCCCATACTGCTTATCGGTTGGCGCTACCTGAGCACCTTCCTCCAGGTTATCACCGCCTGAAGCTATTATGCGCAGGGAAGCCATTGGGAGAGCAGCTATTGATTGTGGTCCCTGCTACTTGTTATCAGCCTGAGGCAGTTGCTAATTCTGGCCGTATCTGGGGACCAGCAGTGCAACTGTATGCGGTACGATCCGAGCGTAACTGGGGAATGGGTGATTTTACAGATCTACGGTTACTACTGGAGCAATGGGCAGCGCAAGGTGCGGATGTCATCGGTGTTAATCCATTGCATGCCTTGTTTCCGCATAATCCGGAGCACGCTAGTCCATACAGCCCTTCAAGTCGTTTATTTCTCAATATTCTTTATCTTGATGTAGAGGCTATTGCTGATTTTCACGAATGCGATGCAGCACGCGCCATACTTCGTACCCCTGAGTTTCAGATACGGCTGGAAGGATTGCGGGCAACCGAGTTGATCGATTACGCAGGTGTCGCCGCGCTCAAGCTGCCTATGCTGGAAATATTGTACCGACATTTCTGTGAGCAGCACTTAGCAAAAGGTAGTGAGCGTGCTACTGCATTCCGAGCCTTCCAAGCTCGTGAGGGTGACAGACTATACCGCCATACCCTGTTCGAGGCATTGCAAGAGCATTTCCATAACCAGGATCCCAGTGTATGGGGTTGGCCCGTATGGCCGGAGCCCTATCGCCATCCCGAAGCGGCCGAAGTGCGTGAATTTGAAAGCCAATATCGGGAGCGCATCGAGTTCTTTGCCTACCTTCAATGGCAAGCTGATTTACAACTTGCAGCCGCGGGATGGCGCTCGCTGGAATTAGGACTCGGTGTAGGTCTCTATCTTGATTTGGCGATCTCGGTAGACGGTGGCGGTGCGGAAGCCTGGGCCAATCAGGCACTTTATGCCATTGGTGTAGGAGTAGGCGCGCCACCGGAACTCCACAATCAACTTGGTCAAGACTGGGGATTATCGCCCTTCGTGCCAGATCGTCTGCGTGAGGCTGCCTATGCGCCTTTCATTGCCACATTGCGGCATAACATGCGCCATGCGGGCGCTTTGCGCCTCGATCATGTCATGGGATTAATGCGTCAATATTGGGTGCCTGCAGAGTTACCGCCCACCGAAGGTGCCTATGTGCGATATCCTTTCACAGATCTGCTCGGTATCCTGGCGCTGGAAAGTCAACGTAACCAATGCTTGGTGATCGGTGAAGATCTGGGAACCGTCCCGGAAGAAGTGCGGGCCGCTTTATCCCCATTGAGGGTTCTCTCATACCGATTGCTGCTACTGGAAAAAGAAGCTGATGGTAGTTTCGTTGCACCATTGGATTATCCTGCGCAAGCACTTGCGGCAGTTTCCACGCATGATTTGCCCACCCTGCCGGGCTTTTGGCAAGGACGCGATATTATCCAGCGCACGAAATTGCGACTGTTCAGTTCCGATGAGGCCCGGCGGAACCAGGTGGTTGCGCGTGCGCAGGAACACGCTTATCTCTTGCTGATGCTGGAAGAAGCTGGGTTGTTACCGGAAAACGTGACGGTTAATCCGGTATCACTGCCTGTTGCGACACCGGAATTTATCCAGGCAGCCTATACCTATCTTGCCCGCAGTCCAGCCAAGATAATGATGGTACAGCTCGAAGATGTCCTGGAAGTGCTGGATCAAATCAATATTCCTTCTACTATCACGCAGCATCCCAATTGGCGACGTAAGCTCCCTATCCATCTCGAAGCCTGGCCGGCTGACCGCAGGGTGCTCGCACTGGCTGCGGCCATGCGGCAGGAACGTCCTCATGTCCGTCCTGCCCCTATCCCGAAACGGCAATTACGCATTCCCCTTGCCACCTATCGCCTTCAGCTTAACCGTAACTTTACCTTTGTGCAAGCAACGCAACTGGTGCCTTATCTGGCAATGCTTGGTATCAGTCATATCTATTGCTCGTCCTATCTCAAAGCACGTCCCGGTAGTAACCATGGCTACGACATCGTTGATCATAACGCACTGAATCCGGAAATTGGCACAAAAGAAGAATTCGAAGCTTTTTGTACCGTCTTGCATGCGCATGGCATGGGACAAATCCTGGATTTGGTACCCAATCACATGGGCGTGATGGGTGCGGACAATCAATGGTGGCTGGATGTGCTGGAGAATGGCCCCACCTCGGTCTATAGACCCTTTTTCGATATCGATTGGCAGCCTCTCAAAGAAGAATTGCGTGGCAAGGTGCTGTTACCCATCCTGGGACGGTCATATGGCGATACGCTGGAAAATGGTGAATTAAAACTCAGCTTTGACGAGAAATGCGGCAGCTTCAGCGTGTGGTATTACCATCACCGCTTGCCCATCACTCCGCGCGAATATCCCCGGTTGTTGCGCCATCGCCTGTTCCTGCTGGAAGCACGACTGCGTCCCGACAGCCCGGATTTACAGGAACTCACCAGTCTGATTACTGCGTTTGAGCATCTGCCTTCACAGAAGATTACTACGCCCGACAAAATCCTGGAGCAGCACCGCGACCAGGAGTTGCTCAAACGTCGCCTAGCGGCATTGGCCGGTGTCTCGATACCCGTTAAACAGATAGTGCTGGATACAGTCAACGACTACAACGGCAGTTTAGGTGATTTCGGATCATTTACTCTGTTGCATGAACTGCTCGAAGCCCAGCCATGGCGTATTGCCAACTGGCGTGTGGCTTCCGATGAAATTAACTATCGCCGTTTTTTTGACATTAATGATCTCGCTGCCCTGCGTATGGAAGACAGTTATGTCTTCGATGCAACGCATCAGCTAGCGCTGGAATTGGTTGCCGAGGGCAAGGTGGATGGCTTGCGCATTGACCATCCGGATGGATTATATGATCCACTGCAGTATTTTCAGCGACTGCAAGACCGTGTAGCCATGCGATCCTTACCGATGGAGGGAGAAAAAGCTGTTTACATCGTGGCAGAAAAAATTCTTGCCAATCATGAACCATTGCGTGAAGATTGGGCCATCCATGGCACTACTGGTTATGACTTCTGCAATCTGGTCAATGGGCTGTTCATTGATCTTCGAGCTAAAACGCTACTGGAGCGCACTTACCGCTTGTTTACTCACTTATGGCCTGACTTCGAAGAACTCGTTTACCGCAGCAAGCTTAAGATCATGAAACATGCCATGGCCAGTGAACTGAACGTGATGACAGGACAGTTGAGTCGTATTTGCGAATTGCGCCCACATACACGTGACTTTACCACCAACAACCTGCGCAATGCGCTTGCAGAAGTGATTGCCCGACTGCCGGTCTATCGGACGTATGTGCGCGATGGCCAGGTTTCTGCGCTGGACCGTCGCTATGTAGAATGGGCCGTAGCGCAAGCGAAGAAATTCACACAGGTGCTGGATATCAGTATTTTCGATTTTATCAGCTCTGTGCTTCTGCTGGACGCCGTGACTGACAAAGATCCATCTTATGTCGCTGCTATTACCGCATTTGCCATGAAGTTTCAGCAGCTTTCCAGTCCAGTGATGGCCAAAGGTTATGAAGATACCGCGTTCTATTTGTATCATCGCCTGGTTTCCCTCAATGAGGTAGGCGGTGATCCGCGTATTTTTGGCTTTTCGGTGAAAGCCTTTCATACTGAAAATGCCAAGCGGCTGGAACGCTGGCCTCATTCCATGCTTAATACTTCCACACATGATAACAAGCGTAGCGAAGACGTGCGTGCACGCATCAACGTATTGTCTGAAATAGCCAGCCATTGGCATGAACAAGTTCTGCGTTGGCGACAACTCAATAGAAGCAAAAAGTTGCTGGTCGATCACGACGAAATCCCGAGCGCCAATGACGAATACCTGCTTTACCAGACACTAATTGGTATTTGGCCATTTGGCGAGATGACTGCGGCTGAGCATAAAACCTTACTGACACGCATTGAAGCTTATATGCTTAAGGCAGTGCGTGAAGCAAAACACTATACTAGCTGGATCAATTCCAACATGCCCTATGAAGACGGCCTATTGGTCTTTATCAGGAAGATACTTAACCCTTCTAAAAGAAATACCTTTCTGGCCGATTTTCTTCCTTTTCAGCGACGTGTGGCCTACTGGGGGATGTTTAATTCGTTGTCGCAGACCCTGCTCAAATTGACTTCACCTGGGGTGCCAGACATTTACCAGGGTAATGAGTTATGGGATTTTAGCCTGGTGGATCCAGACAATCGCCGTCCTGTGAACTATACCCAGCGCCAACATCTGCTAAAGGAACTGGAAACCCATGTGGCTGTTCCCCAGGATGCGCTGGCAAAGCAAGTGCGGCAACTGCTTGATCACATGACGGATGGGCGTGCCAAGTTATATTTAACCTGGCGATTACTGCATAACCGCAAGCAATGGTCACACGTTTTCCAAAATGGCGCATATCTACCGCTCACAACAACAGGGGCGCGTAGGGAGCATCTGTGCGCTTTTGCTCGTCATGCAAATGACATTATCCTAATAATTGTTGCTCCACGCTGGTTTTCCCGGCTTATGCCCACAGCATCTGAAGAGGTGCCTTTGAGTGATACCATGTGGAGTGCAACAACAATTGAAGTTCCCATTCTTACCGCAGGGGCGCAGGGTGTGAATGTATTGACAGGTGAAATCGTGACAGTTGCTCAGACGAACGACATACCTGAGCTATTTGCTTCTGCGCTATTCACTTCATTTCCGGTGGCGCTATTACAGTTTCGGTCTACAGAAGATTGAATTCTGAGGCATGGCTATCGTAGAGACCTGCCAATTTTACACCGCTCGTCTCGTAAGGCTTCCGCTAATTTTGCGATTTCCTTGGCTCACTTTGCTGGCTTTTTTGTTTCTATCAATTTTTTTGAATTTTCTGACAAACCCATTAAGCGCAAGTAAGTACTCATTCTCTCTTGACATATTAATACGACCGGTCATATTATAAATGTATGCCTAAAGTGACGAAAAAAGAACTCAAGCGAGAAAACTTGTTGAATCAGGGGGTGACCATGCTCATGGAGCATGGCTATCATGGCACGGGGTTACAGGAAATCCTCGATGCGGCAAATATTCCAAAAGGATCTTTTTATAATTACTTTGGCAGTAAAGAAAATTTTGGCGCGGAAGTCATTCAGCACTATATTGACTCCTTTATCGCGCAATTAGCAGCATATTTGCAACAATCGGAGGCTGACGCGCTGAGCGCGATACGGCGATATTTTGATAAACTTATCGTAGAACTTGAAAAAAATGAGTTTAAAGGCGGTTGTCTGCTGGGTAACCTGATGGGGGAAATAAGCGATACCAGTGAAATTTGCCGGAAATCTCTTCAGTCCGCCGTTGGACGTTATCGGGATTTATTGCAATCCGGGCTGGCTAAAGCGCAGCAGCAAGGCACGGTAAGATCAGACAAATCGGCTGAAGAGATGGCGGATTTGCTTATAAATACTTGGCAGGGAGCTTTATTGAGGATGAAAATAGAAAAATCATCTACCCCGGTTAAGCAATGTTGCAAGGATCTGTTGGAAGATTTTTTCAAGCCTTAATTTTTTTGCATCAATATAAGACGACCAGTCATATATTTAACCTTCATTCTATAGGAGATAAAAATGCCGAAATATATCATCGAACGTGACATTCCTGGTGCTGGTTCTCTTACGCCACAGGATCTTCAGGCTATTTCGCAGAAATCCTGCAATATTCTGAACAAGATGGGTCCGCAAATTCAATGGCTGGAAAGCTACGTAACGGGTGATAAAGTCTATTGCATCTACATCGCGCCCGACGAAGCTACCATCAGAGCACATGCTGATCAGGGTGAGTTTCCCGCGAATCGTATTTCTCGAATCAAAGCCGTGATTGATCCAACCACTGCCGAGAATTAATTCTAAAGAGCACAGAAAAAATACTTATTAAGGGGATCATGTTCATGCAACTCCATGTCATCAATCTAATAATAATTGGTATGACCTTAGCCGCCGCAGGTGTCTCTGGCGCATTCGCAGAGATTGGCGAAGCGACTTCGGCCAGAAATCATGCAACTGTCGCAGAATCTGGCGGTGGTCACAAGCATGATATGCAATCCGGCATAACGGCTAAGTCAGATCCGAACGGTCAGCTTGCACCAAGCTTGCTGAACCTGGGTTCTCACACATTTCCGGTCAGTACCCGCAACAAATTAGCGCAACAATACATCGACCAGGGGCTCAATCTTGCCTATGGATTCAACCATGCAGAAGCACGTCGCGCATTCCGGGAAGCGGCACGGCTCGATCCCACCCTCGCCATGGCTTATTGGGGTCAAGCGCTGGTGCTGGGCCCCAACATCAACGCACCGATGGATCCGAATGATGAGGCGCCGGCTCTGGAGCTCATCCAAAAGGCTGTAGCAAGCAAGGCAACAGCATCAGCGCGGGAGCAGGCGCTTATCGATGCGCTCGAAAAACGTTATACAGGAAAGTCTGAGCAACGGGTGGCAAATGACAAAGCCTATGCGGATGCGATGCGGGAAGTATATCAGCGCTTTCCGGACAATGATGATATTGCGACATTTTATATTGAATCGATGATGAATATTCATCCTTGGGATTATTGGATGCGTGATGGTTATTCGCGAGAGGGAACAACTGAAATCGTCGCGCTTACAGAAGAAGTCATACGGCGCAATCCGCAGCACCCGGGTGCGTTGCATATGTATATCCATCTCGTCGAACCGACAAATACACCCGAACGAGCAGAAAAGGCGGCCGATACGCTGCTGACGCTGATGCCCGCCGCGGGACACATGATACATATGCCTTCGCACATCTATCTGCGCGTGGGCCGCTATGCCGATGCAATGAAAAGCAATCAACTTGCCATCGCTGCGGATGAGAATTACATCGCGCAAAGCCGCGCGCAGGGAATTTATCCGATGGTCTATTATCCGCATAACATCCATTTCCTGTCGTTTGCTGCAACAATGGATGGGCAAAGCAGGATTGCGATCGAATCGGCTCGGGAAGCGGCTAGCAGAATAGACGATGCCATGCTAAAAGATTTGCCATTGACCGCACTATTCCGTATGCAGCCATACTGGGCACTGGCAAGATTCGGGCGCTGGCAGGAGATCCTTGCCGAGCCTGCGCCGCCATCCACCAACGTATTTTTGAAAGGAAGCTGGCATTATGTACGTGGTCTCGCATTTGTCGCCACAGGGCAATTGCAACAAGCCGGCCAAGAGCTGGAGACGCTGCGCAAGATCATGCATGATCCATCATTGGACGGCCCGATGCTATCGAAAAATACCCGCCGCACCATCTTGCGCGTTGCACCCGAAGTGCTCGCCGGTGAAATCGCCGCTGCGCGCGGTCAATTTGATCAAGCCATCGCACACCTTGAGCGGGCAGTTCGCCTTGAAGATGCCTTGGTGTACACGGAGCCATTGGAATTTCACTTTCCGCCGCGGTTGGCGCTGGGTGCGATTCTGCTGGAATCAGGGCGTCCGGACGAAGCGGAAACAGTATATTGGGATGATCTGAGGAAAAATCGCAACAATGGCTGGGCACTTTATGGGCTGATGCAGGCGCTGCGCGCACAGAAGAAAGACGATCAGGCAGTGCTCATCGAAGCGCGCTTCAAGAAGGCTTGGGCACGTGCCGATGTGGAGCTCAGTGCATCCCGCTTCGGACGTCAGGCGGTAATAAAGTGAAACCTATCCACATTTTCAATTCTTTTACCGAGTAACGTCTCCTTTCTGGGTAGCTAACTGTACTGGAGTAATATACAGCCAACTAGCAAGGGAGGAATTATCCTGGATTCCTCAGTTGGGCAGGATGGAGTGTGTGATTTTGCGAGTGCAGGGCAAGGCGCAACGATGCGGAATGGTCGTTCCATTCCAAAGAGTTGCAACGCAGCCATGCGCTTGCAAAATTGCGTAATCCGTCCTGCAGCGGAAACACCCAGAGGGTGAAAATCAAATATGTAGGAAAAATTATTATATTCATAATGTTAACATCAGAACGAGCGATCAACTGAGGAATCCAGGATTATGGGACAGGTACTGCACGGAAGCGCCCGAAGGGAGTTTCGGTCAAGCAGCGGCTTAAGCGGGGGTAAGCTATAGCCAATCACATATAAATTGATTATAATTTGTGAATGACCTATCCAGTATCATTTCGCCGTAAGGTATTATCCGTTCGAGAGAAGGATGGCC
>NZ_FNPJ01000051.1 GCF_900107265.1 Nitrosomonas sp. Nm33 | reverse complement strand
TTGGAAGTGATTCGCAAAAATATTGTCCAGTTGTTTATGAAAAATATGAAATTACAGACTTCCCTCAGAAAATAGGGAGTTTTGCAAAGGTCTCATCGCGTCAGTATTATGATAAAAAACGCGCCGAGGGCAAAAAACACAATCAAGCAATTCGAGCTCTAGGCCGCCATTTGGTAAGGGTCATCTGGTCAATGACCAAGCAAGGGAGAAAATACGAAATTCGGTAAATAGATTACAAAAATCGCTTGAAAATTTAAATGGGATGTTCAGTTATTGTATCTTGCAAAATGAACGAATTGACCGACTAACAGTACTGTAATGAACATTAAAATACGCTGCAATTTCAAACATTGTGTAATGTCCCATTTTGATATCGCATTCATTGCCTTTCTTCTATCAGTAATACCGGTAACAATTTGGTCCATTGGTTTCTTGGGCGATTTCTTCGATCGCTTGGTAATATGAATACTGTCACTTTGTTTCAAACTAATATGTTTTTGTATCTCACTAATAAGACCATTCTTCTCTATATTCATTTATGGCTACGTATCATAAATGCACTTTATGCATTACACCATTTACTACGAATCGCGCACGCAGAGCTCAATCAGGAGCGATTCAGGAACTTCGCCCTTAACGTGAGGGGCGCGTCGAACTCTTTTAGATGAAATACCTTCGACGGGCCGCTGTGATGCGTTGTCAATATTTCGAAGAAACCGCTAATCTGAACCATCAAAGTACCGGTACCACCACTTGATGAATTCAGAACGTTGCCTGGTCGGAAATGAAACGCCACACTCACCAATTCGCCCCGTCGGTTCGGCAGCGGTAGCTGTAAATCACTAAATCGACCAGAGCCGATCTTATCGAGATCAATTTGCTCTTCCTCGACACGTCGCCACTGTTCTTCCAGCGCCACACTGGCGTCAAGCCAGCAATTTAGGAAGATGAGCCTTCCGGCGTTATGGTCAAGAAAGTCAATAAATGTGTCATTTGTCTCACGAGATGCCGACTAGCGGAGTAGAAAAACCTGTGATTCGGCCAAATAACCGTTTGAATTTCTCTTTCATTCACCAAAAAAGAATAATATCCAAAAAATTTGATATTTCTGGCGTGATTATCGTTTGTTATTATTCGTTAATACCCCTTTGATTTCGATTGTCATACCTTGTGAATCTTCTACAAGATGTTCTATTTCGAAAGTCTGTATTTTAATCATATTTGCAATCTGGCTTTGTGCATTCATATTCAACTTCACCCCAAGTAATTTGGTATTTGTCTATTTGTCGCTCTTCACTTTCGTAGAAGTATTGAAGATCCCTCGGGTCTATTGAATGGCCACCAATAATATACATTCATTACATCGAATTTTTATTTCTTGGTTATCTATTTTTAATCTCCATTAGTTGTTGATATGTGTTTTTCTCTTAACAAGTAATTTTGAAATCTTCATATTTTTAGCACTATTTTTCCATGAAGTTAGGGCATTTCTGCTTCTGAGGCTATCAAGTTCACTTACTTGCTCAAGTATTTTGTGAAAAATTGATTATCCGAAACAAAAATTCTATTTTTTATTGACTCTTCCCCGCGATAACAATGCCACATTACCCCCTACTGCAGCCGTATTGATGGTGACTACGCGTTCAGTGGCAAAGCGTTGCAGATAGTTGGGGCCGCCGGCTTTGGGGCCAGTGCCGGAGAGTCCTTCACCACCGAAGGGTTGGGAGCCAACTACGGCGCCGATCATGTTGCGATTGACATAAGTGTTGCCGCACCGGGCGTGTCGGGTAATGTAGTTGATGGTTGAGTTGATGCGGCTATGTATGCCAAGTGTGAGGCCGTAGCCGCTGTGGTTGATAGCTTCGACTACTTCATTTAAGTGATTGGCCTGATAGCGAATGATATGAAGGATGGGGCCGAACACTTCATGCTGGAGTTGGCTGAGTCTTTCGATTTCGTAAATACGCGGGGCGAAGTAGCTACCCTGCTCACTGCCTTGCGGGAGTGGCATGGCCTTGATCAGGCGCGCCTCCTGATCCATCCGTTCACAGTGTCGTTGCAGTTCGGCACAAGCTGAAAGACTGATAATGGGGCCAATGTCAGTGCTGAGGCGCATGGGATTGCTGATACGCAGTTCATCCATCGCACCGCTGAGCATTTCCATGATCTGCTCTGCTACTTCCTGTTGCAGAAACAGCACACGCAGTGCTGAACAGCGTTGCCCAGCACTGTTGAAGACGGAAGTAATAACATCTTTCACCACTTGTTCCGGCAACGCGGAGCTATCGACAATTATGCAGTTCTGGCCGCCGGTTTCAGCAATAAAGGGAAGAATGCGCTCACCTTGAGCCAGAGTCTGATTGATCTGGCGCGCAGTGCTGGTAGAACCGGTAAAAGCGACACCGGCAATGCGAGTATCGCTTACCAGCTTCATGCCGATTTTGCTGCCACTACCGGGAATGAAATGGAGCACTTCTTTAGGAACGCCGGCTTCGTGCAGCAGGCGCACTATGTACGCGCCACATAAAGGCGTAAGACCTGCGGGTTTGGCAATAACGCTATTGCCCGCAGCAAGTGCGGCAGTAATCTGGCCAGTGAAAATGGAGACAGGGAAATTCCATGGGCTAATACAAATGAATATACCACGCCCAGCCAATCGTAATTGATTACTTTCACCCGTGATACTGGGCAATGTAACGGAATGAGCAAAATGGCGGCGCGCCTGGGCTGCATAATAACGGCAGAAATCAATGGCCTCACGCACTTCACTAAGCGCGTCATGAATGGTGCGCCCACCCTCTCGAATAATAAGTGACATCAATTCGGCGTGCTGTGCTTCAAGCAGATCGGCAGCTCGCTCCAACAAGGCAGCGCGTTCGCTGGCGCTGCTTTTGGCCCATTCTGGTGCAGCGTCGTAAGCAGCATTGAGCGCTTGGTCAGCTGCGCTACTATCAGCGAGAATCACTTCACCGACGACATCGGTATGGTCAGCGGGATTGAGAATGGTCTGGACGCTTCCTGTAAGTATATGGCCATCAACTATCGGTGCAGCACGCCACAACTGCTTGCATGCTTTTTCCAATGCCTGGTCGAGATGTATTTGTGCATCGAGATCTGCGAGATTGAGGCCACTGGAGTTAAGTCGCTCTTTACCGTAAAGTTGGCGTGGCAAAGGGATACGCTGGGCATGATATTCCAGTTCACTAACCGGATCAGCAATGATTTCCTCGACAGTGATCTGTTCGTTAGCAATCTGGTTGACGAAAGAGCTATTAGCACCATTTTCCAGCAGCCGCCGCACCAGGTATGGTAACAGCTCCTGGTAGTTGCCGACGGGCGCATAAACGCGACATTTGATCTGAGGATATTGATCGAACACTGTGCTATAGAGCGCCTCGCCCATTCCGTGCAAACGCTGGAACTCGAAAGATTGCTGCCCAGCCATGACGATGACGGTAGCAACGGTGCGGGCATTATGGGTAGCAAATTGAGAATAAAAGAGCTCGCCATTGTCGAGAATCCGGCGAGCACAGGCCAGATAAGAAATATCGGTCGCCACCTTGCGCGTGAATACCGGATAACCGACGAGACCACGTTCCTGCGCTTGTTTGATTTCTGTATCCCAGTAGGCTCCTTTCACAAGGCGGACAGGGATCTGGCGTTTGCGTTCGCTGGCCAGTTGCGCCAGCCAGTCGATCACATGAATGGCTCGTTTCTGATAAGCTTGCACTGCCAGGCCGAAACCATGCCAACCGGTGAGCGCTTCGTTACGATATACGGTTTCAAATAGATCGAGCGAGAGATCGAGCCGTTCTGCTTCTTCCGCGTCAATGGTCATGCTAATGTTGGCAGCCTTGGCGGCAAGCGCCAGTTCCAGTAAGCGCGGTGACAATTCGTCCAGCACTCGCTCGCGCTTGGTGTATTCATACCGAGGATGGAGCGCAGAAAGTTTCACCGAAATGCCAGGACGGTCAAATAAGCCGTCAGGACTGATCTGTTCGCCCAGCGCAGTAATGGCATGGTAATAATCAGCAAAATAGCGCTCTGCATCTGCAGCGGTGAGCGCCGCCTCACCGAGCATGTCAAAAGAATAGCGGTAACGCCTGTTACTATCCTCTCGGCTGTGCTTCAGTGCTTCGTCAAGGGTACTGCCCATGACGAATTGATGGCCGATGAGGCGCATCGCTTGCTTGATCGCTAACCGGATTACCGGCTCGCCGCTGCGGCCGATAAGACGACTGAACAGCGAAGAAGATTCCTCTAGCCTGACGATTCTTCCTGTCAACAGCATACCCCAGGTGGTAGCATTGACAAAGAATGAAGAGCTATGCCCAAGGTGGCGCTCCCATTCAGCGCTAGAGAGTTTATCCTGGATCAGCCGGTCAGCGGTCGCAGCATCAGGGATACGCAGCAGTGCTTCAGCCAGAGACATCAGCAATACACCTTCCTGGGTACTGAGGTCATATTCATGCAGCAATGCCTCAATGCCACCCTCCACCCATTCCTTGCTGCGCACCATGTTCACCAACTGCCGCGCCAGCGCCTCTACTTGCGCCTGTTCACGCTCATGGAGCTGGACGAGTGGAAGCAGGCGATTAAGCTGCTCAGCCTCATCGTAGAGATAAGCATGGTTGAGAACAGATCGAGTTGAGGTCAAGGATGGAAAGGGGATGTCACGGATCATGAGAGTCGGGTTCCCTTTGTACTATTGAGGCATCAAAAATAAACAATCTTTTTATAAAATTGAAATGTATCTACGGTCTAATTACATTTCTAAATCAAATCTGACTTTGTCGGCTTCTCCTTGCCGTATTATTTATACTGTCTGCAGCTCGTCTTCGTGTCATGTTTAATTTGGAAATGGAATAATGCAAAACCAGGAACAATGGTAAATACTTTAGAGCAAAGTTATCTTTGCTGATCATTACACAAAACCTCATTGATTTAGCTGCATTTTTGCTCATTAAATACATTCAGACTATTCACACCTCACGCCAAGTATCACCGCCAGCCCGCTTGGCTTCGTACATAGCCATATCTGCAAGGCGGCTCAGCTCAGAAAGAGTGCGACCATGGTCGGGATAGTGTGCTAGCCCCACGCTGGCCGATAGGCTGTGGCTGCGTGTGCTGACATGAACTGACTCGTGCGTCGCTTCCAGCAGTCGTTTGATTACAGTCGTGACGATGCGCGGACTGGCCGACGGTGAAAGCAGCACAACAAATTCATCACCACCCACACGCGCCACCAGATCCTCTTGCCTCACACAAGCCTGCATGCGCTGGGCCAAGGCACGCAGTACCTGATCGCCTTCGGCATGACCCCATTGATCGTTGACAGGCTTGAACTTATCTAGATCCACAGTCAACAGACTGAAACCATGATCAGTCTCGCTTTCAGTATATAGCTTGAAGCGCTGTTCGAGCGCGCGACGGTTAGGCAGACCGGTTAATTCGTCGGTAAAGGCTGCTTCACTTTCATAACGAAGGCTCTTGATGCGTCCTGTCAGCACCAGAGAGAATATCAGGCTCGCAAAAGTGGCCGCCGCTGGTAGAGCTACTTCAGTCAGGGGGTTAGGCATCAGCCATCCACTGCTGCGTAACAGAAAAATGACTGAACTCGCCAGTAGCAAGGTGTAAGCAGCCAAAAAGTAGCGCGCTGCCGCCATGCCTTGATGCCAGCGCCGGATTGCAATATAAAGTACTAAAGCCGCAACTGGTAACGATAGCGCAGTCAGCACCACAGATGGTAGCGCTTGCAGGCCAGCCACACGCATCGTGATAATAAGCAGATAACTCAGCATGATGACCTGCAACAACCGGTGGGCGCCAGGGAGAAACGTGCTGGTACGAAAGAAACTCATAATGAAACCAGTCAGAGTCAGCCCCCACAGACTGGGCAACACAATCCGCCCCATGGCTACCCACTGTGGCCAGTCCCGCCACCACCATTGAGCAGTGTGACCATGCAGATGGGCCAGGAAAATACCCAGTGTTATAGTGGTTGCAACATACCAGCCGTAAGTTTGGCTGCGCAAACTCAGTGCCAGAAAAAGATTGTAGAGGCACATAGCCAGCAGTGCACCGTAGATACTGCCCAGCAGCAATTCACCCAAATGCTCATGGTCCTCAAGATCATCCTGGTGCCACAATGCTACTGGAAAGCTTGCACCAGCGGGGTCATAGGCACGTAGATAGATGGGGCCTTGCTCAGGCAGAATAAAAGCGTATTGGCGCCATTCGCGCTCGCGCCCCGCTGCGAACGGCACTCGCTCGCCAGAGGCGAGTTCCTCGAATTCTCCGAATGCATTGCGGCGGTACAAACGCAGATCGTAGAGATTGAGCGGTTCAACTACCAGCCACCACGGTGCACCGCGTTCAACCTCAGTCCGGCGAAAGTCTAACCGCAACCAGTGGGCCTCTGATCCTAAACCAGCTCCGCTCCAGCCGCTTGCTGGAATAAAGCGTTGCGGTTCAGCCAGGATTTGTGACCAAGGTAGTCGTGCAGTGTCATCGATCGCTGCTGCCATCCGCTTGTTGATCACCACACCACTCAGTCCACGTTCAAGCAATAGTTCATCGGCTTGTGCTGGCGCGAACAGCCCCAGTAGCAGAGCCAGTAGCAAAAGTAACAGGCGAACAAAATATTCAGGCGCGCAAGCACTCAAACGGTTTGCCCGAGGCATTGGGCACCGGCTGGATAATAGCACCTGGATGAGTGTAGGAAAAATAACCAATTTATTTTGCATTATTGCAATGTACTCCAATGTACTCAAGAGATTCGGTATGCGCCTGAAAGTACTGACATGCAATCATGGAGCAGGGTTGCATTTGGCTATCATCGCACAAACTTCAGAAGATTCGATTGTACTTTGGTGCTATAACCAATAACTTACAAGGTAAGTTGTATAAATGCAAAAGATTGCACAAATCGGATTAGTATAAAATATACTATCCTTTAATGGAGAATGAGCTTTTTTGCTCAATACAGGGAAACGATTGTTTTATCTGTTAATAATCCACTGGGTTGTAGACAATGTTTCTCTTTTCCTAACACTTTCTTGTAAGCAAATCGCGGACGTTGCTGCCAATGCTGAGAAAATGACTGTTTGTCCGTAGCAAAACCTGATTGATCACGAGTCGCGCAGAAATGTGTACAAATATGCTGATATAACGTATGTCGTTTCCAGTATACATAATGAATACCATCAGCACTCATCCATTCCGGTTTCTGTTCACAAAGCACAAATTGCTTATGTGCTGCCAACTCAATCAAATCCTGATGGACTGCCTTTGCCCGCTCAACCGCTTCATTTCTGGAAAGCTGGCAAGAGGGATAAAACAGATTCCGAAAAAGTTGATAACGCCATTCTGACAGTGATTCAATCGATACAATTGGCAGATTGGTCATCACAATATACGCTGACTGCTTCTGCAATTGCTCGACACACCAGGTGACCCATTGCAGGATTTGGTGAGGCAGGTATCCGTAGAGAATATCGTTGCCGATATCTGTCAAAAAAGCATAAGTAGGTCGCGCTTCACCCGCATCGAGCTCTGTCCATAAACCGCTGGCAATAATACTCGGCAATTCGCGTATCAGCACTTGACTGCTCTGACCATAAGAACGACCATGCCCCGCAGCAACCAGCACTTCACTGGGTCCACCACAATGATGCTGAATTTGCTGAATGACCAAGGGCAAAGACAAGGTCAAATTACTGGCACCTAACAGGATAATTCGGTTTACTGGGTTGGGTTGCCGATACAAGGCCGTCGACTTCGCTTGGTTCATGAAGTCATTTCAATCATATGCAACGAATGAAGCAAGCTTAATCCAGATAAATATCATGGGAATAGTGTACGATTTGGTTATGATGCTTGCTCTTACTGCTTATGCAGTTGGTTAAAAAGGCTGAAACAGTCCACCATGACTAAATTTATTTTCAGCGATTATTTTCGATCATAAAGATAAATTCTGATAAAAAAATCAATTAATTGGGCACATTTTGCATAAGAATTTTAATGAAAAAACGTTACTTTTTTAATATCCGTTCTTTTCTTTTACTATGGGTTCTGATTCTGACTCTCATCACTGAACCGATTTTTGCAAGTTTGTTAATTATTGATACGAAAGGTTATTCCTCTGGGCGATTGAGTAGAGTAGCTCTTGAAAGAACTTTTAACAATGCCTATATTGGTGAGGTGTTACTTGGCTATGACAGCATAACTTTTGTCAGTTTTGGCAATCAACCACCTAATTTAGTTTCTAATCCGTGGCAGTTTTGTTTTGAAAAAGACCGTTATGAAGAGATTGAAAAGTTTATTGGTAATAATGTTGTGCTTGAATTCAAAACACCCAAAAAAAATGCATTACTTTCCTGTTCTGCAACTAACGAATTAGTGACAATCTATCCGGTAGACAAAAACCAAACACTGGAGCAAACCCATTTTATTGGCAGGATTCATACCAATGATCCTGAAATATCCTCTGGTATTGAGTTTGGTAGAATAGTCAATGTGATTGAGAATAAAGATTTATTGAGAAGTTATTTCATGACAATCCAGATGGGAGGCGGTGGAAGTAGTTTCCGCCATTTTGTTATGGATGACCCTGATTTATTTGATTTTGCTGTCAAATGTCTAAAAATAGGGGCAATGGTAAGAATATACTTTAGTGAACGATTCTCTGTGAGAAATCTTTTTGGACTGAGTTCGATGTCATTTGTCTCAGAAATAGAAATCGTTGACTAGATAGAGTCAGGCTGTCTATGGGATTCCCCAATGATCGTAATACTGTTTGTTGGGTTCCAAATTTTTCAGAATCTGGTTTTGAATTTCAGTTGAATAAGCTGGAAGTGGGAAAAAATAGGTAGACTATGATGAAAAAGAAGCGGACAACCCCTTTTTTTTCATTACTGCACCTACAAATCTAAAGTAGTCAGGTTTCAACCTTATCACCTTGTTTTCCGCCATTCCCAAGGTGAATTTGCTGAGCATCCGGTAAACTCCATCAACCTACTCTATTTTGTCTAGCTTGTTTTTCCAAACATAGATATTTTGATCACTGACGGCCAAAAAACAGCATAGGTAACAGAAAAGAGCTTGTACAGAAAAATTGTGTTTGCGCTTTCTGTCAATTCATCTCAATAACTTTTATTTAAATATTTTTTTAAGTTTTCCAAAAGGGAAAATTGTGATACAGGTGGGGCAAGCTCCGGATGAATCAATAGTTGCTTCAGTGTCTGAATGAAAAACAATACTTATTGGAACTTCAGGAAAACTAATTGGATTTACTATTATTTTTTCTGTCGAGATATCTTTTATTGATCCAACATAAGTAGCTTTAAATACATCTCCAGTAAATCCTAGTAAAGGTAAGTCAATAATAACTAATGTATTACCATCCTGGAAGATAGAATAATAAAGCTTCTCCCTCGATTCATTTTGCCAGATACCGTCAATGGATTTTAAATCAACTGCGAGCGAGCTTACAGGGAATATTATGAAGAACAAAATTATTGACTGTTTTATATATTTAAACAAAATAGTTCCTATTACATTGCCTAAATTATTAATTAAAAATGTTTTTACAATAATTTTTATTCTATCTGTCTTTTTACCTCTTCTATAAAGTCCGCAGCTTTAGTCTCTGCAACAAAGGGTATTTTTTCATTTCTTCCTTCGATAAAAAAAGAAAATCCTTCTTCGACTCAAAACTTATAGGGTTTGCCTTTTGGTTTGGCTGCTTTTATTACAGGATCTGTTAGTTTCATGTGGGTAACTTTTCAAAGCAAATAAGAGTTACCTTTATTTTAGGTTTGTTACCCGCATTTTCTACTATTGCCTACTGTTAGCTAAAATCTCTTGAAACTGTTTATTTAAGCCAGTATCTTGGACAATGATAGATATCAATTTGCATTGATATGGTGGAGAGAGAGTCTGGCATTATTATAATTTAGAGCATTGATATATAAAGATATTATAATTAATATAGTTAATTAGTCTTACCTTTCGTCTTTCCTAACGATTTAGGTCAAGATAGATAATTCTCCAGTAAAATCTTTTCCGTTCTCAAACATTATTATTACTCTACACTTGAATATTCTTTTATCCTAAATTCCTCAGTTGAAGACTCCTAAATCGCTCAAGAACCCTATTGATTAAGGTTCTTTGAAAGATCCATGGCATTACCAATCAGATGAGATTTTAGTGAAATAATCAAAATCTGCTGAAAGTGTTGCCACACCTTGCTCTCAGCTTGTTTACTGTAACTGAGGAGCAGTTAACATTTTTGGCTGTGAACCGTTGATAGTACTAGATTACAGCTATTTTCATTCTAAATTCCAACTGAGGAATTTAGGTTTATGAGAATAACAATCCGTAAGATAGACATATAGCCTCCTGTGAATTCGAATTCATGTAGAAAACATACCGCATCACTTAAAGATTAAACTGGAAATACTTTCACCCATGATTGGCGTAGCTGATTCTTTACTTTAATCCGTGATAATAAAATTGACCGTGACATAGAAGAGCTCGTTCATGAGCATGCATATGATAATGAAGTTGCACGCCCCGCGACGCGTTGTATCCTTGAGCCGGTGCCAGCGAAATCACCGACGTTCGTGATGTAGACCTTCTTGTGGACGCGGTCAAACTCCAGGCCGAGCAGCGGAGCCGGGAAGTCGCGCTGTGAGAGAAGCTTGCCGTCACGGTTGTACCGCAGCAGCTTGGAGGGGGCCGTGAACGTAGTGACGTAGATATCGCCGTTCGCCGGATTGGCCGTAATACCCTCCGTAACCACCGCGAAAGTGTCCACGTCGCGATCGATAAACAATCGCCGGGTGTCGTCCGCAAAGACGGGTCCAGCGCTGAAGGCGATGGCGGCGAGCAACAGGCATGTACAGTGTGCCAGGGTCTTTTTCATGTGCTCCTCCTTTTTCGATTCGCGATCCGATCACCGCACCGGCAACGGCTCGCCCCCTATGAACAGCTGCTGGTCCATGCAGGAAATCTTGCCGCGCTGCGGGCCCGTTGGCTTTATTTCTCCGGCGTCGTTGGGAAAGTTGTCGCGGCGGACGGCGTCGAGATTGACCGTGCAGAACCTGCGGTCCGACAGAACCGGGCTGGTGTTGAACTCCAACGGGCCGGTGTTGCGCAGGCCCGTGAGGGTATCGGGCGCGTTGCGAAACACTTCGATCACCTTGCCATTGTTCGTCACCACGATCACCGCGTTACGCTCGTTGGCATCGACCCAGATATTGCCGACGCGGTCGAGGGCGATCCCGTCCGCGCCTTCCAGCAGAGGGTGGGCAACGAAAATGTTATCGAGGCACAGCGTATTAAGGGTAAAGGTGGTATCGCAATTCATCCTGCTCTGGACATTGCCGTGGCGGTCGAGCTTCACTTTCCACAGCGCACCGCGCGCGGTGTCGGAGACGAAGAGGTCTCCGTCCTTGTTGAACGCCAGGCCGTTTGCCACTAGGGGCTGGGAGCCCGCCGTGTTCGTAGCCGTGCGTGGGGCCGTGGGGGGCGCCGGCGTGAACGTGATCATTCCCAGCGGCAGGGTCCGGACATCACGGCCGACACCACCAACGTTCGCAGCGTCCAGAATGGCGTCGTTCGCCATGGGCTGAATGCGAAACTCCTCGGTCACGACGCCAGCTGGCGTGATTTTCCACACGCGCCCCTGGCCGGTGGTGCCGTCGCTCACCCAGAGGTTGTCATCGCGGTCGAAGGCAACGCCGTTGGCGCCCGGCACGCCGGAGGCGAACTCCGTAGCGAGGGGCGGAGTCTCGGCATCAGGAAGGAAGCTGAAAATCTTGCCGGAGTTGGGTTCCGTCACGTAGAGCCGGCCGGCGTGGTCGAAAGCAAGACCCAAGGGCGCGCACGGCGCAGGAATGCGACCGACTGTCACCGGCAGCGGGGTTGCGATGTTGCTATCGAAACGAAACACCGCGCAATCACCGCCCGCCGGGCGGGTCGGTGTATAGAGATTTCCCCGATCGTCCCCCGTCAAGCCTTCGATGTTGAGGTCCGTCGTGACCAGAGTGGAGAAGGTCGCTGACCGAGGGAATTCATCGGCCATCGCCGGAATCGAAAGTGCGCCCCAAAAGAGCAGAGGCAAGGCGATCAAGGTGTTCCTCGTGTTCATCGGTTCCTCCTTTGTAGTCGGTACGGGGAGAAACGACACCGTCTCCGCTCTCTATGCCCGCATTGCGACAGGTTCGATAGTCTTGGCCGGCTGGCTTCCTAGTCCGAAAGGATTACCCCGCGCCTCACTTGAATTCCGCGGTGGCGGTGTATAGGAAAAATAAACGCCCTTTTACACCAAAGCTGGATGTACTCGGGAACGGTTTGGTTGTCAACCATACCGGCAATTAATCCGAAATTCACAAAATTTGTGTCATACCATCAGCAAATAGTGTTGATTTTTAATCGTTTTTTGTTAATTACGCGAAAGACGCTCAAGCAGAATGGTCAGCTTAATCAGGAAGTGTGCTGAAAAAGATGAGCCACGAATCAAACGGGATCGAAAAGACCCTGGACCTGCACAGGTGAACGTGGCGGCGCTCGGGAGGACAAGCCGAGATGGTCAAGAATTTTAGTGATTGCACCGGATTCCAGGATGACAGCGATGATTTTCAGGGTTCCACCGCCAATCGCGGGCCGGGTAATGTAGCGGCACAAACGTTCCAGTTTGCTGCGTTGGTTCATGGTGCACGTACCTCGGCATGCAGACTGAAGCCGTGGGCGTTGGCACAGTATGCCTCAATAGACTGCGGAAGTGTGTTTTGTGCAGGCGCAGTTCTTAACGTCAATACCTTTTACCCTGCCCGGGGTCCGAGTGCGATCCGATAGGTGCAGGTCGCCGATTGCAGCGGAGCTAAAGCGGTATCCGCTTCCATGTCGGCCAGGTAGGTCATGCCCTCCTCCTCAATAAGTGCGCCGTGGCGGGTCAATGCTTTTTTCATAATGTGTTGGATGATCTGGCTGAGCAATTTCTGCAGTTGTTCAGACGTCGGTGTGCGCACGCTGCGGAACTCCAGTACGCCGTTTTGGATGTGATAAACCCCATCAGGTACCAGGCAATGCAGATGAATGTTGAGATTGGCCGCCGAACCAAAGCGCTGAAATGGTTTGCCTTCATTCATCCCTTAGTAGAAAAACAGCGTCCTTCGGCCCCAGCTCCAGCCACTCTCCGACAGGTTGTCCGTTATTCGTCGCCGTATCCTGCCCGGGGGTGCCTTGAATCCGTTGAAACGCTTGCCCGGGGAAAAGCTTCTTCATATCGATCTTTTGCGGGGCAAGCGAAGGATTGGCGACCACCGCGCCATGCTCGAAGCCGCGGTACACGATATCCGGTGCGGACCGAGCCGAAAGCGCCGACAGCAGCACCGGCTCCGTGGATTCGATATCGAAAGTGAGATCAACCGAACCAGAGCCGATGCCCGGATAATAAAAGGTCGAGTCGAACGGTTCCCGGCCAACCCATGTCCGCAGCGTCGAGGGGGTATCGGGATCGGCCTCCGACGACCCGGATTGGCCGCCGCCCGTCAGCTGCACACCACCCCATGCACCTAAATCGCAAACCGAGTTATCCGCCGGACCGCTGTCGCCTTCAAAGCGCAGTTCCACCCGTTTTCCCGTCCACGGTTGCAAATCTACGGTATGCTCGACCCATCTCTCCGCCGTCTGATGCTCTGCAAAAACGACCGCATCCGGGTGTCCCGACTCACCGATACTTACCCGGAACGTGACGCCGTCCGGTTTTGCCTTGCAGGGGCGGGGCACAACGGCGGAATAAAAGTGCAGCTCCGCTGCCGACGGGTCGACTTTGATTGTCTTCTTCCAGTACGTATAGCCGGAACCTTTGCGATAAGGCGTACTGAAGCGGATCGCCGGATGCGCCGTACCATTAATATCCAGCCCGCTCTCCCGCGACAAGGTGGCTCCGTTGTCCGGCTTCCACATCCTTCCGTTATTTTCCGCTTCATTTCGTTCGCCCAACCGTTTCACCGTTCCGACAAGCAATCGCCCGGTCATTAGATCCGAAGGACGTTCCCAGCCGACGCGGACCATTCGCGCCATATTGTCCGTATACTTTGACATCGGCTCGCTCTTCATCCTGAGCATAAGGAACAGATCATTCCCGGACACCTTTAGATCTTCCCAGAGAAAATGAATCGCATCAGCGCCATCCGCCGCTTCAAGCCTGATACCGTCGGCCTCTTTCCTTATTTTCACATCGCCCACAATATTTCCTGCCTCGCGATCTGAAAAAACGTTCAGTAATTCAGGAGCTTGCGATGCAAGATGTACGGCAGAACCTGTCGGCTGTCCGAGCCAGCCAGACTGCTTCTTCGCTCCGGCCCACAATTCGTCCCACACACCGAACGCTTGGCCCGGGGGGACGAGGCCGTAAGTGAAATAGCTGTCGGTAAATACCGCGGCGGCCATCACGAGACGGGTAGTGGAGAAAGGCACAGAAGCGAGGATGTCGCTCCCGTTTTCGACAAATTTATGGTTGATATAGGAAAAATTCGGCGGGTAGCTTGAACGGTTCCAATAAAGTAAATTGTTCAAACCCGTGGACCATTCCCTGATTTTCAGATCATGAGTATTCGGCATGCCCTCCATTTCGATGCCGTTGACGATCCCGAACGCCCGCTGAGTAAATTCCGAGTCGCCATCGGCCAAAATCAGTTTGTTGCTGCCCATCGTTTGCCGCAACTTCCGCAGAAAGTCGACCACCCCTTGGCGATATACGTTCACGCCGCCGATGATCCCGTCGTCACCCTTGCCGTCCCCATCGGTATCCACCGATAGGCCGCTTGTGTTGTTCGCGACGAACCTCCCGGTGTACAGAACGTCGAATTCGACGCCGTCGAACGAGGCGAGCACGCCTCTCGGCTTGAACAACCCACCCATCTCCGCCGCCAAAATATCGCCAGCGCTTTTCCCATCGGCGTCGCGCGGGGCGCCGCTGCTGTAATTGTACATCCACATCATAATGTTGTTCATGTTTCCAAAAGGACCGTGGCCGACGAGCGGGGCGATGTAGGCGCCGGCTTCGAAGCTTCGAGCGGCCGTTCCGTAGGCTCCTCTGACCACTTGAAGCGTTTTGCTTTTATTATCGATGCTGGTCAGCCGCAGATGCTCCGCATGGTTCCAATCCGGCTTGCCGTCCGGTAAAAGCGGACAAATCGTCAAATCGTCGTTGGCATTTTTGTTTCTTCCGGTATTCATCAGGAACAGTCCGGGATTTTCCACATGGACCGTCATGCTTCGCGCATCCAGCTCCTCTGTCAGATAGGTTCCTTCGTAATGGAGCCAGTGTCCGGGAAAATAACCATTATGCTCATACCTCGGATCGCGGGCCGTGCCGTTATAGTGGAGCAATACGGTTTTCTCGGGAAATTCCTTCGCATATTGGGAAAAATATGACAGTCGTTGCGGGGAGCCGTCGAAATGCTCCTCCCCCAGTACTTTGCCGACGATGCCTTGCAGCGGGGAAAACGTTGCACGCCATGCGTCGTAGTTCATCTTGCCCGCCAATGCTTCCGACGAACGAAAAGCCATGGTCAGCGGATATCCTTGCTTCGTTGCGCCTGAAGCGGCGAACTCTTCGGAGCCCTCGACGGCTTCATTATTTTCGCCCTTCTCGGGCACCGGCGAGTTCATTTTGTAAAAAACCAGGAAAGCGGCGATGACAACGAGAGCAACCCCTGCCATTCCAATCCAAAGCTTTAATTTCATTTCAATCCCTCCGCTTCGAAGTCACAGTACCACCCGTTCAACGGGTGGTTTGATATTGCTCCTAAAAGGGGCATGGTACTGGCTGCGCCTAAAGGCGCTCTGGCGCCAGTGCGTACTGGAGATGCCCGCAGGGTGGAGGTCCTGGCGAGGGCAAAGTACAGGGCGCACAAGCCGCCCCATGCAGCCGGACGGGGGAAGGCGCGGGGAGCATCCTGCTCGCGCCCGTCCTGGGCGCAGCCGCTCCGCAACCCCGTCGTCCGGCCAGGGTGCTGTTCGGGACCGGCTCGACGATCGGGGCGGTGGCACCATCCCAACCGCCCCCGTCTCCCCTACCTCGCCAGCAGCACTCCGTCGGCCTCCGGCCTTGCCTCGTCGAGCGCGATGCTCCGGGGCTGGCTGGTCAGCGAGCGCCGCCAGGGCGCCAGCCAGCTCTCCCGGCCCTCCTCCCACAGCCGCAGGTGCAGGCGCGACAGGGCCACCGGGTCGCTCAGCAGGGCCAGGCGGGCCTCGCCGTCGAGCTGTTCCGGCCCGTCGGCCAGCGCCTGCTCCACGCGTTCGCCGCGCAGCGTCTCGGTAAGCCGTGCCGTGCCGTGCCGCGCCGTGCCCATGGCGCAGGCCAGGGCGTTGAGCAGCGGATCGACCGTCGCCCGGACGAAACCGTCCCTGAGTGCTCGCTGCCGGTTCTCCCGAGTGTACTCATCGGTGGCACGCAGCTCCTGCGGCGTGTCGTACTCTTCGGGGATGAGGAACAGTTTACAGTGGCGCGAACGCAAACCCAACCTGACCCGGCTGGTGATCACCGACATCGGGATGGATAGCATCAGCGAGCCGACGATGGGCGACAGCCACCAGAGGAAGTGCGGGTTCAGCCAGGCCACCAGCAGCGCCCAGGCGATGCCAAGCAGGGTCTGCCCGCCATGCCGGCGCACCGCCTCGCTCCAGGGAGTGGCATCGTCGTCGCGCTGCGGCGACTTCCACTGCACCGACCAGCCGAGGAAGGCGGCGATCACGAAGCGGGTGTGGAAAAGCATGCGCACGGGCGCCAACAGCATCGAGAAGAGCATCTCCAGAAGCATGCTCAAGGCCACCTTGAGCACTCCGCCGTAAGCCTCGGCCCCCTTCACCCAGACCAGCATTACGCTGAGCAGTTTGGGCAGGAACAGCAGGGTCAGGGTGGTGGAGAACAGTGCGATGGCGCGCTCCGGGTGCCATCGCGGCCAGATCGGGAAGAGCTGCCTCGGCGCCAGGAAGTACTGCGGCTCCATCAACTGGTGTACCGCCAGCAGTGCGGTGGACAGCACCAGGAAGAAGAACCACAGCGGCGCCGACAGGTAGGACATCACCCCGGTGAGAAACACCGCCCGGTGCACCGGGTGCATGCCCTTGACCAGGAACAGGCGGAAGTTCATCAGGTTGCCATGGCACCAGCGGCGGTCGCGCTTGAGCTCGTCGAGCAGGTTCGGCGGCAGTTCCTCGTAGCTGCCCCGCAGGTCGTAGGCGATCCATACGCCCCAGCCGGCGCGACGCATCAGCGCGGCCTCAACGAAATCGTGGGAAAGGATCACCCCGGCGAAGGATCCCTTGCCCGGCAGCGATGCCAGCGCGCAGTGCTCGATGAACGGCTTGACGCGGATGATCGCGTTGTGCCCCCAGTAGTGCGACTCGCCGAGCTGCCAGAAGTGCAGGCCGGCAGTGAACAGCGGACCGTAGACGCGGGTGGCGAACTGCTGCATGCGCGCATAAAGGGTGTCCATGCCCGACGCCTTCGGCGCGGTCTGGATGATCCCGGCCTCGGGATTGGCCTCCATCAGCCGCACCAACTTGGTCAGACATTCGCCGCTCATCACGCTGTCGGCATCCATCACCACCATGTAGCGATACTGGCTGCCCCAGCGCCGGCAGAAGTCGTCGATGTTGCCGCTCTTGCGCTTCACCCGGCGCCGTCGCCGGCGGTAGAAGATGCGCCCGTGGCCGCCGGTCTCGCGGCACAGTTCGAGCCAGGCCTGCTGCTCGGCGGCGGCGATGTCCGCCGAACCGGTGTCGCTGAGGATGAAGAAATCGAAGCGGTCCAGCTCGCCGCTGGTGGCCACCGATTCGTAGGTCGCCCGCAGGCCGGCGAACACGCGCGGCACGTCCTCGTTGCAGATCGGCATGACAATGGCCGTGCGGGCCTCGGTGGGAATCGGCTCGTTGCCCACGCTGCTGCCGGAGATGCGGTAGCGGTCATACCCGGTGAGCAGTTCCCAGAACCCCATCAGGGCGGTCCAGAAACCGGCCGAGACCCAGCAAAAGAGGATGGTGAAGAGGAACAGCACACCGAACTGGATGACATACGGCAAGACCTGCTGCAGGGTCTGCTGCCAGGTCTGTCGGGTAATTTCTTCGAGATTGACGAAAGCCCAGCCCTGATAGGGCAGGATGTCCTTCATGTACCAGGTGGCAATGGTGGTCTGGCCCACCATCAGCAGCAGCAGGATGAACCGGCGCAGCGAGCCGACCCGCTGCCAGCGCGCCTTCGGCAGGTCGCGGGCCGGCTTCGGCGGGCTGAGGCGGCCGGTGAACCGGCGCCAGATGCGCACCAGCACGTTGGTGCGCCAGGGTTCGGGGATGACCTTGGTGCGGCAGATCGGCGGCGCGGCCGCTAGACGGGCGCGGCCGGCGGCATCCGCGGCGAGCACGCCGGACGCCACCAACCCGTCGCCGTCGCCCTCGGCCAGGCGCCGGCCAGCCGAGGCCAGGGCAGGATCGGCGGCACCCGTCGGGGAGTCCCCGGCAAGCTGTCGGTGCAGTTCGCTGAACGAGCCGGCATCCGCCAGGCGCTCGCGCTCCGCCGCGGCCAGCGGCAGATGCTCGAGGTATTCGGCCAGAGGAACCTTGGTGGAAATTGGATTATTCATCGGCGGGCAACTGATAGCTCCAGGTTTCGGACAGGGTGTGCTCGCCGTTGACCAGCGCGGCGCGCATCTCCGTTGGCTTCTTCGGATCCTTGACGCTGATCCTCAGCAGCAAGCGCCATCCCTGGGTGGCCGGGTTGTAGCGCAGGCTGTTCTCCTTCACCTCTGCGTTGTCGTCGGTACTGACCTGGGCGCTGACCGGCGCGTCCGGCGCCAGCGCCTTCAGCGCAGGCCCCTCAAAGTCGACGACCAGCGCTGTGCTGCCATCCGGCTGGCGGATCAGGTTCTTCTGCTTCACGTCGCCCACCGAACGCAAGGTCTGCTTGACCCAGGCGGAGTTCGGATCGTGCAGCCCTGGCTCGTCGAGACTCCAGTGCAGGCGGTAACTGAAGTCCAGCGGCTGGCCCGGCTCCGGCTGGCTGGCCGGGCTCCAGAAGGCGACGATGTTGTCGTTGGTCTCGTCCGGCGTGGGGATTTCCACCAGCTGGACGCTGCCCTGTCCCCAGTCGCCCAGCGGTTCGATCCAGGCGCTCGGGCGCAGGTCGTAGCGGTCGTCCAGGTCCTCATAGCGGGAAAACTCTCGGCCGCGCTGAAGCAGGCCGAAACCCTTCGGATTCTCCACGCTGTAGCTGCTCACCGACAGGTGCTTCGGGTTGTTCAGCGGACGCCAGATCCACTCGCCGCTGCCGGCATGGATCTGCAGGCCGGTGGAGTCGTGCAGTTCCGGGCGATAGTTGTGCTGCGCGGAGGGCTGGTTGGAGCCAAACAGGAACATGCTGGTCAGCGGTGCCAGGCCCAGCCGACCGACCTTGTCGCGCAGGAACATGCGTGCCTTGACGTCGACCACGGCGTCTCTGCCCGGGCGCAGCACGAAACGATAGGCGCCGGTGGCGCGCGGCGAGTCGAGCAGGGCGAAGATCACCAGATGCTTATCCTGCAGCCTCGTCCGCTCGATCCAGAACTCGCGAAAGCGCGGGAACTCCTCGCCCGACGGCAGTGCCGTGTCGATCACCAGGCCACGGGCGGAAAGACCGTAGGCCTGGCCCTTGCCGATCATGCGGAAGTAGCTGGCGCCGAGAAAGGTGGTGATCTCGTCGAGCTTGCCTGCGTTGTTGATCGGATAGAGCACGCGGAAGCCGGCGTAGCCCAGGTTCTTGGTGACGTTCTGGTCGAACTTCAGGTCGCCGAAATCGAAGCGCGCGGAGTCATACTCGATTTCCTTGACACTGTTGCTGGTGATCTCGTTGATCTTCACCGGCGTGTCGAAATGCATGCCCTGGTGGTAGAAGCTCAACTTGAACGGCGTCTTCCTGTCCGACCAGTAGGCCTTGTCCATGTGGAAGCGGATCTGCTGGTAGTCGGCGAACTTCATGTCGCTGAACTCGGAAGGCAGGTTGCTGGTGGGTGCGGTGAATTTTTCACCGGCCATGGCCTTCGCCTTTTCAGCCACGTCGTCGAGATCGAAGGCCCTGACCGGGGCGGACGCCAGTGCCAGGGTGGCGACACCAGCCAGCAACAGGCCATGCAGGTAATGGTTGCGTGATGCGGATAGAACAGAACGAGAAGTCACAGATCCCCCTGTTGTCCAACACAAGAATAAAGTCGCTGCGTGTATAGTCCACATATTATGGGCTCGGTATTAAATGGCATGCCAGCAGCACCGGCAGGGTAAATTAAGCTAATTCTGGTATGAACTGTATTAGAATTGCCAGAAAAATTAATTCTCACACCCGGTGTAGCTATTGCAATCGACCGACTTCCTGCTACCTCTGAGCCTGTATCAAGCCAATGCCCCGGATGATCGGTGTAAGCAAAATTAACCTCGTTATTGCCAGCAAAGACGTTGCTTGCAGACAGAAAAGCCAGGATTGCTGTAAAGACAACAATCGCATTCACTATCTTTTGATATGACAACATACCCAACATGAGCTATTAATCTCCTATTAAGTAATTGATGAAAAAAAAAGCTATTTTCTCAATCCAACAAATAAACAATCTTGCCTTGAGAAAGAATGCAGCTAAAAAGATAAAGCAAATACGCTATGGTTACCACAGCTATAAAAACAACTTATTCATATTTAATGCCTATAAAAGCTTCTTTTTAAATTGCAAGATTCGCGCCACAATATATATGTTTTATAAAACAATAAGTTACATGAAATCTTATAAGAAAAATATAGAAAAATGTCGCTATTAATTATTTAGTTTTTATGCAAGATATATACATGATGCATAACACCATGTTTTTGAATGATTTATTTTTTTACTAATTAACGACGTATTTTTATACATGATATGCAACACCATGTTTTTGAAAGATTCATTTTGTCGCTAATTATGGACACACTACAAAGATGTTGTTTGGTTTTATTCCTAAATCAAACATGACGCAAAAGTAAGCTGCAGACAGACACTATAAATAATACGGAAAGGAGAAGCCTGATAAAGCCAGGTTTGATTTAGAAATGGAATGAGCTGATTACTCTGCAGATAACTGAAATCTTGCACACAAAATTATTGCTTCAAGTAAACTGCTCCAAATATCCGTAATAACACGCGCGAGTACAATTGTCATAATGGAAGAGACACAAACTGTTTAATTATGAATTAGAGCTAGGTATGGTGGATGAAATCCAGTGAACGACAAATGGCGCAACGCGCTGGGCAATGAACGCTTCGCAGCACAGGTATCGGCAGCCCTGGAACGGCGGGAAGCGTCCTGCAAGTCTGGACAGCCGCAAGGTTATAGAACCGGAATCCAGCAATCTGTTTCACACATAACCGAAAACCGTGATCTGTTCTCTATTCCAACGCAAACATCAGGAATTATTTAACCTGGATTCCTCAGTTGGACGGGATGGAGTGTGCTGCCCTGCGAGTGCAGGATAAAGCGCAACGACGCGGAATGGTCATTCCATTCCAAGGAGTTGCAATGCAGTCATGTACTTGCAAAATCGTGCAATCTGCACCGAAGCATAAACACCTGAAAGGCATGAGTGAAATCTACAAAAATTATAATATTCATACTGTTAATAACAGTATGAGCGATTAACTGAGAAATCCAGGTTTAAATCCATACTGGAGCCAAATACGACAATCATAGGAGGCGAATATGGATATTTTATTCAGGCAGCGAAAAATAAAAAATGGCCCCTTCTCCCGGTTTGCCCTCGGCCCATACTTTACCTCCATGTTTGTTAACGATGCGCTGCACAATGGCCAGGCCCACGCCTGTGCCTTTAAATTGTCCTTCGGGGTGCAGCCTCTGAAAAATGCTGAAAAGTTTGTCAGCATAGGTCATATCGAAGCCCACACCGTTATCGCGGAATGAATAAACGATTGTCCCGTCTTTTTTGTAGGAATTAATCTCTACTCTGGGGGCCTCTGAATAGGTGGAGTATTTAATGGCATTGGAAAGGAGATTAATGGTGTATAGGAAAAATAAACGCCCTTTTACACCAGAGCTGGATGTACTCGGGAACGGTTTGGTTGTCAACCATACCGGCAATTAATCCGAAATTCACAAAATTTGTGTCATACCATCAGCGAATAGTGTTGATTTTTAATCGTTTTTTGTTAATTACGTGAAAGACGCTCAAGCAGAATGGTCAGCTTAATCAGGAAGTGTGCTGAAAAAGATGAGCCACTAATCAAACGGGATCGAAA
The DNA here is from genome assembly GCF_900107265.1 of Nitrosomonas sp. Nm33. Lineage (GTDB taxonomy): Bacteria > Pseudomonadota > Gammaproteobacteria > Burkholderiales > Nitrosomonadaceae > Nitrosomonas. The sequence goes on along the minus strand of NZ_FNPJ01000051.1, from coordinate 879 downwards.
AGACCCTGGACCTGCACAGGTGAACGTGGCGGCGCTCGGGAGGACAAGCCGAGATGGTCAAGAATTTTAGTGATTGCACCGGATTCCAGGATGACAGCGATGACTTTCAGGGTTCCACCGCCAATCGCGGGCCGGGTAATGTAGCGGCACAAACGTTCCAGTTTGCTGCGTTGGTTCATGGTGCAACGTACCTCGGCATGCAGACTGAAGCCGTGGGCGTTGGCACAGTATGCCTCAATAGACTGCGGAAGTGTGTTTTGTGCAGGCGCAGTTCTTAACGTCAATACCTTTTACCCTGCCCGGGGTCCGAGTGCGATCCGATAGGTGCAGGTCGCCGATTGCAGCGGAGCTAAAGCGGTATCCGCTTCCATGTCGGCCAGGTAGGTCATGCCCTCCTCCTCAATAAGTGCGCCGTGGCGGGTCAATGCTTTTTTCATAATGTGTTGGATGATCTGGCTGAGCAACTTCTGCAGTTGTTCAGACGTCGGTGTGCGCACGCTGCGGAACTCCAGTACGCCGTTTTGGATGTGATATAGCCTAACCAGTTAAGAATGATTCAGAATGCATAGGATTTGAAGAGCGTATCGACGGTTTGGTTTTGTTGTCTACGGAGCGCCTTGGCCTGTGCCCATTTGTGTTCGATGGGATTGAGATCAGGAGAATAAGCGGGAAGGTATTCAAGGGTATGCCCGGCGTTATGTATGGCATCCCGTGTGTCTAGTCTCTTATGGAAGGTGGCATTGTCCATCACAACGATGGAATGTAGTGGCAATTTAGGCAACAGGTCCTGCATCGCCCATCCATGAAACACATCAGCATTGATGTTGGCTTCAAACAGGCCGATGGTTACCAGTAACTTTCCAATCAGGGCGCCAATCG
>NZ_FNPJ01000045.1 GCF_900107265.1 Nitrosomonas sp. Nm33 | reverse complement strand
GGCCATCCTTCTCTCGAACGGATAATACCTTACGGCGAAATGATACTGGATAGGTCATTCACAAATTATAATCAATTTATATGTGATTGGCTATAAGGGCGTGATGGTGCGCCATCATGCATTGAGTCATTTCGTAGCGAGCATGCTTGAATCGCCGGGTATGACATCCAAAGATACCTTGGTATCGGTCACTCCACTCTCGTTCGATATTGTTGGTCTGGAGATTTATCTACCTCTGAATGCAGGCGCGCGGCTGGTGCTGGCACCGCAGGAAGCGAGACGTGATGGATCGATCCTTGCGCAATTGCTCCAGACTCATCAGGCAAGCGTTCTCCAGTTCACCCCAGCCGGATGGCGCGTATTGCTGGCAAGTGAATGGAAAGTCTCACAAGAGGAGAATCAGCGTCCTTTTAAATGTCTATGCGGTGGAGAATCACTGCCTATCGATTTGGTTGATCAGTTGAGCACACTGAATGTCGAACTGTGGAATATGTATGGCCCCACAGAAACAACTATTTGGTCAGTTATAGGCAAAGTCGAGCACCGAACGAATCCGCTTGGCGCACCGATAGCCGCAACACAACTCTTTATCCTTGATGCGGAAATGAAACTGGTACCGCAAGGTGTGGTAGGGGAAGTCTATCTTGGCGGTGTTGGCCTCGCACGCGGTTATTTGAACAGATCGGGACTGACGGCGGAGCGGTTTGTGGCCGACCCGTTCGATGATCAAGGAGGCCAGCTTTACCGGACGGGCGATCTAGCCAGGTGGCGGTCGGATGGACAAATCGAATACCTCGGACGAGTGGATCATCAGGTCAAGGTCAGAGGTTTCCGCATCGAATTAGGCGAAATTGAAGCACAACTGCTGGCACAGCCGGGAATAAGAGAAGCTGTTGTAACAGCCAAGGAAGGGCCGAGCGGTACGCAGCTGGTGGCCTATATCTCGCTGCAAGCAGGCAGTGCGGTGACAACCAGCGAATTGCGTGAAGCGCTCGCGCAAATCTTGCCTGATTACATGTTGCCCTCGGTGATCGTCGTGTTGGACAGTCTTCCCTTGAATATGAATGGCAAAGTGGATCGCAAGCGCTTGCCTGAGCCGGAATTTGTCAGCGAAGGGAAATATGAAGCACCTGAAGGGGAAATTGAGGAAGTCTTAGCGACGATCTGGGCACAGGTATTGGGTCTTGGCCGGGTGGGGCGCAACGATCATTTCTTCGAACTGGGGGGGCATTCTCTTGCCGTTCTGCAAATTCAACAGAAACTGCAGCTAAGCCAATCCATTTCCATGCCCTTGCGGGTATTTTTTGAGCAACCTGTGCTGAAAGATATTGCAGAAGTAATACAGGAAAAATACACGCTGGTTTCCAGGGAAGCCAGGGAGCAGGGTGAATTATCTGAAATGTCTGAATTACTCGATTTACTGGAGAATTAATTAGAATTGAATAAACAAGATATTGCTGAGCGGTTTTCCACTCTTTCCTCCGAAAAACAGAAGGTATTTCTGAGCGCATTAAAGGAACGGGGTATCGATTTTTCTCTTCTGCCTATCGTTCCACAACCAAGTGAAAAACGCCATATTCTTTCCTACGCACAACAGCGGCACTGGTTTTTATGGCAATTAGATCCGCAAAGTACGGCGTATCACTTGAGTGGCGCATTGTGTTTGTGTGGGGAGATGGATATTGAAGCCTTGCAGGCAAGTTTCCAGGCATTGGTAACACGTCATGAATCGTTGCGCACGGTTTTTCAGGCTAACGAAGAAGGATTGCCGCAGCAAAAGATCGATGCGGAAGGAAAATTCGAACTGATCCTCATCAATTTGTGCGATCTACCGTTTGCGCAGCGTGCAAAGCAGGCGCATGAAGAAGCGATGCGGATCAATACCACGCCGTTCGATCTAACAAAAGGGCCGCTATTGCGCGTAGCATTGATAAGGGTTGCGGCAGAAGAGCATCATCTGGTGGTCGTGATGCATCACATTATCTCGGATGCCTGGTCCAACCGTATCATTATCGATGAATTTGCCGCACATTATCATGCACAAGTTGCAGGATTGACGCCTTCGCTGCCGCCGCTTGCGATCCAGTATGCAGACTATGCGCTATGGCAGCGCAACTGGCTGGAAGCAGGGGAGAAAGAATGGCAGTTAGCCTATTGGCGCAGCCAATTGGGAGAAACGCATCCGGCGCTGCAATTACCGACCGATCACCCACGCTCATCAACCGGCAATTACCGTGCGGCACAACACGATTTTGTATTACCGGCTGCACTGGTAGCACACCTGCAGCGCCAGGCGCAGAATCAGAGAGCAACGCTATTTATGGCATTACTGACGGGTTTTCAGGCGTTGCTCCATTGCTATACCGGGCAAAACGATATTCGCGTGGGCGTGCCGATTGCCAATCGTCACCGGGAGGAAGTAGAACATGTCGTAGGTCTGTTCGTAAATACCCAGGTATTGCGTAATCGTATTGACGGACGCATGACGCTGAGTGGCATGCTTGAGCAGACCCGTGAAGCTGCGCTGGGTGCTCAGACGTATCAGGATCTACCGTTTGAACAGCTGGTCGAAGCGTTGCAGCCGGAGCGAAGCTTAAATCAGAATCCCCTATTTCAGGTGATGTTCAATCACTTGCGCGAGGACTATTATGCACTCGAGCAACTGCCCGGACTGACTGTCGAAGAATATGAACTCGGCGAACGGGGTGCACAGTTTGAGTTGACCCTGGATACCGTGGAGAGGCCGAATGGGCAAATTGACGCACGCTTCACCTATGCCGCCGAGTTATTTGAGCCGAACACGATCAGGCGACTGAGTGAACATTATCAAAGAGTATTGGAGCAACTGGCTGAATACCCAGAGCAGTGTCTGGGTGATATCACGCTATTGAGCCCAACAGAATGGGAACAGCTAAAAGGGTGGGGGATTAACGAACGGCGCTATGGCAATACAGAACCGGTCCATCGCCTGATCGAACGGCAAGTCAATGAGCGGCCTGATGCGACCGCGCTTATTTTTGGTGAGACGGAGCTCAGTTATGCACAACTGAATTCTAGCGCGAACCGGTTAGCGCATCATCTGATTGCGCTGGGAGTGAAGCCGGAGAGTCGAGTAGGGATCGCGGTGGAACGCTCGATCGACATGGTGGTTGGATTGCTAGGGACGCTCAAGGCAGGCGGGGCGTATGTGCCGCTGGACCCGGAGTATCCGCGGGAGCGGCTGAATCACATGGTAGCGGACAGCGCAATTGATCTGCTGCTGACGCAAAGCCATGTCAGAGAGCGGGTTCCTCATGCGGAAGGGCGTCCTGTTGTGGAGCTGGACACACTGGATTTGTCGGGTTGGCCACAAAATAATCCGCAAGTGAATCTACATGGTGAACATTTGGCTTATATCATCTACACCTCTGGTTCCACTGGGAAACCTAAAGGAGTAGGCGTGGCGCATGGGCCGCTGGCAATGCATGTGCAATCGATTGGCGAGCTTTACGGCATGACACCAACCGATCGAGAATTGCAATTTGCCTCGATCAATTTTGATGGCGCGCATGAACGCTGGCTGGTGCCGCTGGCCTTTGGTGCCACATTAATGCCGCGAGACAATGAGCTGTGGTCTGCTGATCGCACGGTTGCCGAGATAGCCAAACATCGTATTACGGTTGCTTGCTTTACGCCGGGTTATTTACAGCAACTCGCTGAATTTACCGGCAGTGCTGGCACGAACCTACCGATTCGCTCCTACACGGTTGGAGGTGAAGCGATGAGCCGCAGCAGCTTTGATTTTGTCCAAAAGACTCTTCATCCGCCGCGTATCATCAATGGCTACGGTCCTACCGAAACAGTGATCACACCACTGATTTTTAAAGCCTATCCTGGAACGCAGTTTGATTCAGGTTATCTGCCCATTGGTTCACCGGTTGGTGACCGCACCGCTTATATTGTTGACGCTGAAATGAAGCCGGTTCCGCAAGGCGTGACCGGTGAACTATATCTTGGAGGGGTGGGACTTGCGCGCGGTTACCTGAACTGGCCTGGCCTGACGGCGGAACGGTTTGTGGCGGACCCATTTGATGAGAACGGAGGACGGCTCTATCGCACGGGGGACCTGGCGAGGTGGCGGGCGGATGGGCAGATCGAATACCTGGGACGATTGGATCATCAGGTCAAGATACGAGGTTTTCGCATCGAGCTGGGCGAAATTGAAGCGCAGCTACTGCTACAGCCGGCGGTAAGAGAAGCCGTGGTGATTGCGAAAGTAGCCTCTCATGGTGCGAGGCTAGTGGCTTACGTCTCACTGCATACAGGCAGCATGGTAGATACTGCTGGGCTGCGTGAATCGATAGGGAAAGCTTTGCCGGATTACATGATTCCCTCAGCAATCGTTATTTTGGAGAATCTGCCGCTCAATGCAAACGGTAAAGTCGATCGCAAGCTGCTGCCCGAGCCGGAATTTGTAGGTGTGAGTGACTATGAGGCACCACAAGGCGAAGTGGAAGAGGCATTGGCCATTATCTGGTCAGAAGTACTTAGCATCACCCAAGTTGGGCGGAACGATAATTTCTTTGAGCTCGGTGGTGATTCCATTATCAGTCTGCAGATTGTGACCAAGGCACGCCGTGCAGGTTGGAAGATCACGCCGCGGCAATTGTTCGAACGCCAAACTATTGCTGCGCTGGCAAGTGTTGTCAAACCGGAGGAGGAAGTTGCTAAAACTATCTCTCAACAGGATGGTTTGCTGGATATCACAGCGCCTATCCCCATGCTGCCGATTCAGCTCGATTTTTTTGAACAATCCATTCCTGCGCAGCACCACTGGAATCAGGCAGTATTGCTGAAAAGCCGCCAACGGTTACAAGCGGTATGGCTTACTCAGGCATTGCAAGCGATTGTGCAGCGCCATCGGGCGCTTTCCTTTTGTTATGACGTACAAGCGGATGGTCAATGGTTACAGTGCGCGAGGGGCGCAGCGATGCAGGAAGTTGCGCACGATGTGTTGTGGGAGCGTGACGCGGCTGATAGTGAGCAATTTATCGCATTATGCAACAAAGCACAGCGCAGCCTGAATCTGCACGAAGGGCCGCTCCTGCGCGCATTACTAATCGACATGGCTGATGGTACGCAACGTTTATTGTTGATCGCCCATCATCTGGTGATTGACGGGGTTTCCTGGCGGATCCTGCTGGAAGATCTCGAAGCGGCTTATGATCAGGCGGCGCGCAATGAAACGATCGTCTTGCCTGAGGCGACGACCGATTATGCCATCTGGACCCAACGGCTTCAGCATTTTCCCGTGACGCATGCAGCCGAGTTTGCTTATTGGCAGAATCTGGCGGACATTCCTGTTGCACTTCCATGTGATTACCCGGAAGGCGCAAACGCCATGCTGCACATCGATCGCGTGACCATGAAACTCGATCAAGCGAATACGCAGGCTTTGCTTAAGGACGCGCCAGCAGCTTATCGTACGCAAGTGAACGATCTGCTGCTTACTGCATTGGGTAGTGCGCTATGCCAGTGGAGCGGGCATGAGAAAATTTTGATCGACCTTGAAGGTCATGGAAGGGAAGATCTTTATTCTGATATCGATCTTTCCAGGACGATCGGCTGGTTTACCTCTCTATTTCCGGTGGTACTTGATCCAACAGGCGATTTAGCTACGCGACTCAAGCGCATCAAAGAATGCTTGCGGCAGTTACCGCATAAAGGATTAGGCTATGGCCTGTTCAAATATTATGGAACTGAAGCACAGCAACGAATCCTGGCCAGTTTGCCCAAAGCGCAAGTCGTATTCAATTACCTGGGGCAATTCGATACCAGTTTTGAATCGGATACTCCCTGGCAATTGGCCAGTGAGCCTATTGGCGATTTGATGGATCAGGATGCGCAGCAACCACATGATTTATCGATCAATAGTCATATTTACGAAGGTAGACTCTGCCTGGAAGTAAGCTACAGCAAAGCTCGTTATACGCGAGTGAGCATTGAGGCGTTTATTCGTATTTTCATGGCCGAGCTTGAATCCGTGATTGCCCATTGCACACAAGACATTCGTGCAGTCACACCTTCTGATTTTCTCTTGACTCGTATTACGCAGGATGAATTGGATCGCCTGCCCATTCCCATCGATCAGCTTGTGGATCTCTATCCGCTTTCCCCGATGCAGACAGGTATCCTGTTTCATAGCGTGTTCGATACGGATGGCGGCGTTTACCTCAGTCAACTCAGAGCGGATGTCGAGCATTTGTCGGTAAAGCGTTTCAGAAGTGCCTGGCAGGCTGCAATCGACCGGCATGAAATATTGCGCACCGGTTTCCTACAAGAAGGCAGTACTCCTTTGCAGTGGGTCGCCAAAACAGCTGAGCTTCCTTTCGTCATCATCGATTGGCGTGATCGCACGATGTTTTCTGCGGCGTCTTTGGAACAAGCGCTCGATGACCTTGCGCAATCGGAACATGCGCAAGGTTTCGATCTGATGAAACCGCCGCTTATGCGTATTGCCGTGGTAAGCCTGGCTGATGATCGCTATCACGTCATCATGACGATTCATCATTTGTTAATAGATGGCTGGAGCACTTCCCAATTGCTAGGCGAAGTGTTGCGGCAGTATGGCGGCGCGCTTCCTTCAGCACCACGCGCCCGTTATCGGGATTTCATCGAATGGTTGCAGGGGCATGAGCGGAAAGCAGCAAAGGATTATTGGCAGGCGTGGTTAAGTCAATTCAGCGAGCCCACCAAGTTAGCTGGGTCAATTGCATCTCCATCAGCCAATGAAGGTTACCAGGAAATCGCACGCCAACTCGATCATGAGTTTACCGAAGCGTTGGTTCATTTTTCCCGGCAGGAACGGGTTACGGTCAATACCCTCGTGCAGGCAGCCTGGGCTTTATTGCTTGGTCACTATACGGGTCAGCATAGGGTGACTTTTGGGGTGACTGTCGCCGGTCGACCGGCAGATTTATCAGGATCAGATCAGATTCTAGGACTGTTCATCAATACCTTACCTGTGAAGATTGAACTCAAGCCAGAGCTTGCGGTGGGGGAATGGCTGCGTGTCTTGCAAGCGCAGAATCTGGCTTCACGCGAACATGAACACACACCGCTATACGAAATCCAGCGCTGGGCAGGGTTACAGGAATTATTCGATAGTATTTTGGTTTTTGAGAACTATCCCCTCGATGAAGCTTTCAAGCACTCTACACCCGGCGGGCTCGTGATCACGAACGTGCGAGGGCGCGAGGAAACAAATTATCCAATGACTGTTTCGGTCGTTGAGAGCAATGGTTTTAATCTGCAGTACAGTTATGATTGCAAGTATTTTTCAGAAGTGACTGTCAATGGCATCGCGGCGCAAGTGGAGAAGCTGCTGCGTGAAATCATACAAAGTGCTGCCAAGCGGCTAGGCGATCTTATTCTTTTGAGCGAAGCGCAGCAGGTTCAACTCAAGACGTGGGGGATCAATGAACAGCGATTTACATCGGTCGAGCTCGTCCACCGCCTTTTCGAACAACAAGCTTTAGTGCGTTCGGAAGCGACCGCACTGATTTTTAATGATACCGAACTCAGTTATGCGGAACTGAACCAGCGGGCAAACCGGCTGGCGCACCGCTTGATCGCATTGGGCACTCAACCGGAAAGCCGGGTCGGGATTGCGGTGGAGCGCTCGATCGACATGATCGTAGGACTGCTGGCGATTCTCAAGGCAGGCGGCGCGTATGTGCCGCTCGATCCGGATTATCCACGGGAGCGGTTACAACACATGGTAACGGACAGCGCCATTGAGTTGCTGCTGACACAAAGCGTGCTGCGGGCACGAATTCCTGAACCGGTTTCAGGTCATGTGCTGGAGCTGGATAGATTGGATTTAACCCATTCACCCGAGGATAATCCCACTGTCACGCTACATGGCGAGCATCTGGCTTATATTATTTATACCTCGGGTTCTACCGGTCAACCCAAAGGCGTAGCCGTTGCACACCATGCTCTTGTTGAGCATGCGCTGATCGCTGTTGAGTTCTTTAAGCTAAGCAGCAGTGATCGCATGCTGCAATTTTCCACCATCAATTTTGATGGTTTTATCGAACAGCTTTTTCCACCGCTGTGTATTGGCGCCGCGATCGTGCTACGCGGCCCCACACTCTGGGACAGTGAAACGTTCTACCAGGAACTGATCAATAAACAGATAACGGTCGCCGATTTGACCACCGCTTACTGGTTTTTGCTCGTGCAGGATTTTGCCAGAGAAGGGCCGCGTGACTATGGCGTATTACGGCAAGTGCATGCGGGGGGTGAAGCGATGTCACCCGAAGGCATCAAGGCTTGGCGGCAAGCTGGTCTAGCGGGAATAACTTTGCTGAACACCTATGGGCCCACCGAAGCAATCGTGACGGCGACCGTTGCTGACTGTGGCGAAGATGCAGGAGGTGCACAGGGCCACAATCAGGAGCCAATGGTCACTATCGGCAAGCCGCTGCCCGCACGTCATATTTATCTGCTCGATGCTCAGCTGATGCCTGTGGTACCAGGCGTAGCGGGAGAGCTGTATATCGGGGGCGAATTGCTCGCACGTGGCTACCGCAACAAACCTGGTTTGACAGCCGAGCGGTTTGTCGCCGATCCGTTCGATGATCAAGGAGGCCAACTTTACCGCACAGGCGATCTGGCGAGATGGTCCCCGGATGGCCAGATTGAATACCTCGGGCGGGTAGATCATCAAGTCAAAATCAGAGGCTTCCGGATCGAATTAGGCGAAATCGAAGCACAATTGCTGCACCAGCCAGCCGTGAGGGAAGCGGTGGTAGTAGCCAAGGAAGGGCCGAGCGGCACGCGGTTGGTAGCCTATGTTTCATTACAAGCAGGCAGCACGGTGACAACGGAAGCATTGCGTGAAGCGCTTGCGCAAATCCTGCCTGATTATATGCTGCCCTCGGCGATCGTCGTGCTGGAAAGCCTACCGCTGAATGCGAACGGCAAAATCGACCGCAAACGCTTGCCTGAACCGGAATTTGTCAGCGATGAGAAATATGCAGCGCCCGAGGGGGAAGTAGAAGAGGCCTTGGCGACAATTTGGGCGGAAGGATTAGGTCTTGGCCGTGTAGGGCGCAATGATAATTTCTTCGAATTAGGAGGAGATTCCATCCTCAGTTTGCAGATTGTGACTCAGGCGCGACGCGCAGGCTGGAAAATCACACCACGCCAACTGTTTGAACGGCAAACAATCGCTGCGCTCGCATCAGTCGCTGAGCCCTTGTCGGAATCAGTGATAGAGGCGCCTTCATTGGCCCCTTTATTCGAGCGTGCGTCTCTGGAAGATTACCTTGATGCGGATCTACTGAAGACACTGCCCTTTGGCAATGATGACATCGAGGATATCTACCCGTTGTCGCCGACACAGGAAGGAATGCTATTTCATACCCTGGAGGCACCTGGCACCGGCTTGTATGTGAATCAGATCAGCGTCGAAGTCAAGGGTCTCGATGCTCCGCGGCTGGCGCAAGCCTGGCAGGCCATGATTGCCCGCCATCCTGTGTTGCGTACAGGGTTCTTATGGCGCGCGGGATTGGCACGTCCTTTACAGATTATCTTCAAGCAAAGCGAGGTGCCAGTGATCCAGTTGGATTGGCAAGATAAGGATAATCTAGAAGAACGCATCGTTACCTATGCTGACCAGGAGCTGAAGCGGGAATTCGATTTTCTCCATCCTCCTTTGGCACGCTTGAGCTTGATCCGGCTAGACGACAAACGCCATCAGTTGATCTGGACCAAACACCATATCCTGGTGGATGGTTGGGGCGATTCTATACTGATCAGTGATTGGCTGCGTTGCTATAACGGTGAAACATTACCTCCGATTGGGCCAGGTTATGGCGTTTATGTGCGTTGGCTGGCTAAGCAAACCAGTCAGGCAGCTCAGCGTCTTTGGCAAACCGAACTCAGTAACACTGAAGGGCCGACGTTGCTAGCAGAATCGGTCGCGAAGACAATAAAAAATCAGAGTCGGTCGGGTTTTGCCCAGATTTATACACGTTTGAGCCCAAAAGAAACCCGTCGTTTACAAACCTTTGTGCAGCAAGCGCGTGTGACCTTGAATACCTTTGTCCAGGCAGCCTGGGCGCTGTTATTGCAGCGTTATACCGGAAAACAGACCGTCATCTTCGGTGCAACTGTGGCCGGACGTCCACCCAGCCTGCCGCGAGCAGATGAAATTCTGGGTTTGTTTATCAATATGATTCCGGTGCCGGTGGCGCGCCGCAGCGAATTGACGGTAAATGAATATTTACAGTCGTTGCAGCAAACCAATGCCCGGTTGCGCGATTATGAACATAGTGCACTCGCCGATGTTCAGCGCTGGGCAGGTTTCCCAGGGCAACCGCTGTTCGATAGTATCGTCGTTTTTGAAAACTATCCGATCGATGCATCATTGCGCAGCAATGAATTGTATGGTCTGCGTTTCGGCGAGATTGCCGGCAAAGGGCTGACCGGCTATGCCATGGATTTGCAAGTGACGATCGGGGATACGCTGGATATCGAATATGCTTATGGTTGCCATGATTTTACCGATGAATTTGTAATCGAATTACGCAGTCACATGGAATACCTGATGCGGGAAATGATGGCTTACCCGCAGCGTGTGGTGGGAGAATTGAGGGGGCTCGCTAAGGAGACACTTGAACACCTGCTATTACTACGTGGCGGTGAGGAGACAATTGGCAGTTGGTCGCAGTCCTGTCAACCCGTTCACTGTCTGATCGAACGCAATGCAGCGCTTCAACCGGATGCTATCGCGTTACTGATGGGCGAACAAGAAATGACCTATGCAGAACTGAGCAGGCGCGCAAACCAGCTGGCACACCACCTGATCCGACTGGGCGCCAAACCGGAGATCCGGGTCGGCGTTGCGATGGAACGTTCCCTCGATGTCATCGTAACGCTGCTCGCGATTCTCAAATCGGGTGCAGCTTATGTGCCGCTTGACGTGGACTATCCATCTGACCGACTCTCGTTCATGATGAAAGACAGCGCATTATCGCTGCTGATCACGCAAAGCAGGGTGCGCGCAAAGCTCCAATTCAATACGACTGTGCCCGTGCTTGTCATGGATGCAATCGAACTTGAGGCTGAGCCGGCATCGAATCCTGAAATGCCAGTACATGAGCACAATCTCGCTTATGTGATTTACACGTCGGGATCGACCGGGCTACCCAAGGGTGTGGCGGTTACCCATGGCCCGCTTGCCATGCACTGCCAGGCGACTGCACGTATTTACGAGATGACGCCTCGCTCCTGTGAGCTGCTTTTCATGTCCTTTTCCTTCGACGGTGCGCATGAACGCTGGCTGACCGCGTTGACGGTAGGCGCAGGGCTCGCAGTACGCGATCAGGAGTTATGGACCGCCGAGCAGACCTACGATGCTTTGCGTCATTACGGTATTACCAATGCTGCCTTTCCTCCCGCTTATCTTGGTCAGGTTGCGGAATGGGCTGTGCCGCGCAATGATCCGCCGCCGGTAGAGCTCTATGTCTTTGGTGGCGAAGCGATGCCAAAAACATCCTATGACTTGATTCGCCAGACATTACGGCCGCAAACCCTGATCAATGGTTACGGGCCCACCGAAACCGTCGTTACTCCTCTGATCTGGAAAACTGATGCCAACAACAGTTTCGAATGCGCTTATGCGCCAATTGGACGCCCAGTAGGAGAGCGCACCGTGTATGTGCTGGATGGCGATATGCAGCCCGTGCCGATGGGTATCGTGGGCGAGCTTTATATTGGCGGCTATGGGCTGGCACGCGGTTATTTGGGACGAGCTGGCCTGACGGCTGAACGTTTCGTCGCCGATCCTTTCGACGAAAAGGGTAGCCGCCTTTACCGTACGGGTGATCTGGTCAGATGGATGGAGGATGGCAATATCGAATATATCGGCCGTGCGGATCATCAGGTCAAAATACGTGGGTTTCGCATCGAACTCGGTGAAATCGAGGCCTGTATTCGTGAAGCAACCGGTGTCGCAGAAGCGGCTGTGACTGTTCACCAGGGGGCAAGCGGCGCCCAATTGGTGGCCTACATCGTTCCCGCCAAAGAGTATGCGACAAAGCAATCACCGCAGTACTTGATCACACAACTCAAACAATCACTTGGCGAGCGACTGCCTGAATACATGCTGCCCACCCATTTTATGATGCTTACCAGCTTGCCGCGCTTGCCGAGCGGCAAGCTCGATCGCAAAGCGTTACCAAAGCCTGATTCTCTGCCAGGAGCGCATTATCAAGCGCCTTCGACGCCAGAAGCCAGATTGATCGCAAACATATGGCAGGAAGTTCTAGGCATTGAACGTGTCGGGGAAACGGACAATTTCTTTGCGCTCGGCGGCGATTCTCTATCCAGCCTGAAGGTCATGGCACGCATGCGTAGCCTGACCGATGTGAAGTTGAATTTCAAGCTGAGGGATTTAATACAACGCCCAACCATCGCTGGTTTGCTTGGTCTGGATAAACGATCGCAACTCAATCAAGGATTATTGATGCTTAACCAGGCGGCTGGCGATGGCAGAACTCAACCGTTGTTCTGCCTGCATGCTGGTTTAGGCACAGTATTCGACTACCAGCCGCTTGCCAAGCGCTTGCAAGGACTGCGGACAGTCTATGGTTTACCTTGCCGCATGCTTGCCGATCCTGCCCACCGCGACACCTCTTTGAACCAGATGGCAGAAGACTATTGCAGCATGATTCGCGCTGTTCAACCGGAAGGACCCTATCATTTGCTGGGCTGGTCATTGGGCGGGACGCTGGCTGCCATGATTGCCGCGTTGCTGGAAGCAGCTGGGCAGACGGTTGCGTTTCTGGGCCTGATCGATCCCTACATACCCGGAACTGAATCACCGCAGCAAGATGATTGGCAGCTGGATTTTCTCGATTTTGTTTCGGTGGCGATTCCTGGAGTGACGTCCAATGTTGCACTTCAGACAACGTTATCCAGCCAATCTGCGGGAATGGTGTCAAAGCAGGTCATCGTCGATTTACTGGAAAGCGTGCTAGCTACCCGGCAAGCTGAAAACCGAATGAATGGGCAAACGGCTATGCAAGGTTATACCGAGATGGGTATGGAGGAACTGGCGAATATCTTTCTCGTGGCACGCCATTTAAAAATGCTGTCTCTGCAAGCCGGTGCACTGCGTCCTTTGAAATGCCAAACAACGTGCTGGTGGGCAACGACTCGTGAGATGAATGATCGGCTGGCGCTTGAACAGCAAATCAAACCCGCCGAGATTCGCTCAGTTGAGATTGAGGCAGATCATTTTTATATCGTGAGGTCTGAATCCTTATTGTTGGGAATCAGGTCTGAACTCGAGCAAATTACGCATGATTCGGGTGCGCCTGATAACCAAGCCTCAGCTATGGCAGAACAATAGCCCTATTTAGTTTATGGTAAGGCGGCATCGATTTGCCGCCATCCTTGGAGCCAACGCAGATAAGTCTGCACTCCCGCTGTTTTTCTTGCGACACTCAAGGTGTGCAAAAGGAGCGCTCGAAACCTGTCTGTTCCTGAAAAAATAGCCAGGTCATTAATTTCAGGAGCTGCTGCTTCATTCTGTTTTGATCACTGTACACAACGATTTGCACGCGATTACCCGCATTCAAGCACGCTTTAAATATTCTAATCCTATGAGTTTAAATATATTTACTGCATCAAAGGCGATGAAGCGAAATATATCTTGACGATTATGCAGAAGCAACACACAATTTGTGCATCATTGACTATGAAGTTATTATTGTGAGGCTTAAACAGATTGCAACCGTCAGTTCGGGCTATCCATTCCGGGGTAAAATTTCCGAAGTAGCCGACTCGAACGTGGTCGTGGTTCAAATGAAGGATGTGTCGCTACAGGAAGGGATTCATTGGGCAAGCTGCTTAACAACCGAGCTGACCGGCAAGCGTGCACCCGGCTGGTTGCAGCCTGGCGATATCCTGGTTGCGGCACGCGGCAGCCATAACTATGCTATACCGGTTGATGAAAGCCTGCTTCGAGCGGGTACTGAGGCAGTGGCGGCTCCGCATTTCTTCGTGGTCAGCATCATGCACAAAACGGTGCTGCCTCAATATCTGGCCTGGCTCTTGAACCAAAACCCGTGTCAACGCTACTTCGAGCAGAATGCAGAAGGCACTCTGACCAAAAGCATTCGTCGCAGTGTACTGGAAAATGCACCGGTTGCGGTGCCACCACTTGCCAAACAGCAAGCCATCATCAATCTGGCCAATGCGATCAAGCAGGAACGGCAAATCATGGAGCAACTGCTGCGCAATCATGAACACTTGCTCAATACCATTGCCAGAGATCTGCTGGCGAACCAATCGCCAAAACCCACACAGAATTAGAGAATGACAAGGAAAATACGCAGATGAACGACAAAATCAACCAAGACAATATCAACAAAGCGTTATGGGCCGCTTGTGATACCTTTCGCGGTACCATCAGTGCCGATACCTACAAAGATTTCATCCTCACTATGCTGTTTTTGAAGTACATCTCCGATGTCTGGCTGGATCACTATGAAGGCTACCAAAAAGAGTACGGCGATGAACCAGAGCTGATTGAAGAGATGATGAAAAACGAGCGCTTTGTGCTGCCGCGCGAGGCCAGCTTCTATGCCCTGTTTGATCGCCGCTTCGAGCCTGGTAACGGTGAGCGCATCGACCAGGCACTGCACGCCATCGAAGAAGCCAACGGCACCAAGCTGAAAGACGCCGGTAAGAGTGTGTTTCAGGACATTTCCTTCAACGCCGACAAGCTCGGCGAAGAGAAACAAAAGAACACCATCCTGCGTCATCTGTTGGAAGACTTCGCCAAACCTGAACTGAACCTCAAGCCCAGCCGTGTCGGCAGCCTGGATGTGATCGGCAACGCTTACGAATACTTGATCAAAAACTTCGCTGCCAGCGGCGGCCAGAAGGCCGGTGAATTTTATACCCCGTCCGAGGTGAGTGACTTGATTGCCGAGTTGCTCGATCCGCAACCCGGCGACAGCATCTGTGATCCGGCCTGCGGTTCCGGTTCATTGTTGATGAAGTGTAGCCGCAAAGTCGTCGCCAATCATAACAGTAAGCAGTACGCTTTGTATGGTCAGGAAGCGATCGGCTCCACCTGGTCGTTGGCCAAGATGAATATGTTCCTGCATGGCGAGGACAACCACAAAATCGAATGGGGCGATACCATCCGCAACCCCAAGCTGCTGGATAAAAACGGCAACCTGATGCTGTTTGACATCGTCACTGCCAATCCGCCGTTCAGCCTGGACAAATGGGGTCACGACGAAGCTGAGCACGACAAATTCGGCCGCTTCCGCCGCGGCATTCCGCCGAAAACCAAGGGCGATTATGCTTTTATCCTGCATATGATCGAAACCCTCAAACCCAAAACCGGGCGCATGGGCGTAGTGGTGCCGCATGGCGTGTTGTTCCGCGGCTCCTCCGAGGGCAAAATCCGTCAGCAACTGATCGAAGAAAACCTGCTCGATGCGGTAATTGGCCTGCCGGAAAAACTCTTCTATGGTACCGGCATTCCCGCTGCAATTCTAATTTTCCGCAAAGACCGCCCCCCTCTCCTTCAGGGAGAGGGTAGAGGTGAGGAGCCAAGCATTTTCTTTATCGACGCCAGCCGCGAATTCAAGGCCGGTAAAAACCAGAACCTGCTGACTGACGACAACATTGCCAAAATCGTTGCGACCTACCAAGCACGCAAAAGCGTGGATAAATATGCCTATCTCGCCAGCCTCGAAGAGATTAAAGAGAACGACTACAATCTCAACATTCCGCGTTATGTCGATACCTTTGAAGAAGAGATCGAGATCGATCTGATGGCGGTGCGCAAGGAAAGGCTGGAACTCAAAAAACAACTCGCAGCGCTGGAGCTGGAGATGGAAGGCTATCTGAAGGAACTGAGCTATGAATGACAGTGGCAGAAAGGGCAGGGGCCAAAAACATGATCCCGATGTCACTCTGCCAATGCCATGTCACCTGAGCGAATTGCCCGATAGCTACCCGGCGTTGCTCGAAAGCGTGAAGTCACTGGTCAGGCATGAACGCCTGAAAGTGATACGGAGCGCCAATGCCCAAATGATCCTGCTTTACTGGCAGATTGGCCAGCACATCTTAAAGCGTCAACAGCAGGAGGGCTGGGGTGCCAAGGTGATCGATCGCCTGGCTTACGATCTCAAACAGGCATTCCCGGAAATGGGTGGCTTTAGCCCGCGCAATCTGAAGTACATGCGCAAGTTCGCCGAGCTTTGGCCGGATTTGAAAATAGTGCAGCAAGCTGCTGCACTATTTCCTGGAATTACAAAGCAATGGACAGTGAGAAACTTACCATCAACATAACTCAAAAAGGGTAAACAAAATGGACAAGCAACTCATCACCCAACTTAAAACGCAATTCGATCAATCCTTACATCGATTGGAGGACGCTGATATTGAATTCTGTTATGCCCGAGAGTTGATGGTCCTGCTGGGCTATGACCGCTGGGAGAACTTTCTCAATGTTATTGAAAAGGCTAAACATGCCTGCAGGAACAGCAAGATAGAAGTCGAGAACCATTTTCGTGATGTCACGAAAATGGTCACTATAGGCTCGGGGGCTGAACGCCCGGTAGCCGACGTTATGCTAACCCGCTATGCCTGCTATCTGGTGGCCCAGAACGGCGATCCACGTAAAACGGAGATCGCATTTGCTCAAACCTATTTTGCTCTGCAAACCCGTAAGCAGGAGTTGCTGGAAGAACGATTTGCGCTACAAAGCCGGATGGATGCGCGGCAGAAACTGCGCGAATCGGAAACCGAGTTATCCAGAAACATCTATGAACGTGGGGTAGACGACCAGGGATTTGGCCGCATTCGTTCCAAAGGTGATACAGCCCTGTTTGGCGGCAAAAATACCCAAACCATGAAAAAACAACTGGCAATTCCAGATAACCGTCCTCTCGCAGATTTTCTCCCTACAGTAACCATCGCTGCTAAAAATCTGGCAACGGAAATCACTAATCACAATGTCAAACGGCGGCACGATCTGCACGGCGAAGAAGCCATTACTGACGAACATGTGCAAAACAACCTGAGTGTACGCAATATGCTTGGGCAGCGTGGCATTAAGCCTGAAGAACTGCCTGCTGAGGAGGATCTGAAAAAGCTGGAACGCCGTGTAGCCTCGGCGGAAAGAAAAATGATCAAAGAATCAGCACTGCCGAAGAGAGGAAAGAAATGACGAAAATGAGGAGGTTGGCAATGATTATTAATCAATGGTCATTGGCCAATGAAATGCCAGAAGATGAAATGACCAAGTATCTGCTGGAGCAGGGTTATGATACCTAAGGGGTGGCAAGAAAAGTCGATTTCAGAACTTCTAGAAAAGATCAGCAAACCAGTTGAGGTAGAACCAGATTGTTTCTACAGAGAAATAGGCATTAGATCTCATGGCAAGGGTATTTTCCATAAAGATCCTGTCATGGGTAAGATCCTTGGAAATAAGAGAGTTTTCCATGTTGAGCCAGATTGTTTCGTGGTTAATATTGTATTTGCATGGGAACAAGCAGTAGCAAAAACTTCATCTAATGAGGTTGGAATGATTGCGTCTCACCGCTTTCCAATGTATAGAGCCAGAAAAGATCGATGTGATGTGGAATATATTCTTTACTTATTTAATACTAAGTATGGAAAACATATTTTAGAACTTGCATCTCCCGGGGGTGCAGGCCGTAACAAAACACTCGGTCAATCAGAGTTTTCTAGACTTCAATTAATTATTCCGCCAGCGAACGAACAAAAGAAAATTGCCCAAATCCTCTCTACTTGGGATAAAGCGATCACCGCCACCGAACAACTGCTTACCAACAGCCAGCAGCAGAAAAAAGCCTTAATGCAGCAACTGCTCACCGGCAAAAAACGTTTTCCGGGTTTTAGTGGGGAGTGGAAGAAGCAGCGGCTTAGCAATCTTGTCACAATAAACTATGGAAAATCCCCTAAAGAGATAAACTCTACGACTGGTTCCTACTTGATTTTGGGTACTGGGGGAGTAATAGGTAAAACAGATACTGCAATGTGTTCAGAAAAATCCGTTCTTATTGGCAGAAAGGGGACAATTGACAAGCCATTATTTATTGAAACTCCCTTTTGGGCAATTGACACGACTTTTTATTGCTTAGCAAAGGGAAGTGTGAACATTAAATGGTTTTTTTATTCGGTTAGTTCTATTAATTTAAGGAGCTATAGTGAAGCTTCTGGTGTTCCAAGCCTTTCAAGAGAAACACTTTATTCAATACTCCTATTGATTCCGCCAACCTTGGAAGAACAACAAAAAATCGCCTCGGTGCTTTCCGTCGTCGACCACGAAATCGAAGCCTTACAACAAAAACTCGAATGTCTGAAGCAAGAGAAAAAAGCCCTGATGCAGCAGTTGTTGGCGGGCAAACGCAGAGTGCAAATTAATTAACAAAGAGGATCAATATGGGTTTGAAGTTCACTGGTAGCTATGAAGAGCTTAGAGGCAAATTATCCTCCTTGGGCGGTGAATGGGATGAGTCTCAGGCCAATAAGAAGGTATTGCAGCTAAATGGAGGAGTGATGAACTGGTTTGAAACTACTGGTTCAATCCACTTCCAAGGCAAAGGTGACGGTAAAGTTCAGCTAGAGTCTTCGGTTCCAAATCTGCTTTACCCAGAAGAAATTGGGGGCATTGAGCCTATTGCGGTTTCTGCTACTTCATTAGTATCAGCGATTCAAGCATCAAGCATCTCCAAAAGCGATTCATTAGAAAGGAAGTATCTCACATCAGGAGTAAATGAAGGCGAGTTGATTGTCGGTATAGTCAGTGCAGTGGGAACAGAATCCAATCGGGTTATTGCGCCCTTAACAGACCGTCTCAGAGGCTTTCTGTATACAGTAGAGGAAATTCGGGTCTCTTCAATCCTGCCAGCATTTCCTGGTGGTAGCGAATACGAACGTATTAAACACTACATGGGGGCAGGAGACGCGCTAAGGGAAAAGAGTAAGAACAATGCCATTCTCGCTGCGGGAGTTGCCAAGAAAATTGCAGAAAAGCGAATCACCGGAAAAGGCAAACGTGCTTACATAGTGAACTCACTTAAGCATCCTCGTGAAGTTGAATTTCTCAGGAAAGTCTATGCCGATGGTTTTTACTTGATTGGCATTCATGCTGATGAAAAACGCCGCTATAAGTATCTGACCGACGATAAGGGATGTAAGCAAGAGCAAGCGAAAGAACTCATCAAGATTGACGAAGATGAGAGCTTTGATCATGGCCAGAAAACAAGAGATACCTATCATCTAGCTGACTTTTTTTTAAACCTCGGGAAGAATGATGATCAAGTTAAAAACAGACTTCAGCGCTTCTTGGAACTAATTTTTTCCCATCCTTACAAAAACCCTACCTTTGATGAGTTTGCCATGTTTATGGCTTTCAATAGCTCGGTACGTTCAGGCGATTTATCTCGCCAAGTTGGGGCTGTTATTAGCCGCGATAAACAGATTATTGCTACTGGTGCAAATGATGTGCCGAAATCTGGTGGCGGCTTGTATTGGGCAGAAATTGATCCGGCAACTGGTGAGGTTATAGACCAGCCGGATGGTAAGGACTACACAAGAGAGGGTGACTCCAACAAGCAAGCTCAAGCTGAAATCGTTCAAGAAATTGCTCAAGCGCTACTGACAAAAGGTTTGGTAAATGCTGAACAAGAGTTTGATGTTGCGAGAGTTTTGAAGGAAAGCAAAATTTCGGATCTAACCGAGTTTGGTCGTGTTGTACATGCTGAGATGGATGCGTTGCTTTCATGCAGCCGTGCTGGCATTCCAACTGTGGGAACGACTCTATATTGCACGACTTTCCCGTGTCATAACTGTGCAAAGCATATTATCGCAAGCGGCGTCACGCGGGTTGTCTATGTTGAACCTTACCCCAAAAGCCGTGCTCTAGACTTCCACTCGGAATCCGTCCAGTTGAGATCAGAATTTGATTCATCATCTGAAGATAACAAATTAATCGCCTTTGAACCATTTATCGGTGTAGGGCCAAGGCGCTTCCTTGACTTGTTCTCAATGAGCCTCGGTGCAGGTTCTAAATTACGCAGAAAAGATAAAAACGGTTCAACACTTGATTGGGATAAGACAACAGCACCAATCAGGACCCCGTTAATTTCAAAGTCATATCTTGAAATAGAAAAGGCTGCTTCAGAAATTTGGGACGAATACTCAGAAACAGATAAGCCTTTTTGAAAAAAGTTTGGAACTGGGTTTTAAGGGGTTGAAGAGAGAAACGAATGACACAACACATACCCAAATTCCAGGAAGAATACAGCGCCAAGCTCCCCGCGCTGACGTTGTTGACCAACCTGGGCTGGAATTATCTGTCTCCTGAGCAAGCGCTGGCTGCCCGTGGCGGCAGGCAGGATGAAGTGGTACTGCGCGATGTGCTGCGGACAGAGCTGCAAAAACGCCGCTTTTCCTACGCTGGCCGTGAGCATGCCTTGTCGGACAAGACGATCGATAACCTGATTGCGGAAGTATGCAGTCCGGCGCTGAACGAGGGCTTATTGATCGCCAATGAGAAGCTGTATAACCATTTGTTGTACGGCATTGCGGTCACCGAGTTTGTGGAGGGCAAAAAGGCCAATCCGACCATTGCCCTGATCGACTGGCAGAATCCGGCCAATAACAGCTTTGTGTTTACTGAAGAGTTCAGCGTAATGCGCTCCGGCGGTGTAGAAAACCGTCGGCCGGATATAGTCTGTTTTGTCAACGGCTTGCCGCTGGTGGTGATCGAGGCCAAACGACCCGATGGCCATGCGCAAAAAGGCCCGACCCTTGAGGAAGGGATTTCGCAAAGCTTGCGCAACCAGCGCCATGACGAGATTCCGCAGTTATTTGTTTATAGCCAGTTGCTGTTGTCGATCAATGGCACCGAAGGGCGTTATGGCACCTGTGGTACACCTGCCAAGTTTTGGGCTGTCTGGCGCGAGGAGGATATTTCCGCTGCCGAGATGTATACGCTGAAAAACAAAAAGCTGACTGAGGATCAAATCAATGCGTTGTTCAGCCACTGCCCAGCCAGGGATCTAGACTGGTATCAAACTCTGATTGGCGGAGGTGAGCTGGCTGTCACTGGGCAGGATCGGATTTTGATCAGCCTGCTGCAAGCGGCGCGCCTGCTGGAAATGATCCGCTTTTTCACCTTGTTTGATAAGAAGGTGGGCAAAATTGTGGCGCGCTATCCGCAGGTGTTTGCCATCAAGCGCCTGATCGAGCGCATCAATACCTTTGAGCCGTCACTCCAACTCTCATCCAGCGGGAGAGGGCGCAGAAAAGGCGGGGTAATCTGGCATACCACTGGTTCTGGCAAGTCGTTCACGATGCTGTTTTTAAGCAAAGCGTTGATCCTGCACGACTCGCTGAAGCAGTGCCGCATTGTGGTGGTGACGGATCGGGTTGATCTGGAAAGTCAGCTCAGTAAAACCTTTGCTTCGGGTGGCGAACTGGCCAGCAAGAAAGACCGGGAAGCAGCGATGGCTACTTCAGGGCGGCGCCTGGCCGAGCAGATAGGCAAAGGTAGCGAGCGCATTATCTTCTCGCTGATCCAGAAATTTAATACCGCTACCAAATTACCTGAATGCGTGAACACCAGCCCGGACATCATTGTGCTGATCGACGAGGGCCACCGCAGCCAGGGCGGTGAAAATCATATCCGCATGAAGCAGGCGCTGCCGAATGCCGCCTTTGTAGCTTTCACCGGCACACCGCTGCTGAAAGACGACAAGACCACCAACAAATTTGGCCCGATCGTGCACGCTTATACCATGCAGCGTGCGGTAGAAGACCGGACGGTGACGTCATTGCTGTATGAAGAACGGATTCCTGATCTGGAGGTGAATGAACGCGCCATCGACAGTTGGTTTGACCGCATTACCGAGGGCCTGACCGAAGAGCAAAAAACAGATCTCAAACGCAAATTCGCCAAGAAAGGGCAGGTGTACAGCGCCGATGACCGCATCCGCCTGATTGCGCTCGATATCGCCAACCACTTTGTGAAAAACATCGATGAAGGTTTGAAAGGTCAGTTGGCCTGCGACAGCAAAGCTTCGGCCATCAAATACAAAAAATACCTGGATGAAGCAGGGTTGTTTGAATCGGTGCTGGTGATGAGCCCGCCGGATACCCGGGAAGGCAATACCGCCGTGGATGAGTCCACTACGCCGGAAGTGACTCAGTGGTGGAAGGAAAATGTCGGCTCCCAGGACGAGCAGGCTTATACCAAAGCCGTAATCGAGCGCTTCGAGCAGGATGATTCGCTCAAGCTGCTGATCGTGGTGGATAAGCTGCTGACCGGTTTCGACCAACCCAAAAACACCGTGCTCTATATCGATAAACCGTTGAAGGAACATAACCTGATCCAGGCGATTGCGCGCGTGAACCGCCTGCACCCGAAGAAGAAATTCGGCCTCTTGATCGACTACCGTGGCATTCTGGCCGAGCTGGACACCACTATTGCCAAGTATCAGGATCTCGCTGCCCGCACGCAGGGTGGTTATGACATCGATGATATCGCCGGCCTTTATCGCCAGATGAGTACCGAGTACAAGCGCTTGCCGCAACTGTATAAGAACTTGTGGGCGATTTTTGCTGATGTGAAAAACAAGAACGACATCGAGCAATTGCGACAGGTACTGGTGCCCAGGATGGAAGAGCGCAACGGCGAACGAGTGGATGTACATCTGAAGGCACGGGAAGATTTCTACGAAGCGCTGACCGAATTCGCCAGTTGCCTGAAAGTGGCGCTGCAATCAGCCACTTTTTTCGAGGACAAGAGTTTTACCGATGACGACCGCCGCCATTACAAGGAAACGATGAAGCAGTTCTCCAGCCTGCGGCAGCTAGTGCAGCAGGATAGCGGGGAAATCGTCAACTACGATCAATACACCTCTCAAGTGAAAAAACTGCTGGATAAACATGTGATAGGGGTTGAGATCAAACAGCCTGCTGGGGTATATGAAGTCAACAAAATGGGGCAAAAAGCGAATCCCGAGAATTGGAGCGAGGAAAAGACCCGCAACGAAACCGACATCATCAAGACCCACGTCACGAGGATGATCGAGCAGGCGTTACGTGATGACCCCTACGCGCAGGAAGCCTTTTCCAAACTGCTGCGCCAAGTGATTGAGGAGGCTGAGAAACTGTTCGACCACCCGCTGAAGCAGTATCTGTTGTTTCATGAGTTTGAACAGCAAGTACAGGCGCGCAGATTGAACGACATCCCGGATTCATTTGCCGGCAACCGGCACGCGCAAGCCTATTTCGGTGTGTTTAAAAAGACGCTGCCGGAAGTGTTTGCTATTGATGATCAGCAGGTGCTGGATAAGTGGATCAAACTGGCTTTTACCGTGGATACGTGTGTCGAAACTTCGGTGGCCGAGCACTCCATCAATCCGCAAAACATCGAAGCCGACATCCGCAAGAAGCTGTTGCCCATGATGTTCAAAGAGTGTAAAGCGATTGGCGGGAGGATTGATCAGGCCAAGGCGATTGTGGAATGGGTGGTGCAGATTACTCGGCTGGGCTTGAACGGAATGTAGGGTAAATGAGTGTCACGATTCATAAACCGATCAAGTCAAGCCACACCCTGAGCTTCAATTATGGGGATGAACAGATCTTCTTTGAGCGGCTGCCGCGTAGCGAGGGAATTAACCGGATATTGATCAAAGTGCGTCCGGATTGCCGGGTTGAAGTAGTTGCCCCGGCCCAAAGCGATGATGCGGAAGTGCTCGCTGCCGTGAAAAAACGAGGCCGTTGGATTTACCAGCAACTACGAGATTTCCGCGCGCAGCTTGCGCATGTCACGCCAAGGAAGTACGTGAGTGGTGAAAGCCATTACTACCTGGGTAAACAGTATCTGCTCAAGGTGATGGCAACGCCCGATGCGGTACAGGGGGTGAAGCTGCTGCGTGGCAAGCTGGAAGTAACCGTTTCCCCAAAAAGTACTGAAAAAGTACGACAGTTACTCACCGATTGGTACAAGGTTCATGCCAAAGAAGTTTTCGCCAAGCGCCTGGATGTCATGCTGGGGCAAGCGCTTTGGGTGAGCCAGCGCCCTCCGCTTCGCATGCTTACCATGCAAACCCAATGGGGAAGTTGCTCACCCAAGGGCCGATTGACGCTTAATCCTCATCTGGTGAAAGCTCCCCGCGAATGCATCGACTACGTGATCCTGCATGAGCTTTGTCACATCGCTGAGCACAATCATAGCGAGCGCTTCTACCGGCTGATGAAGCAGGTGATGCCGGAGTGGGAGAGGATTAAAAAGCGACTGGACGAAATGGCCATGCGATATTTTGTGTGATTCCATTTCCAAATCAAATATGACGCAAGAGCAAACCGCAGACAGTATAAATAATATGGCAAGGAGAAGCCGACAAAGTCAGGTTGGATTTAGAAATGAAATAACAGATCGATAAATTCAGTCTTTTGATATGCTGCCTACACTGGTAATGCGCGCAGGAAAGTATGGGGTACTGATAGTAGTGTAATATGAGCTTGTTTGGATTAAACGAGTTTAGCAAATCGGGAAACCAGTTTTTGCCAATTGGGGTAGAGGTTATAATTTTTGTGCTTTTCTACGGCTACCCAAGGAGGTAAACACTTTAGCGAGGTGCGCATCTCGATTGAAGCACTCAGGAAGATTGACTCGGCTGAGGACGCTTTGAGCCTGATAGGTAAGCAGCGCGAGGCTGCCCGCTTCATTGCCCTGGTTGCGATGACACGTCAACAACAGCCAGAATTGCTGGATTGGCTGGCTAAAAAGCCGCAACATGCGCTGGAGTTGGCCGAGGAATGGCAGCGCTTGCTGGCCATCGTCGCCTGGCTCAAGGCCCATCCGCGTCCTGGCGTTTATCTCAGGCAAGTAGATATCCCCTGGGATACATAGCAAATTCATCGAATACCATCGTGGCATGCTTAGCGAATTGCTTGATCTCGTGCTGCCAGCCGAAGCAATTGATTTTACTGCTTCTGGTGTCAATCAATTTGCACAGCGTTACGGCTTTCTTGAAAAACCCCTGTGTATTCGCTTTCGTGTTCTGGATCGAGCCCATGGTCTGCTGCCCGCGGTAGGTGAACAAGATATTTCGCTGGATGCCGCCAGTTTTGCCCGGCTCAATCCAAAATTGTCGCGCGTGTTCATCACTGAAAATGAGATCAATTTTTTGGCTTTCCCCAATGTCAAATACAGCTTGATCATCTTCGGTGCAGGCTATGGCTTCGAAATGTTGCGGAAAGCAACATGGTTAGAGAATTGTCGTATTTACTACTGGGGTGATATCGATACTCATGGCTTTGCCATACTCGATCAACTGCGCAGTCAGTTTGAGCAGGTCGAGTCGTTCCTCATGGACCGCGCCACCTTGTTGGCATTCGAGGCACAGTGGGGTATAGAGACCAAGCCGACTCGCCACGAATTATCGCGCCTGACGCCGGAAGAGAAAGCGCTGTACGATGATTTACGCGATAACCGCTTGCGCAAAAATTTGCGGCTGGAACAGGAGCACATTGGCTTCGAGTGGGTGAAAGCTGCGCTGGCTGCACTCGCGTAAATTTAGTTATGCAGCAAGCGTCATTCTAATTCCCGCTAGGGTCTGTTGACGTTTTGAGATAAGTATTTCATAAATAGAAGCAAACTCGTAATATTGAGGTGTTCTCACACCACCGATAAAACGAGTTTGCGATGCCCCGATTGATGCTCAACGATGAGTTCTGGTCGAAGCTGGAGAAAATTCTGCTTCAAGAAGCGATTTATAACAAGCGCAATTTGCGCATGACAGTAGAAGGTATGCTATACC
>NZ_FNPJ01000039.1 GCF_900107265.1 Nitrosomonas sp. Nm33 | reverse complement strand
GCTTACACGTTCCGCGAGAAGAAACCTTCACTTAATATCAGATTCACTCAAGCTCTTCCACTTGTAGGGTTGTGATTCTTATGTCGAACTCACGTTACAAATACGCTGATCAGCTAAAGAAAACTGTTTCTTTATATCTGCAGGGTGATTAAATCAACGAATAGCTATACACCATTTAATAAAAGTTTTCTGGAAAAATTTTCTGTTCTTTCCTTAAATACACCAGCAGAATTGATCAAATAAGAAAACCCCACCGGACAGCTACAAAATCCGATGGAGGTCTCACGCATCATTTCTAATGTGGAGCTTGCAAAGTCCAGTGATTGAAGCAACAACCCGCCAGGCTGCTAAAGGTCTGACGGGTCAACCTCACGCCCGCCGCCTTCTTTTGTGCAGTCTACGGTAACAATTTCGACGATTATGCTGTTATCTTCATCGAATGGGTAGCCATGCTTTTGTTGATAAGCGGCCTTGGCTTCTTCTAAAGTCTGCCGGGCAGTTGAGTAGATTAGTGCGGGCTTTCGCTCTTCTAGGCCAGCAATACGCTGTTCTAATGCGTCTATTCGTGATTCAAGATTTTTGCTCATTGTTAATCCGGTAGGTAATTCGCTAATTGCTCAAGCGCCTTGGCTATATCATCCGGTCTTTCCGGTTCCGGTTTGCCTTGCTCTTGAGCAAACATGCAGGCGCTTGCATGGAAGTAATCAACTAGCGGGTTTAGCTTCTGTGCTTCAAGTCGTGCGATTCTTTGCTCTAAGTTCTTCACTTGCTTGCTCCAATTTTTCAATACGTTGTTCTAATTCAGTATCACGAATCTGGTTAGAGATTGCCGTTAGCATGTAGATCAATCGTGTCCCTTCCTGACTTGGCAATTTCAACCGTCTAACTTCTTCGTAAACTTTCGCCATTTCCCGCCGTACCTCTCGAAGTGTACCCAGTCGCAACCGTGGAAGCTTTGGGGGAGGGTGAGCGGGTAAATGTTCCCCCTCAATCACTTGAACGGGTTTGTCTTTGCCAGAATGCTTCATTTTTCACCGTCGTTCATCCGTTACAGTGTAACTATGCTTAAACTCACCCCTTGCATGTTTCAGGAAATACTCAAGCGCCTGAGGATCGTTCCAGTATTTATCAATCACTAGGTGATGATCTTCTTCTGGTTCGCCAATTGAGAATAACCAGGTGTGGATTTCTTCAAGGTCGCTATTTGTTATTTGTGGCGTTACAGACGTTACAAGCGTTACATCCAGTATTAATGCGGGTTTCCGCGTAACGTCACTCACGTTACAAGACGTTACAGACGTTACAGAATTATCGCGAATGCTTGCAAGCAGGGAATCAAGCGCCATGCTTACCCCTCTATTATCTGGATATGGTAAAGCTTCTTGACTCCAATGCTGACACGGGTAGGCTTTGCGCGTTCTTTCCCGCTCTCTAGCGTCTGTAATACCCCGACTTCTTGCAACACATCTAGCGCCCGGTTGAAGTCAAAACCTTTTAAAGCTTCCCGCAGTCCAGGGGAATTGAACAGATAAACCCGCTTGCCGTCATAATCTTTCCACCAGCCCGCCCGGTCACGAATCACAGGCAAGTCATGATTAACGCTATCAGCATCAGAAAAACGCGAATCACCATGACGACTGATAAAATCAGATACCTGTTCTAGTATCTGGTGCTTTTCGCTGTTGCCCTTGCCGCGTATGGATTGCCACGCTCGCAGGCCTTCGACTGACGCATCAAGCGCCGCTCCTTCACCCCATCCAGTTAATCGGTACTCAGTAGCCAACTCACCGGTCAGCGCTATCAATGCGAATCTTGCAGCAACCCGCTTGAATTGCCCGCTGTCGTTATCACCTTGAAATTGAAATGCAGACAGGCTTTTAAATCGCTCGAAATACTTTTTGAAGTCTCGATCATCAGAGGTAAGCTTTTTAAGAAATGCCCGTCCAGCATGTCCATAATGACTTGAAGCAATACTTTTGATTTTGTCTGACAAAGCCGCGCCATTAGGTAGGCTGTGCAGTTCATCGAATGCGCCATATTTACGGGCTACAGGTATGTCCAATAACCTTACAGCTTGACCAGCCTTGACCGTGCGCCCGCCTTCCTTGATGGATGTTTCTATCGTTCTTTCACCATTGGAGATAATGAAGCACTTCCACCGGGTTAAGCTTTTTGCATCGCCGTTTCTATTGGCTCGCTGTTTGCCGTACCCGTTACCGAGTGAATAAACGATCTTGCCAACTTCTAGCGGCTCACATTCGCTGATTTCATCCAGGCATAAAAGATTATCGTTAAATAATGAAGCTGCACCTTCAAGGCCGTTGGCTGTTGCCTTCCAGCTTCTACGGTAGGCTTTGCCGCCCCATACTGAACGCGCAGCATCTAGCAAGGTTGTTTTGCCCGTTGAAGAATCGCCAAAGAAGTGAATGCCTCCACCGTCCAGACCGCACTTATCAAGCATCACGCCAGCAAATGAAGCCGATAACGTTAGAATCATCATGGGATTTCTAATTGCCAGCTGCGGCAATTCCTGCCAACCGTCCAGCGTTCCAGCCTGGGTAAACTCATCAAAGAAACTGGTGATGCTCTGGTAAATGATGCTGTCTTTATCTTTGCCAATAACCTTATCAGGTAAAACAAAGCTATTACTACACCATCCGGTTTTAGTAACGCAATGAATCCGCTTCTTTGGGTGTTGGGACTGAATATAATTGCTAAGCTGGTTCCGGCTGGTTGGGTCGATCTCCACCCCCATATTTAACAACGCGCCGCGCATTTCCTCGCCACTACCTTTTAACATTTCCATAGGCAGAGGCCATGCCCGCCATGTGTTAATTGAAGTCTTGAAACGCAACAAGCGCCCAAAGTTATTTTGATCTTTATCGTGAGTAATCGCGTCAATATGGATGGGTGAGCATATCCACGTTTCAGTAGGTATTTGCACCTCTTCGCCGTTTTCTTTTCGGGTCTTTATTCCGAAATACCAAACACCAGGACGGTATTTACTGCCGCCTTCTTCAAGCCAATCATCCAGTATTAGGTATTTAGGCCGGTCTTTTAAAGGTGGAATTTTGCAAGTTGTAACGTCTGTAACGTCTGATTTTTCGTTGACGTTACAGCCCAAAGTCGCACCATTACTTGTTGTAACGCTTGTAACGTCTGTAACGTCTGAATTTGATAATGTCTGGCTAAAAAATTCTGCGGTTTCTGTTTCAAGGCTTGGTCTATCTGCCATGAGACCTCCTTGAGTAGCTCACTGCATCATTAATACGAATAACGGCTTTAGCTAAATATTCCAGGTCTGCTTCTGGTAGAGTCTCGCCTTCATTGATTCGCCTGGCTGCAATCAATAGAACTGCAGCATCAAATGCCAATGCTTCGAGAATTTGCCACTCTTGAAAGTATGCGCGTGACTGTGGGTCATACTTCGCCTTGCTGGTATCGGGGAAAAGATCGCTGACCGATAAACCCATAGCACTTGTTATTTCGTGAATACTGCAACCTGCAAAGCATTTCAAGAGAACCCGCCCATCATCGCCAACATTGACCGCCAGACTGCGGGATTTCCTGTCATTATGACCAGGACAAAAAGCGAGCAAGCCGCCGTTTTGCCGACGGATTACGCCCTTTAGATGAGGGGTAATTTTTGATAAAATATCATTGCTGTGGTAAGCATTTTTTCGCAAGGGAGTCATTGTTCTGGCTCCCTTTTTTATTGCATTAAATTTTTTCTATCTGCCTTCAGCTTCTCTACTAGCTCACGTAGTTTTACGTCGTTTAGTCCTGCTGCGTGAGCTTTACACATCGTATTGATTTCTGAGTCAATCCATACGGATGTACGGCCTATCTTGACGGGGGAGGGGAATAATCCTTTGCGAATCCGCAAATAAAGATTAGCGTGGGAAAAAGAAGTTTGTTCTAATACTGCTGGTTTTTTCTTGAAACTAAGATTTTGCATTGCCATATAAGTTATTGATCCTTATAAAAAATGACAATGACTGAGGCGATTATCTACAACCAATAGTTGTTACTTAGAGGTAACTTTAGTTAGCAACTTGTTAAACATTTTGTATATAATCACAATTGTAGTTACACCAAAAGGTGTAATTCGCTCTCAGTCATTATCCTTGCTCGGATTAAAAAATTGACTGGATTACCGCCCCCATTGTGCGCCAACACAATGGGGGCATTTCACTTGCCTCGCCGTATCCATAAGGATATGACGTTGCATGGCTGTGTATTATAAATCAAATTTTGTACTAAGCTAATAAAGTGGAATTCTAGTTTCCAAAAATTGATCAACCTATTGAATAATCAATAGAAGTATAAAAGGCTTACGAGGAAATAGCGTTCGCCTAAATTTTAACGACGCGCCTACCCGTTAATACTTATCACCTTGGCACCTGCTGCCAGTTCATCCAAATAATCCGCCCACCATTGCATCATCTCACGACGTTTAGGTAGATGCTCAGCATGGTTATATGCAGCCGCTACCTTGTTACGTTCTGCATGGGCTAATTGTCGTTCTATGGCCTCATGTGGCCAGCCATGTTCATGAAGTAGGGTTGAAGCCATGCTGCGGAAACCATGCCCGGTCATTTCGTCTTTTTCATAACCCATGCGCCTTAATGCTGCATTGACGGTATTTTCTGACATTGGTCTGTCGGTACTTCTTATGCTTGGAAAGATATATTTGCCATTCCCTGTTAATGGCTGAATGGCTTCTAAAATCTCAATTGCTTGATGTGATAATGGGATGATATGTTGCTCACCCATCTTCATTTTGTGGCCGGGTATGCGCCATTCTTTCTTATCAAAATCAATTTCTGCCCATTCTGCTTGACGTAATTCACCCGGTCGGACAAATAACAATGGAGCAAGCTGTAACGCGCATTTAGTGGTATATGAACCAACAAAACCATTGATTGAGCGCAGCAATGCACCTATGGCCTTTGGGTCGGTAATACTGGCATGATGCTTTGCTTTGACTGGTGTTAATGCACCCCTTAAATCGCCGCTAGGATCACGTTCAGCGCGTCCGGTTTGTATGGCATATCTAAACACTCGGCCAACATATTCTCTTGTCCGTTGCGCTTTCTCGTGCGCCCCGCGGCTTTCTATTTTGCGTAGCACTGCCAGCAAATCAGGTGCGTTAATATCCTTGATTGGACGATTACCTAGCCATGGGAATATATCTGCTTCCAGGCATCGTTTTATATTGGCGCTAGTGGATTCAGCCCAGGTGGTTGATTGCTTGGTGTGCCATTCAAGCGCTATAGTCTGGAATGTGTTTTCGTGAGCATGTTTCTTAACTTGCTTGTTGACGGCTTTCACCAGCGCCGGGTCAGCGTCATTAGCCAGTAAATCTCGTGCTTCATCTCTTTTCTTACGTGCAACAGTAAGGGTAACCGTTGGATAAACACCGATAGCCAGTGTTTTCCGTTTGTTTGCATATCGGTAATCCATGCGCCAATACTTCCCGGCGGAATTCACCAGCAAATATAAGCCGCCACTGTCGGCCATTTTGTATGGCTTATCTTTTGATTTAGCGTTACGTACTGCGGTATCTGTAAGCATTTGACGGTATCTCACCTGACGGTATCTAAAAGTACCGTCAAAAATACCGTCATTTTGACGGTATGTCCAGATACGTTGTGATACTATAAGATACTATCAATCCTTCTGAAAGCTAGTAAATTCAATGGGTTTGATACGATGAAATACTGCTTGAAATGCTTATTTGGTGCCCGGAGCCGGAATCGAACCGGCACGGGCGTATAAGGCCCGAGGGATTTTAAGTCCCTTGTGTCTACCAATTTCACCATCCGGGCAATCAAAATATGCTGGATTTTTGGAGGCGGGGGTCGGAATCGAACCGGCGTAGACGGCTTTGCAGGCCGCTGCATAACCACTCTGCCACCCCGCCATTCATTTTTATGATCAGAATGTGGTCTGTATCGTAACACCACAATGAATAATGCGATATGGATTTTTTATCTATTTACTAAAGAATCCAATTTATCTCGATATTGGAGCGGGAAACGAGGCTCGAACTCGCGACCCCAACCTTGGCAAGGTTGTGCTCTACCACTGAGCTATTCCCGCAATCTTGAGTTCTACGTACTTAAGAACACAATTCAAAAATAAAGAGAGGATTATAAAGATGCTGTTTATTTTGTCAAGAAACGCTTGAATCGAGTTTTCCTTAAATCGTTGTCATTTTATGTTTCAGCTTATCATCGCAAGACTTGTCGCAACCATTTGCTAATATCGGTCAGCTCCTCAGCACATACAGAATGCTCCATTGGATACTCATGCCATTCGACCTGGTAGCCAGCCTCCAGTAGCTGCTGCCGGGAAGTTTTTGCCAAGTGGATCGGTACAATAGGATCATAGCTACCATGCGCCATAAAAATGGAGGTGGGGGTATTAGCATTATGTGCTTCCTTGGTAAGTGTATGCGCTAACGGCAGATAGCTTGATAGCACCATAATGCCCCCTAATTTGTCTGGGTGACGCAGACCAACCTGCAGAGCTATGACACCTCCTTGAGAAAATCCAGCCAGCACAATATTGGTAGAGGGAATGCCACGTTGATTTTCTCGCTCAATCATTGCAGTGATCGCATGTTGGGAGCTACGAATACCCGCTTCATCTTCGTACTGATTTAGATTGATATTTTTGATGTCATACCATGCACGCATGATGAGACCCTGATTGATGCTTACCGGTTGTTTAGGGGCGTGAGGAAAAATAAAACGTATTGCGGTGTCAGGTGGCAGATCGAGCTCATGTATAATAGGCACGAAATCATTGCCATCAGCGCCAAGTCCATGCATCCACAAAATCGTATGAGTTGGCTGTACGCTGGTTTCTAATTCAATTGCAGGAAGTTGCTGTGATGAAGGGGTAGGCATGATGGAGGCTGATTGACTTGATTAAGTAATAAGATTAGATTTTCAAAAGTTATACTGGTTACAGGAGATGAGCATGAAACGCAGGGATTTTATCAAACTGATCAGTGCAAGTGCTACCTTGCTTCCTATTACTCCATCAATTTTTGCGCAAACCACGAGTCCAGGCAAATGGCGTAGTTATCGGTTGTCATATCAAGTGACTTTGCCTACAACAGGCAAAAATGCACGTCTATGGCTGCCTCTACCGGATACCAACGACACGCCTTATCAGTTTACCCAAGGGAGTGTCTGGAATGGCAGTGCTAAATCAGCAAAGTTTTATACCCTTCCTCAAACGAATTTTCCGGCTTTTTATGCCGAATGGAATGGAAATGATGAACGCCATGTTACAGTGAGTAGCATCGTCAAGACCGCTGAACGGCAAAGTGATCTACAGTACTACAATGCACCTGGCAAAGCAGTTATTCCTGATAATATCAAGCGCTTTCTGCAATCAACTCAACAAATACCATTAGATGGTATTGTCCGCAAAACAGCTTCTTCCATTACCAAAGACAGTAATAACAATTCCCCTTTGCAGAAAGCCCGGCTTATTTATGATTGGGTAATTGACAATGCTACTCATGACCAGAAAGTGCGTGGCAGAGGAAAGGGTGATGTTAAGCAGATGCTAGCAAGTGAAAACCTAAATGGAAAGTGTGCGGACATTAATGCCTTATTCGTTGGCTTGGCGCGTGCTTCGGGTATTCCTGCACGACAGCAATTTGGTATTCGGATAAACGAATCAGTGCTAAACAAAAATTTAGGTAAGTTTGGTGATGTCAGTACAGCGCAACATTGTCGTGCAGAATTTTATCTCGCCGGGCTTGGTTGGGTACCCGCTGATCCGGCTGATGTATGCAAGGTAATCGCATTAGAAGGTCTGCCTCGCAATCATGAGCAAGTCAACGCTTTGAGAGAGAAATTGTTTGGCGCCTGGGAGATGAATTGGGTAGCTTTTAACCATGGCGAAAATATCTCCTTGGGCCAAAATGGCAAAACAGGAAAAGTGCCATTCTTCTTGTATCCACATGCTGAGATAGATGGGCAGCAACTGGATAACCTTGAGCCACAGACTTTTTCCTACAAGATTGCGTCAGCAGCATTGGTTGGCACAGGAGCAAAATTTTGAGATCGATTAGAAAAAACCAGTGGGTAGAGTAATGAGGGAATGCGTTTCTGTTAAATAAGCACAATATTCCTGATTGGGATAACGGCTTGATGGGTTTGATGCAATGATCCTGCAGATGCCGTCGAACAGATAGTCATGAGTAAGACGGCATTAGCAGTGTATCTAGATTTTAGTTAGTGCTCCAGTTTATCCAGTTTGTCCTTAACATTGGCCCACTCGTCGGCATCTGGGAGTGCATCTTTTTTCTCGATGATAGGTTTCCAAATCTTGGATAATTCCTCATTGAGCGCAATAAAGCCGCGTTGATCGTCAGGAACATCATCTTCAGCATAAATCGCTTCTACTGGACACTCAGCTACACATAACGTGCAGTCAATACATTCATCGGGATCAATTACGAGAAAATTGGGGCCTTCGCGGAAGCAATCCACCGGGCATACATCGACACAATCAGTATATTTACATTTGATACAACTTTCAGTTACTACATAAGTCATGATGGAATTCCTTGCGTGGCACTTATAAAATTCAGAACCTAAAATTTTATCAGAAATTGAGGATGCTCTTCTACTTTGTCGACGGTCTTCTCAGTGAGAAAATCAAAATAAGGCTATAAAAATACATATTTTAATGTTTCAATAGCAGATTTCTCAGTAATTTCCAATAGGAACGACCTTAAATTGGCTAACGCCTATTAGTATGTATCATGTGTAAACTTTAATAAGTTAATGAGTTGAATCAATTATATGCTGTGCATTATGATGTGTTTTGCAGAAACTAACTGAATAATAAGAATTAATACTATGAAAATTGTTACCTGGAATGTTAATTCATTGAAAGTCCGCCTGCCACAGGTCATCAATTGGTTAGAGATTAATCAACCAGATGTGTTATGTCTGCAGGAAACCAAATTACAGGATGATAATTTTCCGACCACTGAAATTGCTGCGCTTGGTTATCAATCGATCTATGTCGGTCAGAAAATGTTTAATGGTGTCGCCCTACTAAGTAAGCAAAATGGAGCTGATGTTGTTACAGCTATTCCTGATTTGGAGGATAGCCAGAAGCGAATCATCGCGGCGACTTATGGAGATGTACGCGTGATCTGTGTGTATGTGCCCAATGGGGAAAGTATTGATTCAGACAAATATCAATATAAATTAATGTGGCTAACCGCGCTGAGCCAATGGCTCAGCAAGGAACTGGAACGCTATCCACGCTTAGCTTTGCTCGGAGATTTTAATATTGCGCCGGAAGATCGCGATGTTCATGATCCTGAATTATGGAAAGACCATGTGCTTTGCAGTGAGCCTGAAAGAAATGCTTTCCAGGAATTATTAAAACTTGGTCTCGTTGACAGTTTTCGTTTATTTGATCAGCCGGACAAATCATATACCTGGTGGGATTATCGCATGCTCGCTTTTCGCCGCAACAGGGGGTTGCGTATTGACCATATCATGCTCAGTAATGAACTGGCCAGTGTCTGTAAAAGCTGCATCATCGATAAGGAGCCTAGAAAATTGGAACGACCTTCTGATCACACTCCTGTTATGGTTGAAATCGCTCAGAATTTGGAGTCAAGCTTAATTTCTAATAAACTGGACAACCCAGTAACTGATAAATCAGGCACAGACCAAGGGGATACCGAATAAAGCCAATTCGTCGTTCCCACATAGGTGGTCTCACTGAACCCAGGAAA
This sequence comes from Nitrosomonas sp. Nm33, assembly GCF_900107265.1. Classification (GTDB taxonomy): domain Bacteria; phylum Pseudomonadota; class Gammaproteobacteria; order Burkholderiales; family Nitrosomonadaceae; genus Nitrosomonas. The sequence continues at coordinate 17,560 of NZ_FNPJ01000039.1, read as the reverse complement.
CCAACGAGCTGGTTAGTATGTCTTGCGGACATCATGACTTATTCAGAAACTTCTCCAATGTATTTGCCGAGCGTGAAAGACTACTGAGTTATCCGTTCCAGGATGATGTTATTGCATCGAATGCAGGCCAATCATGTTGCCTTCGGTATCAACAACCAAAGAGATAAAGCCGTATTGACCAATAGACATTTTTTCTCGCACTATTTGCCCGCCGGAAGCAGCCGCACGAGTAGCTTCAACGGCACAGTCGGTACACATGAAGTAAACCAAAACGCAGTTTCCACCTGAAGGTCCATCTTTCATCTTAACCAATGCTCCAGACGCTCCTCTTGCATCCTTTACCATCGGAAAAGCCCACAATTCTATTTCCATTCCGGGAGGGCTGTCTAACCGTTCCAGTTTGACCTGGAAGACAGCTTCATAAAAACGTTTAGCCCCTCGATATTTTGCACGTAGATTTCAAACCACCCAACTGGATTATTATTCATTTGAATATCTCCTTATTCCATTTCTAAATCAAACCTGACTTTGTCGGCCTCTCCTTGCCGTATTATTTATACTGTCTGCGGCTCGCCTTCGCGTCATTTTTGATTTGGAAATAGAATTAAAATGTAAATTCATGTGTAAATACGGGAATGAGCTCAGGATTCTTGATTTGTTATGAACTACTGGTGCTGTTTGTTACTGAGCACCTTCTCTAGACTACTTAAGGTAATTAGGGATGGCAACTAAAAAATATGAAATTGATAGGCACTGGGCTTTCTTGTTCATAATGAGAACAGATATGGTGAGGATCGGTATATACGATTCTCGTCATTTGCTCTTTTACTCTCTGTCTCTCTGGATCAATTCTTGGTTTGCTCCTCGTTGTGTTTATTTTTTTATGCGGATAAATCCGCACTAACACATTGAATCTAAGGGAAGTGAACAAATTTACGTTTTTTGAACCATATCGAATTTGTGGAGGTGGGTATGGTTCGGGCTTTAAATTGTCTTACAGTCATTGATGGGCATAGCGTTTCGCCTAAATGGATTAATCATTGCGCGTGATCTGGCATAACGTATAAGATTTAGGTTTCCTCGATGAGGCCGTATAAGATTTAGTTTTCCTCGATGAGGCTGCGGACCCGTGATTCAAGCTGGCTACAAAATCCTTCATTTGTTCGTACCCATAGTGCCAAAAAAGCCCCACGAACGATTCCCTCTGGAACAAAACCAATTTTGATACCCAATTGGTTAAAGAGCAGGTGTGGGTCACGATTGGTACGGATTATTTCTTCCATTGAGCGGCGGACGAGTTCCTGCGCCTCTGGAGCTCGTTGGCAAGACACCGTTAGAATTGCGAGGTCTGTATCTAGTCTCCTTTGGGCGTTCTCAAAAACTGTTAGTTCTGGCTGTGAACCAGGGAGCCGAAGAATACCGAAATCTTCATTTTCCTTCTGCTGTGAATCTCCATCAATAATGCAAAGTGACCGAAAAGTAATTGCGGGATTGGTCATATGTGCGTTATGCGTAAGGACGGCATTACCATCGCCAGCGACTGCATGGACTTCGATCTGCTCATAGTCAACTCCGAGGCGTTCTCGAAGAATAGAGTCAACCCAGCATTTAGCAAACTCGTCTTCGACGAATATGGCGAGTTTCTTGTCCACACGCCCAGCAACTGCCCTCAGAGCCTCGACGCTTAATTTTCCTTGGCGTAACTTCCCATCGATACATGCCCAAATTGCTTCGTTTGGCAATGGTGACAGTGCGTAGTCACTATGCGTTGTAAAAATAGCTTGTATTGATCGTCTCTCAGCTGCATCAATTAAGTATTCCACCATTCGTCTAGTGGCAACTGGATGTAGTCCATTTTCGATTTCTTCGATGAGAATTAGGGTATTGGATGGAGTAGCTTCTATCTCAGAAATCATACGAATAATTGATGACTCCCCTGCTCCGAAATGGAATTCAGAATACTGATTCATCCCGCTACGCCCGATAAAAAAATCATCATCATGACCAACGTCAGTGACCTTAAATCCGTCAACTGATTTGCCGAGAATATGCTCGATCTGCTGGGCGACTGTGGAGGGCAAATCGGTAAGTATGCCCTTGTGACGATAGGTAGAGCGCATTAGTTTTTTGAATCGGGATTTTTCGCCTGCCGGAACTGTGCGTTCAATTCCAAAGAACAAAACATCACGTTCTAACACTTCACCACGAACCCACTTGGCTTGTCTGAAGTTGCTGCTTCTTTTGATTGTCTGCCGAGAATTAACTGTTTTGTCAACAAGCTCATATTCGACCCGCCATCCAGACATTGATTCATCACCGATGGCGCTTCTAGGAAAGAAGAGGCCAGGCTTAATTTGTTTGTAAGCGCATCCTGCTGCGCCAAGCACAGATGATTTACCGCTTCCGTTCGGACCAATGAGCGCGGTAACAGGAAACTCGAACGTTATATCTTCGCCCGTGAAACCACGAATTCTGCTGATGCTCGACTTGAGCAAATATTTTCCGTAATCGTGCCGTCGAACTTTGTCGAGCAGCTTTACCTTTGTTGATTCTCGAATTTCGCTATATGTCATTTAATACATTATTCAGGTTGCTATAAAAATCTAGCTAGAATTAGACCTTCAAAATGACGCAACATAATACTTCAAAAATGATGCCGATAACGGTAAGCCTTACGATGTTTTCCTGTATTTCTTAATAGTTGAGCAATTTAGCTTTAAACTAACAAATCACTTCTTCTCCATTGTCTTGATAAACGCATTGGCTTCGTTAATGGATTTTTCCATTGAGGTGATGAGTGAGGACACATCAGACTGGAGTGTGCCCAATTCACCCTTCAGCGAGGCGATCGCTTGTGCGTTCAGGTTGTGCTTGAGGTACATGACTTGATCCTTGAATACTGTTAACACAGGCTGAAGTTTGCTTTCGGCATTTTTCATGGTGGTGATGAGTTGCTGGTAGTGTGCTTGAGTTGCCAATAGTTTCTGCTGGCTGCTGCGTTTGAGTGATGCATTGGAATATTGAGTGATTTCCCGTTCCCATTCGTCAAATAGCGCTTGAGAAACATCTTCGATGGCAGTAATGCGATCGCTGACTTCGTTTGCCTTGGCGACGCTGGCTTCATATTCGCTGTTCAATTTCTTGTAGACTGCTTCCAGGTCACCGCCTTTGAAGTTGGTCACGGTGGTAAACTGCTCCAGCGCTGATTTGAACTGCTCTTTGGTTTCTTCCTGGGTGTCGCGCGCTTTTTCCACCCGATGCACCAGCACATCACGCTTGGGAATACCGATTTTTTCCAGCCCACTGTAATAGAGGGTGGAGCAGGCGGCGAGGGTGAATAGCAACAGGCAAGTGAAGAGGCGAGATAAGTGAGTCATGAAGTTCTCTCCTGAAAGGAATCAATCAATAAAAAAATCAGCGCAGCACTCCCCGCCGCAGCAATTGCCACATGACCTTGAATCCCCAAAGGATCGGGTGGCGTCGCAGCATGGGTGTAATTTCAACCCGGACACCGCTATGACGTTCGATTTTCCAGGCGGCGTAATTGAGGTAGTCGTGAAATGTCAGCGTAGCTTTACTCAAGCGCAGGATGGAGAGAATTCGGCCCTGCCAGCGTCTTAACCGCCAGTGCAGGCGGGCGCGCCGGTTATCCGCTGGCGTGGCATGGCAGTTATAATGCCCATCGGCTTGTCCAGTCAGCAGGCCATTCAAAGCGGGCAAGGCAGCAGCCGTCAGACGAGCATAATTATCCAGATTGAGCTGGACCAGGTGGCGTGCACGTGTTTCCCGCTCAGCACGTAATTCTGCAGCGTAGGTCAGCATTAGACCCTGTGTCCAGATTTCTTCAGCTTTTATTGCGCGTGCCTCAAGCGCTAACAGGTCGGATTTCAGAAATTTTACTACTGCTTGCGCCATAGCCATATTGACGCGCTGACGGATAGCGTCATCACGCACATAAAGTAAACGTGCCGGTTGAGCAAAGCGCGCCCACAGATAGGGATGAAACCAGAATTGATTACCGTATTCGAAGTCGGCGGTTGAAATGACTGCATACTTGGCCCGGAAAGTTTTCTCCTGCTGGGTGACTTCCACATAAAACACATTGGGGGGCAGCCAGGCATTTAAATGAGCCAGGTAGCGCTCCGGGTAAGCGCTGTGGTAGTCATTGACCAGGGCGTAAAAATCGGCGATGCCCTCACTCAGATTACTGGTGTGCAGACAGGAGCCATACAGGATGACTGCATCCAGTGAGGCAGCAAAATGCTGTTTGATAGCCTCAATCAGATACCCAAAATCCGGCGATACTGCTTGGGCATTCTGTGAAGCGATAATTTCTACCAGCGGTGCGGGTGCTTGTTCAGTGAGAGATAACTTGTTTTTTTTCATCGTTAACCCTGGTTACAGTACGAGAAAAGTGATGGGGCCGCTGACTGAGATATGCAGAGGTCCATATTGGCGCGAGGCATGAAACAGCTCCCCATCCACGATATATTCATCATCCAGCAATAATTCCAACATCTTGGTATTGTAACTAACATAGCCATGTTCTTTCTTGAGGCTGTGGCCACGACCCGCAATCAGCGGCCAAATTGAGCACCAGAATTTTTTGCTGTGCTGTCGGACAAAGGTCACATGTAGGGGTGCAGGTTCATGTCCCCAATAAGGGCGAATGCCCATTAATAGTTGTTCCAGCGCACTGACCAGTACGAATAAGTAGTTTTCCTCGTGCCTTTCGCCTCTTTCGTTTACAGTCGCAATTTGCACCGGTGCCCATTCGGGATGCGGTCTGCCCAGAAAGGTGCCTAATAAAGATCGTAATACGATGAGTGTCGTAAAAATATCGCCAGTGATACCTATTTGTTTGATTGGGCTGCGGGAGAATTTAACCCCCCGTGCAATCAATCCCAGCCCGAAAAACATACCGTAGACTTTCTCTCGTCCTGTTTGCTCGATGCATAGCACCGGCCGTTCAACAAGAAGAGGGGCTGGATGTGGAGCGGATTGCTGCAAATAATGCTTTAAGCGACGCAGGATATGATCCGGTTTGCCGCGGATGCCCAGATCCAGCGCAGTCATATTGGTGGTTCCACCTGGAATAATGGTCAGAACCGGCCATTGCTCAGAAGGTAACCAGGCAAACAGACGATTGAGTATTCCCTGCAAGGTCCCATCTCCTCCCAGGATGATCAACCAGTCAATCTTTGCCTGGATGAGCGCTTTCACTGAAGTGTCGAAATCAGAGGCATTGCTGACTTCCCATTGGTGGATGTCAGGCATTCCAGCCAGTATCTGTTTGATCACGTGATGGCGTTTGCGTGCCTTTCCGCCTAACGGATTGAGAATCAACCCAATACGGGCTGTTCCTGTTTCCAGGCTATGAATTCGCGACGGCGCTACCATTTTTCTCTGCGAGCGGAACGCGGGTGAATGCTCTGACGGCCAGTTGCTGTCTGTCGCGTACTGGGTCGATTGCTTCCATCCATGATGTTAATGATCCCTCCTGGCGTCGGATTTGCCAGGCAACGAGCACTCGCCAGGCCAGAAAAAGCGTCGATAAACCATGCCAGCCAACAACCAGTAAGAACCCGATATCTGGTCGGTCAGCCAGCCAACTGACAGTCATTAGAATTAAATTGGGATTGCGTCGTGCGGTAATGAGGCGATTGAACGAATCGATCCGTTGCCAGATAAACATTACAAAGGGCGCAAGCCAGAATTCAAATAATCCTTCGCAGATACGCCCGCCGATGTAACCCGCAAACATCAGCCAGACCAATAATTCCAGATTCGCCAGAGGGACTGCGGTTGTCGTCAAGCCGATACCCCAGGCAAGGTACCATAACGGTGGGTGAATGATATCCAAGCCATGATCCAGCACATCGCCCAGCCGGCTTGAACTAAGCGTAACACGTGCCAGTTTACCATCCACGGTATCCAGGAAAGTCATGAGCCACCCCATGATCAGGCCGCTTGCGTAGTAACCATACCAGAAAGCAACCCCTGCAAAAACTGCTAATAGCAAGCTGAACAGCGTCACCTGATTAGGCGTTATTTTCCAGCGCACACAGAGGTGGGTTGCCCAAAATGCAGGTATTGGCCATAGCCACTTGGTGACCAGATCAGTCACACCTTTATAAGAGCCTGCAAACAATTCCCATTCAAGTGCTTTGCGATTGGTCGTGCTGATCGGCAGGATATAAGGGGGCTCTTTTTTCTTCAGGTTTTGCTGGATACCTAGCTGCAAATCTTTCAGAGTGTATTGCTTGATACTGGAGAGTGCTGGCGTATATGCGCTGCGTAAAGCTTCAATCAGGGTGGGGACGTTTTTTCCTACGGTGCGGATGGCAACAGCGCTGCTGCTTTGGTTACATAGTACGATGTCTTCTTGCAAATTGATTAAAGCAGAAATCACTCTGGCATCATACAGATGATCAGCGCGCAGCAGCAGCGCAGGCGCATCGTCTGGAATATCTGCAGGGTTATCAGTCAAATGGGTTTGTTTGAGGGATGCCGCTGTACGTTGCAGCCGTTCGCGCCCACTCAGTCCCCAGAGGCTGATTTCGCTTTCACCATGGATATAAATATAAATTGTTGACATGAACTAGGATTGAAATGTAAGTGAGATAAAAAATTAATGAATTCGCCGCAACCACAGAATGGTCAGAGTAATAAGGGTTAGGCTGGGAAGGAAAGATGTCAATACCAGATTCAAATGCAGTAACAAGCCAGCGTTAGCAATGATTTGATCGAGCAGATAAACACCCACTCCGATGATAGTAGCCAGAGTCAGTTTGCCTCCCAACCCCTCACGGACCGAACCGAAAATAAAAGGAATGCCAAGCAATATCATGGCAATGATCATGAGTGCGCTACTTATTTTGCGCCATATAGCCATGAGATAGGCATCGGCTTTCTGACCGGTTGTTTGCAGAAATTCCGCATGTCGTATTAACTCCACCGGGGAAAGACTTTCGGGGGGCTTGGTCAATGTGGCAATATCTTCTGCTTTAAGAAAGGATTGCCACTCTACGGTGCTGGCAGTAGTTAGCGCAATGTTTTTCTCTTTGTTTTTCTCTGTGAATGTTCTGACAGTCACATCGTTTAATCTCCATAATTCATCATTGAGGATATCCGCAAACTTTGCGTACGTGTGCGTAGCAAGCAAGCCCTGTTCATTAAAATGCATAATTTCGACATCAATTGCTATGTTTCCAGGCAGGATTTCACCGATGCGTAAAATATTATGCTCATCGCGTGTCCAGATCCCAAGCCCCTTTCCAAGTTCAGCCGTTTTCTCCAGCGCAGTGGCTCGGAGTGCAATGGCTTTTTGTTGAAGCTGCGGAGCGATGAACTGTTCCATCACAGCGATGATCAGAATTAATACCACCCCAATGCCAACAGGCACTATGCTAAGCTGAGCGGGTGACAGTCCTGCGACACGTAAGGTCACTAATTCCAGATTAATAGCTAATTTACCTAGCGCACCAACTGTACCGAGCAGAGCGATAAAGGGCGCAATCTGAATAAACCGGCGTGGCATCAGCATGGCAACGTACAGAAAAGCATCTCTCGTCTGATAGGTGCCTCTGCCGACATCATCGAGTTGATCCAATAAATCGAAGAAACTAAATAACGGTAATAACACTAAGGTAGCGATGGTCATAGCCATCACTATCTGTTTGGCGATATAACGGGAGGCAGTTTTCATTGTCTTCTAAACAGTTTTTGTCTTGAGCCAGGTAGAAGTAGTCCGGCGATAATAAAAAGCAGCAGATATAACCACCATATACCCGGCATAGCACCGACTACTCCTTGTTCTACCCACGTTTGAGCCAGGCCGCTGAGATTATAGTAAATAGCAAACACGATGGCAGCAATCAGAAAGGTTTTGTCGCTTTTGTTTTGACGAGGAGAAAGGCGTGTGAATGAGACAGCGATCAAAGCCAGCAAAATGGTTGCAATTGGACGAGAAAGCCGCCATTGAAGCTCTGCAATATCTTGAGTTCTTTCAGATTCCCACAGCATACGTGTTGGCGCAGCTTTGCGCCGATGCCACTTTGATTGCTCGTTTTCAATGAAATAGGTCATTTTTTCATATTGAATTACACTGTCTTCATCTTTTGGGTAGGCAAGACGATAAATATAGCCATCAAACAATTCGGTATGTGGTCGCTGCTCCAATGATATTTGTTGTTGTTGAAAGGCTTTTTTTGCTACGACAATCTCACTGATACCCTCTTTCTTGACAAAGTGAAATACTTCTTCCATACGTGTGCCAGAATTATCCTTCGCTTGTACAAAAATCACGCGGCCGCTTTTTTCACTGCCATAAAAACGTCCTGCCTGGAAACGGTTGGCATTCAGTTCGACTTCAGCTTGCGCATCGAGGATGTAGGTTTCAGCATAAGCCCAGGGTCGTGCATAAAGTGAGAGCACACCACTGATAATTCCAACAGGAATCGCGATCATTAATACTGTAAAGAGAATATGATAATCGCTGAATCCGACAGAACGCAGTATGTTCATCTCTTGATCCCTGTTCATTCTACTCAATCCATAAATGACAGAAACATAGAATGAGATAGGAATCAGCACTTCCAGAGCAATGATCGCTTTTAACATCACCAGTTGAAGCATGGCGACCATGCCGAGTGTTTCAGTGACTGCACTAGCCAGTAATCGGGCGATACTGAAGCTAACGAAAAGCCCCACAAGAATGCTAAGTACGGTAAAAAAAGGGAAGAGCAACTCCCGTGTGATGTATTTCTCGATGATTTTCATTAAATCAGATTATTTTTATTCGAAAATAAGTATTGATCTGGCTAGAATGAAGGGTCGCATAACCCAGCAATTCAACCATGGCAGTTATTTAGCTATTTTCTAAATGAATTCTACCAGCAACCAGTCGTCAACTCTGTCAGCATCAATTCCTGCTCCTGGAAAGAGTAGTGTAATCGTCTGAACACAAACGCCATTTCAGAAGTTGTGAATAAATCTACTGCGCACCCAAATCGCTGTGTTGGGCGGTACTCGATCTTCGCCTATCTATTTGATATGTCTCGTATCTCCGTTCCGTTCGCCTCGCGTTTTAGGCGCTCGCTACGATTTTTTAGCGAAACTTCGTTTTCACAACCTCTCAGCTGAAATAATTGGCAGTGTCAAATAGCCGGGCAGATAGCTCGGTACTGCCTTTCAGCCAAGAGTCTCGCAATTAAATGCTAGGCATTTATGTTGATCAACTAGAGTGTTTTTTCATAAAGTCGGTATCGCTTATACTCTTTGCAGCCAATACTTTCGAGTATACTGCGCATAGCCTTGTTATCTTCAAGTATCCAGGACAGTTCGACTTCTTTGACTCCTCTGGCAAGCCCAGCTTGCCTCGGCGCATTGATCACCATGAAAGCCAGCGCCATGCCAAGGGGAGTATTATGAAATTGCTTGCGCACACCCATTAGCGGAATACGGGCAGTTCGAACTGTGTTGGATTTTAGCTGCTTAATTAAACGAAGCCAGCCTGTCGGAAACAAATTGCCATTGAGTTGGGCAAAAATTTCATTAAGGTTGGGGAGGGCAGCCATGAACGCTACAGGAACATCTTCTACTTCCGCAATCTGGATATACTCACTTGGGACTAGCCAGCGCAGATTGCTGCCCAGCTCAGCAAATTCCGGTTGGGTAAAAGGAACAAATCCCCAATTTTCTGACCAGGCATCATTAAAGATATCGCGCAGTATTTCCATTTCTTCGGAAAATTTATTACGGCGTAGAGTTCTCAGCTTGATTTGCTTTGAAAATTTCTGAATAACCGTCCGCATGATTCTCGGTGGTTCAAAATCAACTGCAATTCTATAAGCGAGGAGATCCTTGGCAGGCTGGTAGCCGCACTGTTCCAGCAATGGACCATACCATTTGGGTGAATGCGGCATCATGACAACCGGTGGTGTATCAAAGCCCTCTACTAAAATACCGCTCTCCTGATTGATGGAGAGATTAAAAGGTCCACTTACATGACGTGTGCCCTGTTCAGTAAGCCATATTTCAGCGGTATGCATAAGCTTAGCAAAGACCTCGCTATCGTTAATGCATTCCAGCGAACCAAAATGACCTGTGTCTGCGCCATAACGTTGTCTGTGGAGCGTGTCCACTTGTGCACTGATTCTACCGACAGCCTCTTTGCCTTTGTAAGCAATCCAGGCTTGCCACTTTGCATGCTCTAAAAAAGGGTTAAATCTGGAAAAATGCAAGCGTCGTTCTAGGCGAAGTGGGGGCACCCACAGGGGATCATTTGCGTATATCCGCCAGGGAATGTCGATAAATGTGCTCATCTCACGATAGGATGTGACGGGATGCACATAAATAGGGTTATTTTTCTGCTGATCTATTTGTTCACTCATGATATAAAGCGGATCAGCAGGCTCATACAATATTGCAAGAACAATGAGAGCGTATGGCAATTTTTCATAATGTCGGGTGATGTTTGAATGGAAAAAACAAAACCGGAGCAAGTATCGGCAAGCTTGCCATTAAAGCTTGTCTGTTTTCAATGGCCTCCCTAGTTCAGGTACCAAGGTTTACAGAAAACTTTTTTGCCTTTACCGTTTGAATTGATCGGTATAGGCCAACAGATCGGTTACGAGCTGATGGAAGACTTGCTTTGAATCTTGCTCTGCTTCAGATAACGGCGTTGTACCAGCTTGCTTTTCATCAATCACACCATTCATACGACAAAAATCGTAGAATTTATTCCAGGCGATGTTGTAATCACGCAACTGATCTTGAGGAATAAAACCCTTCAGACTATCAAAAGCATCTCGCATGACAGGTAATCTTGTTCTTAAATGAGCTGAGAGATCTTCTGGCCAGTGCGTGGGAACAGGATATAAGCCAACAAGTTCTGTTCTGAAAGTAGTGTCATAATAATCTACGGTATCTGCTCGTCTCCGGCGATTAATAATTTCGACACCAATGGCAATAACGATGATTACGCCAAGTAATGCAAATGGCCACATTGGTACCGCAGTGAAATACTTGGTAATTTGATCTAGATAATTATCCAAAATTTCCTCGACTTAAACGTAGTGGTTAAATTAGAAATTAAAAATATAAAAAACTAAATGCTTTGAAAACTAAGCGCTTTGCTTAATTAAGTGAAATTGTAACCGATATTGCCATAGGATAGCGCATGGATCAATATGATGTATCTCGACAATCGCTATTTGAATCAAAATATACAAGGATATAGTATAAGTATACAAAGAAAGCTGGGGGGGATGGTTTATCCAATAGGTTGATAGAATCTGATTGATCGGGTATTTATTAAATCTTTATCATAAGAGATCAAGGAAAGGTTAAAATAGGATTGACCGAGTTATAGTGATTACGATATTTTGTCTGTTTTTAAGCAAAATAAACCTTACAAACTGTGTTCTACTTTGCCTTTCTGGAAAAGTAAAAGAAGAAAGCATGAAAAATAAATCCAACGAAGTAGTTACGACAGCAATCTCATCACAGCCAGAAAGCTTTGAAGCAGCGTCGACTGAACTGGAGAGCATTGTTTCCGCAATGGAAGCAGGACAAATGACGTTGGAAGCTTCGCTTTCAGCTTATAAGCGCGGAGTAGAATTATTGCATTATTGTCAGACTACGTTACAAAATGCGCAACAACAAATACGTGTTCTTGAGGCGGACATGCTGAAAGATTTTTCTACATCGGGTGCCGATGAACGCTGATTTCCAGGGCTGGGTTAAAAGCCGTCAGTTACAAATAGAGTCTTACCTGCAAAATCATCTTCCTGCGGAAAATCATGCGCCGGAGCGCTTACATGAGGCGATGCGCTATGCGGTGCTTGGAGGGGGGAAGAGGATTCGCCCATTACTTTCTTTTGCTGCCGGAGAATTGAATGGAGCAGAAGAATCGCGTGTAATCGTTGTAGCTGCGGCAGTAGAACTGATTCATGTCTACTCGTTAGTTCACGATGATCTGCCCTGTATGGATGATGATACGCTACGGCGCGGTAAACCTACTTGTCATGTGAAATATGACGAACCAACTGCATTATTAGTAGGAGATAGCCTGCAAAGCCTGGCTTTTCAGTTAATGGCTGAATTCAGTTTGACAGACAATCCGAAAAAGCAGTTGGAAATGATCCAGAAACTTGCCCAAGCAGCTGGATCACGCGGAATGGCCGGTGGGCAGGCGATTGATCTTGAAAGTGTAGGCAAGATGCTGACTTTGCCGGAGCTTGAATTCATGCATATTCATAAAACGGGGGCGCTTATACGTGCAGCAGTGATGCTGGGAGCGTATTGTGGTAATAAATTGAGCGAAGAACAGTTGAATCATTTGGATCATTTTGCTAAATGTATTGGTCTTGCGTTTCAGGTAGTAGACGATGTGCTTGATGCCGAAGCAACGACTGCGGCATTAGGCAAAACTGCAGGCAAGGATGCCGAGCAAAACAAACCAACCTATGTCAGTATCTTGGGCGTGAGGCAGGCCCGTGAATTGGCTAAAGAGCTGCAGCATGATGCCTATCAGACACTTGAACATCTGGGAAAATCTACTGATCGATTGTTGCAGGTAACAGATTTCATTGTTCAGCGTGAGTTTTAATTCTGATTCTTTTCTTTTTAATCAGCTAAAATTTCTATTTAAGTTTGCATGTACCCACTACTTGATCGTATTAATACTCCCGCTGATTTAAGAAAGCTAGAGCGTAAACAGTTACCACAATTTGCTGATGAGCTACGTCAATTTCTGATTGAATCCGTAGCAAAAACTGGCGGGCACTTGTCGTCGAACCTCGGTACTGTTGAATTAACCATTGCGTTGCATTATATCTTCAATACGCCCTTTGACCGACTGGTATGGGACGTAGGCCATCAAACCTACGCCCATAAGATATTGACTGGTAGACGTGAAGGAATGGCTAAATTGCGCATGCATGGGGGCATTGCCGGATTCCCGCGGCGGGATGAGAGTGTCTATGATGCTTTTGGTACGGCTCATTCGAGCACATCTATCAGCGCTGCTTTAGGGATGGCAGTGGCCGCACAATTAGGAGACATAAATCGGCGTGCCATTGCTGTGATTGGTGACGGTGCGATGAGTGCTGGCATGGCGTTTGAAGCGCTGAATAATGCTGGCGTAATGGATACAAATTTGCTGGTGATATTGAACGATAATGATATGTCTATTTCCCCTCCGGTTGGGGCGCTCAATAATTATCTAGCCAAGCTGATGTCGGGTAGATTTTATGCAACTGCTCGTCGTGCAGGTGAGAAAGTGTTGGGCGTAGTGCCACCTGTTCTGGAGCTGGCTAGGCGTGCCGAAGAGCATGTAAAAGGAATGATGACCCCTGGTACGTTATTTGAAGAGTTTGGTTTCAACTATATCGGTCCAATTGATGGACATGATCTGGATGTGCTGCTTACGACGCTGAGCAACATCAAACATCTGGATGGGCCCCAGTTCCTGCATGTTGTTACGCGCAAGGGTGCTGGCTACAAGCCAGCTGAAGAAGATCCGATTTTGTATCATGGTGTTGGGAAATTTGATACAGTCCAGGGCATTGTCTCCAAATCTGGTGGTAACCCGACGTATACACAAATTTTTGGCGATTGGTTGTGCGACATGGCTGCCATGGATCCACGTTTGATTGGTGTCACGCCTGCTATGCGCGAAGGATCAGGTTTGGTCAGATTTTCCCAGGAATATCCAAATCGCTACTTCGATGTAGGAATTGCTGAGCAACATGCGGTGACTTTTGCTGCTGGCGCGGCATGTGAGGGGTTAAAACCGGTTGTCGCTATCTATTCAACATTTTTACAACGTGCTTACGATCAGTTGATTCACGATGTAGCTATTCAAAATTTACCGGTGGTTTTTGCTATTGATCGTGCAGGGCTGGTAGGGGCCGACGGGCCTACTCATGCGGGTAGCTTTGATTTGAGTTATTTACGTTGTATTCCAAATATGACGATCATGGCACCTGCTGATGAAAATGAATGTCGTCAAATGCTTTATACCGCTTACCAGATGAATACTCCTACAGCAGTGCGATATCCACGCGGTTCAGGAGCTGGGGTAGAGGTACAAAAGGAGATGCAAGCATTATCATTAGGTCGTGGAGAGATTCGCCGTAAAGGTAGCAAGATCGCTTTGCTTGCTTTTGGCAGCATGCTGACTCCTTGCCTGGAAGCAGCGGAGGAATTGGGTGCTACCGTTGCCAATATGCGGTTTGTCAAACCGCTGGATGAAGATTTGGTGGCAGAGTTAGCAGCGACCCATGAATTGCTGGTCACGATTGAAGAAAATACCATTATGGGTGGTGCTGGTAGTGCTGTGATGGAATCACTGGCAAGTAAAAAAATCGTCGTTAAGCTGCTTCAGCTAGGGTTACCGGATCTTTTTCTTGATCAGGGTGATCCTGCGCAAATGCTGATTGATTGCGGCTTAGACAAAATTGGCATCATTAGATCCATCCAAGCAAAATTATCCGAATAGCTGGTAAAGTATTTACAATGACTCTACCTGAGTTAATTAGTGATTTCTATTGATGTTTTTTAATAGATTCAATGCTTAGAACCAACTTTGTAAAGGAAGGTCTGATCAAAAAGCGCCTAGTCAGTCTTAGATAGTTCTTTCAGACCTGATACGTTATCATTCTTGAGGACTTTCAGTAGCGAAGCAGGTTGCCTCTATCTCTCCAGAAGGAATCACTATGAACAAACAAACCGATTTACCGATTGCTGATGTACAAAGTTCGTTGGATACCCGACGTATTGCAATTGACAGAGTGGGTATTAAAGCCATTCGTCATCCAGTCAAAGTAGCCGATAAAGATGGTGGGGTGCAGCATACTGTTGCAGTATTCAACATGTATGTCAACTTGCCCCATAATTTCAAGGGTACGCACATGTCTCGATTTGTCGAGATACTGAATAGTCACGAACGTGAGATTTCCGTTGAATCATTTGAGGATATCTTGCGTGCCATGGTAATAAGGCTGGAGTCCGATTCTGGACATATTGAGATGACTTTTCCTTACTTCGTTAACAAATCGGCACCCATCTCTGGTGTGCAAAGCTTGCTGGATTATGAAGTAACTTTTATTGGTGAAATCAAACAGAATCACTATGAATTCACTATGAAGGTGGTTGTTCCTGTGACCAGTCTTTGCCCATGTTCCAAGAAAATTTCAGATTATGGAGCACACAATCAGCGCTCTCATGTAACCGTCTCGGTACGTACCAATAATTTTGTCTGGATTGAAGATATTATTAAAATAGCTGAAGATAATGCTTCCTGTGAACTTTACGGTCTGCTAAAGCGGCCAGATGAAAAATATGTCACTGAAAAAGCCTATGACAATCCGAAATTTGTCGAGGATATTGTACGTGATGTAGCCGAAGTGCTGAATAGAGATGATCGCATTGATGCCTATGTAGTGGAATCAGAGAATTTCGAATCTATTCATAATCATTCTGCCTATGCGTTGATCGAGCGGGATAAGCGCAACGTGCTGCCTCATACCTAAACTTTATAATCAACTACCGATATTATTCTTCTCCTTGTCGAGCAAAATCACGCAGACGGAAACCTAGTGTCCATAAGGTAGCGAAATAGGCAGCAGCACCAAGGAAGATAACTAGGATCAAGCGTAGTGCGCGCTCCATTGCAGTATTTTGCAACCAGGATAGGTCACTGCCGGCCGCAAACCACAGAGTGCTGCTCATTACGATTAGTGCTGTTAAAATTTTCAGTAAGAACACTACCCAACCTGGTTGTGGCTGGTAAATATCATGATGGCGCAGCTTATAGTAGAGTAATCCTGCATTAAGGCAGGCACCTAGGCCGATAGCCAATGCCAGTCCAGCATGCTGCAAAGGAAAGATAAAAGCAAGATTCATTAATTGAGTCGCGATAAGTGTGATGACAGCAATTTTGACAGGAGTTTTGATATTTTGCCGTGCGTAAAAGCCGGGGGCCAACACTTTTACCAGAATTAGCCCAAGTAAGCCGATACTGTAGGCAATAAGCGCTTGACGAGTCATCCATACATCTTCAGCTGTAAAAGCGCCATAATAAAAGAGCGTGGCAATAAGCGGCGTAGCTAGCAATGCCAGTGCTACGGCTGCTGGTAGTGTCAACAAGAAGGTCAATCGTAAACCCCAGTCCAGCAGGTGCGAATATTTCTCGTTACTGTGATTCGCATAGTGGCGGGATAATGATGGCAGCAGGATGGTTCCCAGTGCGACGCCTAAGAGGCCTGCCGGAAATTCCATTAACCGATCAGCATAGTAAAGCCAGGAAACACTGCCTGTCACTAGCAATGAAGCAAAAATGGTGTTGATCAACATGCTGATCTGTCCTATAGATACTCCAAAAACTGCTGGCCCCATTAGTTTGAGTACACGCCATGCGCCCGTATCTTTTGATTTCAGATAAAAGCGGGGCATTCGTTTAAGATGTATCAGGAACGGAACTTGAAATGCAAGTTGCAATATGCCCCCGAGAAATACTGCCCAAGCAAGGGCAAGGACAGGGGGATCGAGCAGAGGTGCAAGCCAAAGTGCGCAACCGATAAATGATAAATTCAATAAAACTGGGGTAAATGCTGGCACTGAGAATTTACTATAGGTGTTAAGTATCCCTCCTGCGAGCGCGACAAAAGAAATAAATAAAATGTAGGGAAAAGTGATGCGCAATAATTCGATCGTCAACGCAAATTTTTCTTGATCAACCGAGAATCCTGGGGCACTGACATAAATGATGAGCGGTGCAGCCAACACTCCCATCAGCGTTACGATGAATAGTGCGATTCCCAATAATGTCGCAACATGATCAATCAGCTCGCGTGTTTCATCTTCTGTGCGGCAGTTTTTATATTCGGCAAGAATAGGAACAAATGCTTGTGAAAAAGCGCCTTCTGCAAATAATCGACGTAAGAGATTAGGAATACGAAATGCAACAAAGAAAGCATCGCTTGCCATCCCTGCACCAAAGATCCTGGCAACGAGTGCGTCACGCAAGAATCCTAGGATGCGTGAAACCAATGTCATGCTACTGACTGTAGCAAGTGCTCTAAGTAGATTCAATTGATTGTACAGTTACAGGATAAATAAATTGACCTTAGATAGCAGGATCAGCTTTCTTTGTAAATAAGATGATTCGATATCTGATTATCTGATTTAACGATTGGCTGCTAACAATTAGGCATGCGCGCTCTCGCATAGTCAAAAAATAAAGCGTTGTTGGTGTTTGTTGTTAAAATATTAGAAATTATGTCAATAATTAACTAAGGAGATGATAGAAGTGCTGAAAAAAATTGTCATTATTATTGCAGCTATTTTTGTCATTGGTTATATCTATTTAATGGTTAATTATTTTTAGCCTGCATGACTTTCTGATTACAGAACGCAGCCAGTCTGCCAGATCTGATGACAGAGTGACAGTTGCGTATTATAGCTGATCCCATATAAAATGATTTAAAGTGCATAAGCGGTAAAGAGCTGCTCGATGGAGCATCCTTCCTTTTTTCTGATTGTTTTGGCCTGG
>NZ_FNPJ01000049.1 GCF_900107265.1 Nitrosomonas sp. Nm33 | reverse complement strand
GCTTACACGTTCCGCGAGAAGAAACCTTCACTTAATATCAGATTCACTCAAGCTCTTCCACTTGTAGGGTTGTGATTCTTATGTCGAACTCACGTTACCTAGATTTCTAGGTTGATCGCTCATTCTGGGGTTAATATTATGAATATAATGACTTTTCCTTAAATTTCATTTTTACCTTCTGAGCGTTTTCGCTCTGGGATGGGTTGCGCCTTATCCTGCACTTTCAAAACCACACACTCCATCCCGCCCAACTAAAAAATCTAGGTTTAAAGTTGATTCGTACAATAGGCTTGAGTTATTCGGTTGAACATGCTGCATGATACTTTCACCTTGAGTCTCTTAGCTTCTCAGTAAGATGAGATTGACTTACCGATAGCCTATTCTTCTGATGATCCCAACGCTATAATTTGCTTTGGACAAGAATGAAAATGAGATTAAACTGAAAATTGTTTAGAGGCATATAAATATAACATTATGAATATTCTCGTCACAGGGGGCGCAGGCTATATTGGTAGCCACACCATTATCGAACTGATAAACAATGGACACGATGTCATAATCATTGATAATTTATCAAATAGTAGTAAAGAAGCGGTTACTCGAACAGAGAAAATTGTTGGTAAAGCGCTCACGTTTTACGAAAAAGATGTACGAGACAAGCAAGCACTTGAGGAAATATTTTCAAAACATCAAATAGACGGTGTTATTCATTTTGCAGGCCTTAAAGCAGTTGGCGAATCGGTCAAAGTACCACTTAAGTATTACAATAACAACCTTATTTCTACAGTCTCTCTATTAGAGATTATGGAATCTCATGATGTAAAGCAACTGGTTTTCAGTTCATCAGCTACCGTCTATGGCGATCCAGCAAGCGTACCGATCAAAGAATCTGCCACCCTTCCCGCAAAGGTTACCAATTCCTATGGCCAAACAAAGCTTATTATCGAAACAATGCTCATGGATCTTGTGATAACTAATAACGACTGGCAAATTACCGCACTGCGCTATTTTAATCCAATTGGTGCACATAAATCTGGAACGATCGGTGAAGACCCAAGCGATATACCAAACAACCTTATGCCCTATGTTAGCCAGGTTGCAGTTGGCAAGCTCAAGGAGCTCTCTGTATTTGGCAATGATTATCCTACCCGCGACGGTACAGGCGTACGAGACTACATTCATGTTGCCGATCTTGCAAAAGCACACGAGGCAGCTCTTAGCATACCTGCTACACCGAACAAGTACCGCGCAATAAATATAGGTACTGGTAAAGGCACAAGCGTGCTTGAGCTTGTAAATGCGTTTGAACATGCAAGTGGCGTAAAAATACCCTATAAAATTGCTGATCGACGCCTGGGTGATATTGCAGCATGTTATGCTGACTCAAGCCTGGCGCAATCTATATTAGGCTGGCAAGCCCAGAAAACTATTGAAGATGCCTGTGCAGATTCATGGCGCTGGCAAAGTGCTAACCCTAACGGGTATAAGGGATAATTTTGTAAGACTATGTTATCGAATTGTGTTAAGCGGTTGATATCTATGCCAAATATAAAATCCAATGAATCAAGCAATGAGTGGGCTTTCAGAGTATGAATGCGTAAACACTGCTCATGATAGATAGTTGCTTTTAATTCAAATTGTTGATCTCTAATTTCTAGTTAATTCGATAAAAGCTAAAGCAACAAGGACGTAGCCCCTGCGACGATCTTTCTCACATACGACTGAAGAAGATGTTTGACAGTGCCATGCGCTGTAGCGGCTGAGAAGATTGACTGGCATCTAGGGAAAAGTGGTGTTATAGGAAGAATATTTTTGACACGAACTGCCGATTAACTCTAGCTAGATGACGGGATTTCATATTCATATTGGAGAAGAAGGCTGTTCAGCTCGCGGTGTGGCAGTGATTGCTACGCAGGCAAGGTGCCAATTGTCGTTGCTCTGGAATATCGGTTAAAAAGGAGAGGCGCTGGCGCTGATCGTCCTGGTAGCGAAATTGCTAGCAGAACAATATAGAGAAACTCCAGGGATTGTTGCTCCACAAGTCCGTGATCCCAAGCCGTTCTTGAGGCAGCTGCGTATTTCGAAAGTCAAGGCCTAATCTATCAATAAGTCAGAGTCAACTAGATAGTAGTGCTAATCAATGTGAATTTGCAGAAAATGTAAGCAAAATTTTGAGAGGAACATGCAGTTGTGACTAATCTAAATATAGTTATCTTGGCCGCTGGAATTGGTAAAAGAATGCAATCATCACAGCCTAAAGTATTGCATGTATTGGCTGGAAAACCTTTATTAGAGCACGTACTTGATGTTGCCAGAGCGCTATTACCTAAAAAAATCTGTGTAGTTTATGGGCATGGTGGTGAAAGGGTGCCGAGGGTTATCAATGACAATGAAATTATTTGGGCGAAGCAGGAAGTTCAGCTGGGTACTGGTCATGCTTTATTGCAGACCTTACCATACCTGGATGCTGAGGGAGTAACACTTGTATTGTTAGGTGATGTGCCTCTAATAAAAGTTGATACGCTGGAGAGACTGATCGCAAAAGCCGTCGAAAACAATCTTATCTTATTGACAACAGAATTAGACGCACCTTTTGGCTATGGAAGAATTATCAGAAATCAAGCAACAGGTACGATTCAAGCCATTGTCGAGGAAAAGGATGCCAGTGAGTCACAGCTTGAAATCCGGGAAATCAATACAGGTATTATGGTATTGCCCAATTCACTTATACATGAGTTTTTGCCGAAGCTGCAAAATAAGAATTCTCAAGGTGAATACTATCTTACTGATATTGTTGCGATGGCCGTTGAAGCAGGTATTGAGGTAGATTCTGCTCATCCAGTTCATAGCTGGGAAGTACTGGGAGTTAATAGTAAAGCGCATTTAGCTAAGCTAGAACGTATTGCGCAGTATGAACATGCAAATAATCTTCTGAAGCAAGGTGTGATGATCTTGGATCCTTCCCGAATTGATATACGGGGACAGCTTATTTGTGGTAACAACGTTGAAATAGATATCAATTGTATTTTTGAGGGGATTGTGCAACTTGGTGATGACGTTAAAATTGGGGCACATTGCATTTTACGGGATGTCGCTATTTCTTCAGGAACGACAATTTTTCCGTTTAGCTTGATAGAAAGTGCGGAGATAGGAAAAAGTTGTCACGTGGGACCTTATTCGCGTATCCGTCCAGGAACTAGGCTTTCTGATGAATCCCATATTGGTAATTTTGTCGAGGTAAAAAATAGTAGTATTGGCATGGGTAGCAAAGCAAATCACCTTAGTTACATAGGTGATGCGATAATTGGTACAAAGGTTAATATTGGTGCTGGAACGATAACTTGTAATTATGATGGTGCTTTTAAGCATCAGACTATTATTGAGGATGATGTATTTGTTGGTTCAGCTACGCAACTGGTAGCTCCGGTAAGAGTAGCGAGAGGTTCTACCATTGGTGCAGGTTCTACAATTACCCGTGATACTCCTGAAGATCAATTAACGCTGTCTCGTTCAAAACAAGTCAGTATTACTGGCTGGAAACGGCCTCAAAAAAACAAAACATAGCGTGAAAGGGATTTTATGTGCGGAATAATGGGAGCTATCGCTAAACACGACGTAGTGCCGGTTTTACTAGAAGGTTTGTCAAGACTCGAATATCGGGGCTACGATTCTGCAGGGATCGTTGTTGCAAATGAAAAATTGCACAGATTGCGTACTACCGAGCGCGTGGCTGAACTAGGTAAACTTGTTCATACTCACAAAACACAAGGATTTACTGGTATTGCCCATACGCGGTGGGCAACTCATGGCGAACCTGGTGAGCGTAACGCGCATCCACATTTTTCAGGGAATGAAAAGAAAATCGCTGTTGTCCATAATGGAATTATCGAAAACTATGAGGCAATACGCCAACGCCTGCAATCTGAGGGATTTGAGTTTTTTTCGGACACCGATACTGAAGTAGTCGCTCACCTTATCTCATTGAATCTCAAGAGAACAGATGACTTGCTTGAGGCAGTATGTTTATCTATCGCAGAATTAGATGGCGCCTATGCTATCGCTGTAATAGAAGAAACACGACCGGATCATATTGTAGTTGCCCGGAATGGCGCGCCATTATTGCTAGGGATAGGAACAGAGGGAAACTATGTTGCATCGGATGCTTTCGCATTAGTCCAAGTGACGCGGCGCATGATTTATCTAGAAGAGGGAGACGTAGCAGAATTATATCGTGATGGCTATCGCATATTGAATTGTGTTAGTAGTTCCAGAGGTAAAGAGGTGATCCGTCCTGTTCAAGAGAGTAATTTTACTCGTGATGCAGTGGAGTTGGGCCCATACACGCACTTCATGCAGAAGGAAATATTTGAGCAACCAATAGCAGTCGCTAATACATTGGAAATGGTATTAAATGCCCATTCCATTTCTCCACAATTGTTCGGTAATGAAGCTGAGGAAGTTTTTAGGCATATCAATGGTATTTTGATATTGGCCTGCGGTACAAGCTATCATGCTGGCCTCGTTGCCAAATATTGGTTGGAGACCATGGCAGGATTACCGTGTAGTGTAGAGATTGCGAGTGAATATCGTTATCGTGATCCGATTGCAGATGCTAATACGCTTGTTATAGGGATCTCCCAGTCGGGTGAGACGGCAGATACACTGGCTGCAATTAATTATGCTAAATCACTGGGACACCAGAAAAGTTTGGCTATTTGTAATGTTCCTGAGAGTGCATTAATACGCCAGACAGATCTCTGTTTTCTTACGCGTGCAGGACCTGAAATAGGCGTGGCTTCTACCAAGGCATTTACAACTCAATTGGCTGCATTGATGCTATTGACTGTGACATTAGCCAAGCTCCGTAATAAATTTTTTGACAAGTTTGAGCAAAAAATGATTGCAGCATTGCGGCATTTGCCTACTGCTATCCAGCTTGCGCTGCAGATCGAGCAGCAAGTGATGGATTGGGCTGCTAAGTTCTTTCAAAAACGTCATGCATTGTTCCTTGGGCGTGGAGTGCATTATCCTATTGCTTTAGAAGGTGCACTCAAACTCAAGGAAATCTCCTATATCCATGCAGAAGGTTATGCTGCTGGTGAGCTTAAACATGGTCCGCTTGCTCTGGTTGATAAGGACATGCCCGTGATTGCCATTGCACCTAATGATGCATTATTGGAGAAGCTTAAATCGAATCTACAGGAAGTTCGAGCACGGGGTGGGGAACTATATGTTTTTGCTGATGCTGATTCACAAATTCAGGAGAGTGAGGGAGTGCATATTATCCGATTAACGGAGCATGCGGGAATGTTAAGTCCTATCCTGCATACTATCCCTCTCCAATTACTGGCTTATCATGTTGCCTTGCAGAAAGGCACTGATGTAGATAAACCGAGAAATTTAGCAAAGGCAGTAACAGTTGAATAGTTGATGGAGAAAATTTCTTTAGCGATCATCGCATCTTGGGTTATTTTATACTTTTAAAATGAAAGAAACCATGAGATGGACGCAAAGAAAAAAGAGAATGATTTTTACTAATCTATTGCTAAGGGAATTTTTAATACAGTAAATAGAGAATAGATGGTTCTCTGTATCTACCTTATACCATTGGATATTTAACAAACATAGATTAGTTATAATTATTGAAACAACTTGCAGGATTGAGCAATTACAATTTGATGTATTTTTATAATTGGGTTGATTAGCAATAACCTTTCAAACTGCTTATATATTCTAGTATTCTGGCCTCTGATATAAAATTTAGAAATATTTGTAATTCTACTTTTCGAAAATATCTTTTAATGCAGATCAAGCTTGTTTAAACCGTGATTGCTTTATTCATAGGGTATGGGATGATAGGATTGTATACTTTTCAATAAGAAGGGAAATCAATGGCAGGTCACAGCAAGTGGGCTAATATTAAACACAAAAAGGCTGCCCAGGATGCCAAGCGTGGCAAAATTTTTACTCGGCTGATCAAGGAAATAACTATTGCAGCTCGGTTAGGGGGAGCTGACCCAGGGAGCAATCCTCGCTTACGGCTCGCTATTGACAAGGCATATGAGCACAATATGCCTAAAGACAACATCGAACGCGCGATAAAGCGTGGATGTGGCGATCTGGAAGGGGTGAATTATGAAGAAATCCGTTACGAAGGTTATGGAGTGGCTGGTGCTGCAATCATGGTAGATTGCATGACAGATAATCGGACGCGGACTGTTGCTGATGTGCGTCATGCCTTCACCAAATATGGCGGTAATTTAGGTACCGACGGCTCAGTTTCATTTCTGTTTAAGCATTGTGGCCAATTGGTTTTTGCACCCGGAACGGATGAAGAGCGTTTAATAGAAGTGGCACTGGAAGCAGGAGCTGAAGATGTTATTAGTAATGAAGATAATAGTATGGAAGTTATTACTGCACCTTATGAATTCATTACAGTTAAAGCTGAACTGGAAAAAGCTGGCTTTAAAGCTGACCTTGCTGAAGTCACTATGAAACCGACAAACGAGACTGTGTTGACTGGGGATGATGCGGTCAGAATGCAGAAACTATTAGATGCGTTAGAAAATATTGATGATGTACAGGAGGTTTATACTACTGCAGTCCTTGTTGAGTAATTTGGAGGGAAGGTGAGGAAATTCGTATTCTTGGTATAGATCCCGGTTTGAATATTACTGGCTTTGGGATAATCGATAAAATTGGCTGCAAATTGACTTATGTGAGCAGCGGCTGTATCAAAACATCCTCAGACAATAAGTTACCACCCCGTTTGAAGTTGATTCTTGACGGTCTTAACCACATTATTCTGCAGCATGCTCCCGAACATGTCGCAATAGAACAAGTTTTTGTTAACATTAATCCAAAATCAACTTTATTACTTGGACAAGCACGTGGTGTAGCAATTTCTGCTGCTGTGCTTAATAATCTTGAAGTATCTGAATATACTGCACTGCAGATCAAACAGGCCGTAGTTGGTAAGGGACATGCCAGAAAAGAGCAAGTCCAGGAGATGGTTGTAAGATTATTAAGGCTGGAAGGAAAACCCGGTATCGATGCGTCTGATGCGCTTGCTTGCGCGATTTGTCATGCTCATGGTGGAGTGGGTACACTTGCGAGCATATATCACCATTTAAAGAACGGAAGAGTGGTGTGATAGGAAAAATAACAGGTGTATTGTTTGAAAAACGCCCTCCCCTAGTAATGGTAGACGTACAAGGAATTGGCTATGAAATCGATGTTCCAATGAGTACGTTCTATCATCTCCCTGCGATTGGAGAAGCTGTGACCCTCTATACCCAATTTATCGTCAGGGAGGATGCTCATTTATTGTTTGGATTTGGTACTGAGGCTGAGCGTTTTGTTTTCCGTCAGCTAATGAAAATCTCTGGTGTGGGTGCAAGAACGGCTTTGGCTCTATTGTCCGGATTAAGTGTGTCAGATATACATCAAGTAGTAGCCACCCAAGATACTGTACGACTTACCAGAATTCCAGGAATAGGAAAAAAAACTGCTGAACGTTTACTTTTAGAGTTGCGGGACAAACTTGATTTTGATACAAACAATTTTGATGCAGTAGCCGTTTCCGCAGGAAGTGATAGTGACATACTGAATGCGTTGCGCTCGCTGGGCTATAATGACCGAGAAGTGGATTGGGCAGTCAGACAATTACCCAGCAATATCACTGTTTCAGATGGCATCAAACAAGCATTAAAGCTCCTTTCAAAAGGAAAATAGTGCATTTTCTGGATAGTCGAATGATTGAGACAGATCGAATTATTGCTACAACATCGTTTTCTTCTCAAGAAGAAGTATTAGAGCGCGCCTTACGCCCCAGGCAGCTTGAGGAATATGTTGGCCAAGAAAAGATTCGAGAGCAACTACAAATATTCATCGAAGCAGCACGACGACGAAGGGAGCCTTTAGATCACGTATTGTTGTTTGGTCCTCCGGGTTTGGGTAAAACGACATTGGCGCATATCATTGCTAGAGAAATGAGTGTTAATTTGCGCCAAACATCGGGTCCAGTATTGGAGAGATCAGGTGATTTAGCCGCTTTGCTAACTAATCTTGAGCCTAATGACGTACTGTTTATCGATGAGATTCATCGACTCGCGCCGGTAGTCGAGGAGATTCTTTATCCTGCACTGGAAGACTATCAGCTTGATATCATGATTGGGGAAGGACCAGCTGCTCGCTCAGTTAAGATTGATTTACCGCCTTTTACGCTGGTAGGGGCTACTACCCGTGCAGGAATGCTGACAAATCCGCTAAGAGATCGTTTTGGTATTGTGTCACGGTTGGAGTTTTATACCGCCGATGAGTTAAGTAAAATCGTAATGCGTTCAGCAGGGTTGCTGAATGTCAAAATCTCTTTTGAAGGTGCAAAGGAAATTGCGTGTCGATCACGTGGTACACCCCGTATTGCGAACCGGTTGTTACGAAGAGTTCGAGATTTTGCTGAAATCAAGGCTGAAGGACATGTTACGCAACCCGTGGCAGATGCAGCTCTAAAGATGCTGGATGTGGATGCGATAGGGCTTGATATATTAGATAGAAAGCTATTACTGGCTATTCTGGAAAAATTTGAAGGTGGCCCAGTAGGTATAGATAATCTTGCCGCAGCAATCAATGAAGAGCGTGACACAATTGAAGATGTTTTGGAGCCCTATTTAATTCAGCAAGGATTCTTGAAACGTACACCGCGCGGCCGTATGGCAACAGCCATTACTTATCAGCATTTTAATGTCATTCCTCCGAAGAATAGTCTAATGGATGATCTATGGAGTGAATGTTGAAATATTGATAAAAAATTTTGTAAACAATAGATTAAAAATGAGCTTCGAACATCAAACACAATTTGCTTTATCGGATCATATCTTTTCCTATCCAGTGCGCGTTTATTATCAGGACACCGATACAGGGGGAGTTGTCTATCATGCGAATTATCTTAATTTTATGGAACGCGCCCGCTACGAATGGTTGCGAGAAATGGGGTTTTCGGTTGATACATTAATTCGAGCGCATAAAACGATTTTTATGGTGCGGTCACTTAATATAGAGTATTTCAAGCCAGCGCTTCTCGATGATTTGCTGCATGTTACAGTTCAAGTAACAGAGATAGGTAGAAGCCGCATCACATTATTTCAACAAGTATTGCGAGATCAGGTCATGTTGGTCAGTGCAATTATTCATGTGGTATGTGTTGGTGTGGAAAGTCTCAAGCCAGTGAGTGTACCTACGCCGCTTCGTCAAAAAATCGAGAAATAAATTATTATGAATACAACTGTAACTCAAGATTTATCATTTTTTCACCTTGTTAGCAGCGCTAGCTTGCCTGTACAACTGGTAATGCTGCTTTTATTGATTGCGTCATTGCTATCATGGTGGTTTATTTTTCGTAAGATGTTTGCGATTAGATTGGCGATTAAACAAAGTGACGAGTTTGAGAATACTTTTTGGAGAGGAGTAGATCTTAACGCGCTTTACCACCGAGCAGCAGGTGCGCGTGACATGGCAGGTAGCATGGAGCGTATTTTTGAAGCAGGGTTTCGTGAATTTACCAAGCATCAAGCCGGTATGGATATTGGTGCGATGATGGATAGTACACGGGGTGCAATGCGTGCTGCCTATCAACGTGAAATGGACAGACTGGAATCCCATCTGTCTTTTCTAGCTACTGTAGGATCAGTAAGTCCCTATGTTGGCTTGTTTGGTACGGTCTGGGGTATTATGAATTCATTTCGTGAATTATCCAATTTAACCCAGGCGACCATTGCGAATGTTGCGCCAGGTATTGCAGAAGCGCTAATAGCAACGGCAATGGGTTTGTTTGCGGCGATTCCTGCGGTTATTGCCTATAATCGTTATGCAAGTGATACGAGTCAATTAGCAACACGCTATGAGAGTTTTATGGAAGAGCTATCGAATGTGTTGCAACGGCGAGCAGCAAAATTATAAGAGGATTGTAGCCATCCCATGATAAATCGTCGTACTAAACGTCGTCTAATGAACGAAATCAATGTCGTGCCGTATATTGATGTAATGTTGGTGTTGTTGGTTATTTTCATGATTACAGCCCCACTTATTCATCCTGGTCAAATTGAACTCCCTCAAATCGGCAAATCGTCGACAGCCCCAGTTGAACCTTTGGAAGTTATTATTGCTGCGGATGGTAGCCTGACATTACGTGACCGTAGCAAAATGGGTAGCGAGCAGAAAATGAGTCGTAGCGAACTTGTAAAGGCGATCAAAAATAAACAGGCACAAAATACTGAACAACCTGTCGTGATTGCAGCCGATAAAAATGTTCGCTATGAAGAAGTGATTAATGTCATGGATATATTACAGCAAGAACAAGTCAATAAGGTTGGGCTGCTTACAAAACCCAGATAAGAACGTAAGTGACGATGAATGTGACTGCTTGGCGAGATGCTTCCTATCCAGAACCTGGATTATTTCGGGCTGCAGTACTAGCTTTGCTAGTGCATATTATTTTTTTTGCATTCATGGTTTTTGGCTTAAGCTGGAAAAATAATCCGCCTGAAAGGATGGTTGTTGATTTGTGGAGTGATTTACCACAGCCAATTAAGCCTGCTCCTGTTAGAGAAACACCGCCGCGACCTGAGCCAGTGCAACAAACACCAGCCAAAGTGAAATCTGAGCCAGTGAAAGAGACTCTTTCTAAACCTAAATCAGTCAAGGCAGATGTTCCGTCGCCACCCCAAAAATCGGTTACTGAGATCAAGGAAAAAACGGTAAAACCTCAACCTGCAAAGGAAGTCACAAAGCAGCCTGAGCCAGTGAAAGAGACGCCGCCTAAACCTGAACCAGTTAAGGCGGATGTTCCGTCGCCGCCCCAAAAACCAGCTATTGAGATCAAGGAAAAAACGGTAAAACCTCAGCCTGCAAAGGAAGCTACGAAGCAGCCTGAGCCAGTGAAAGAGACTCCTCCTAAACCCGAATCAGTCAAGGCAGATGCTCCGTCGCCGCCTCAAAAACCGGCTACTGAGATCAAGGAAAAAACGGTAAAACCTCAGCCTACAAAGGAAGCTACGAAGCAGCCTGAGCCAGTGAAAGAGGCTCCTCCTAAACCTGAACCAATCAAGGAGAAGATAGCAAAACTAGAGGCTGCTAAGGAAACAACGAAAAAAACTGATCTGGAGAAAGAGAAGCAGCTCAAGGAGCAGCAACAAGCTGAAGAAATCAAGCAGCAGCAACGACGTGAACAAGAGAAAGAGAAGCAGCTCAAGGAACAGCAACAGGCTGAAGAAATCAAGCAGCAACAACGACGTGAACAAGAAGCCATTGCACAGAAAGCTGCTGCGGAGAAAACCAAGCAAATGGATGAAATAGCTAAATATAAGGCAATGATTCAAGCAAAAATCAGAAGTCGTATTGTCATGCCGCCCAATCTGCCCGGCAATCCAGTGGTTGAATACAGAGTGACACTCTTACCAGGAGGGGAGGTATTAAACGTAGTGTTACGCAGAACCAGTGGTTATCCTGCATTTGATGAAGCGGTGGAAAGAGCTATCTTTTTATCCACACCATTACCTATACCGCCAGATTCAACGTTATTCAGAGAATTTCGTGATTTTAATCTCACAGTACATTATCGTGAATCGTTTTGATTTTTACAGAACGCAATTTTTTTGAGAGTTGCTGCTATGCAAAATTACTTACATCGTGCTCCCTTTTATGCACTTATTTTATTGTTATCGATTATGCATGCGCCGCTAAATGCTGCACTTAATATCGAAATATTTGGTGGAGGTGCAACCAGAATTCCTATTACTATTGTTCCGTTTTCTGCTGAATCAAGACTTCCGCAGAGTATAACCACAGTAGTAGCAGCTGATTTGGAGCGCACAGGTTTATTTAGACTGGTTGATTCATTGGGTCATACACCTCATGAACCGGAAGAGATTGCTTATGCGGATTGGCAGAGTCGAGGAGCAAGTGCGCTCGTGATAGGCAATACGACAATTCTACCCGATGGACGGATTGAGGTACGCTTTCGCTTGATGGATGTTGCAAAGCAGGCCCAGTTAACTGGATTTGCAAGTACGGTTTCGGCCGATCAGCTACGCGCTGTCGCCCATCGTATTGCTGATATCGTTTATGAAGCATTGACTGGCGATATTGGGGTATTTAGCACTCGTATTGCTTATGTATTGAAACAGGGCAATAAATATGCTCTGCAGGTAGCTGATTCTGATGGCCATAATGCTCAATCTGTAATCGAATATACCGAGCCCATTATTTCCCCTGCATGGTCACCCGATGGTAGTAAACTTGCTTATGTCTCATTTGAAAACAAAAAGCCTGTTGTTTATGTCCAGACACT
Organism: Nitrosomonas sp. Nm33; assembly: GCF_900107265.1. Taxonomy (GTDB): domain Bacteria; phylum Pseudomonadota; class Gammaproteobacteria; order Burkholderiales; family Nitrosomonadaceae; genus Nitrosomonas. The sequence goes on along the minus strand of NZ_FNPJ01000049.1, from coordinate 12,046 downwards.
GTCGACGCGTGAGCGGAAAGCTGTCGCTAATTTTAAGGGTAGTAATAGTGCGCCAGCTTGGTCTCCCGATGGAAGTAAGCTAGCTGTGGTATTGACTATGCATGGTGGATCACAAATATTTTTGATTAATGCAGATGGAAGTGGATTACAAAGACTTTCTCAAAGTTCAGGAATTGATACGGAACCAAGTTTCTCGCCGGATGGCCGATCGATTATTTTTACTTCTGATCGGGGAGGTAGTCCACAAATATACCGAATGGCGATAACAGGAAATCAAGCTGGTACAGCTGAACGCCTAACATTTGAAGGAAGCTACAACGTAAGCCCGCGTTATAGCCCCGATGGAAAAAGTTTTGCTTACATTCATCGTCATGGTGGCAGATTTAATGTTGTCGTACAAGATTTTGCTAGGCGACAAGTACAAATACTAACCGATTCAAAATTTGATGAGTCTCCTAGCTTTGCTCCTAATGGCAAGATGATTTTATATGCTACCGAAATAGGCGAGCGTGGTATATTATCCGCCGTTTCGAGCGATGGACAAACAAAACAACGTCTTACCTCACAAACTGGTGATATCAGAGAACCAGTTTGGGGTCCTTTGTTGAAATCGCAGCGTACAGGCAATTTTATTAATTAATTTTATAAGGTAAAAAATGAAAAAATTTTTGAGTGTGTTGATAATCTGTTTATTATCAGCGTGCGCAAGCAAAACTACACAGCCTACAAGTGAGTTGGAGGACCGAACTATGGGTGGTGGCGGGATGGGTGCGGGTGCACAAGAGGGTATGGGAGCGGGGGCGGGGGCGGGTGGGTTTGGCATGAATCCATTACGAGATCCATCTAACATTCTTTCTCGGCGGAGTGTTTATTTCGACTTTGATAGCTATACAATAAAAAACGAATACAGAGATTTGGTGCTGGCACATGCTAGGTATCTACGGGATAACTCAAATGCCAGGGTATTGCTACAGGGTAATACCGATGAACGTGGAAGCCGTGAGTATAATCTTGCGCTTGGTCAGCGCCGGGCGGATAGCGTAAAGAATGCTATGCTGCTTTCGGGCGCTCGTGATCATCAGATCGAGGCAGTAAGCTTAGGTGAGGAAAAGCCTCGTGCTGCAGGTCGTGATGAGTCTTCATGGATTGAGAACCGTCGGGCTGATATTCTTTATCAAGGGGAATAATAATGTTGATACGTGCTTCTATCCTATTGTTTTTGTTTAGTTATAATGTAAGTTTCGCGGGACTATTTGATGACGCACAGGCCCGTGAGCAAATAGAAATGTTACAAAAACAAGTGCAAGAGATGGATGCGCGTATTGTCAGCATGGAGGAAGCCCTTAAAAATCAGGCGATATTAGAGCTTTATACCCAGATCGAAGCGTTTAAAATTGAGCTTGGAAAACTGCATGGGCAAATTGAAATACTGAATGAAGAAAATAAGCTTTTGAAAAAACAGCAGAAGGATTTTTATCTAGATTTGGATAACCGATTGAAGCAGGTAGAGCCAGCATCTCGCGATACCTCGATTAGCTTGGGCTCTCCACCAGAGACAACAGTTACAACGGTTCCTTCTACCACGCCAGCGAGTGGAACAAGTAGTGTAGCGCAACCTAAAAACCAGCCTACAGACCTATCAGAGCGCGATGCTTATAACGCAAGCTATAATTTGTTCAAAGAAGGTGATTATTCGGGAGCGATCACTCAGTTTGAGAATTTTCTTACACGTTATCCTGCTTCTAATTTAGCACCGGGAGCTGCTTATTGGATTGGTAATGCTTATTATGCATTACGTGATTTTAGTTCTGCCATCAGGGCCCAGCAAAAACTAATCGAGAATTATCCGAATAGTGGAAAGGCACCTGATGCCATGCTTAATATTGCGAGTTGTCAAATAGAAATGACTGAGGTTGCCGCAGCCAAAACAACATTGCAAAACTTAATCACAAAATATCCCAATAGTGAAGCAGCTGAAAAAGCTAGACGACGTCTTGCTAACTTAAAATAAGATTTAACAATGAAAGAGGCAGCTGTTAAAGCTGTCTCTAAAGATGTAATGCATTTCCCTTCTGTGCTACGACAACATCCTATGCAAGAAACCGAAGCAGAAGTATTGCGTATAAGTGAGATATTTTATTCTGTACAAGGAGAAACCAGTCGCATTGGTTTGCCGACAGTGTTTATTCGCTTGACTGGCTGCCCGTTACGGTGTGGATATTGTGATACTGAGTACGCATTCTCAGGGGGCAAGAATATGTCAATCGCCGATGTACTGAATGAAGCTTCAAGTTATGCATCTCGTTATATTACGGTTACTGGAGGTGAGCCACTGGCGCAGAAAGCTTGTCTGACACTGTTAACAGTATTATGTGATACAGGCTATTCAGTATCGATTGAAACGGGCGGCGCACTTGATATATCCAAAGTGGATAAAAGAGTTTCCAAGATCGTTGATATTAAGACACCTGGGTCAGGAGAGGTCGCGAAGAATCGTTGGTCTAATATCGATTATTTAACTGACCAAGATGAATTGAAGTTTGTTTTATGTGACGAAGCAGATTATCGATGGGCAGTTGATATATTTTACGAACGATGTCTCGATCAGGTTTGTCCGGTATTATTTTCGCCGGTATATGGTCAACTCGACCCAACCAAGCTTGCTGAATGGATATTAAAGGATCGTTTACCGGTTAGATTACAGCTTCAACTTCATAAAATACTCTGGGGAGAGGTAGCAGGGCGGTGAAGATTCAGCAAATACATTTCTGAGAGCTATTCTTCCTTTGACAATATACGGTTTTATGAGAAAAGCTATCGTACTTTTATCGGGTGGCCTGGATTCTGCAACGACACTTGCTATTGCTCGCGACAAAGGATTTGAATGTTATGCGTTAAGTATTGATTATGGACAACGTCATCCATCAGAGTTAGCAGCAGCACTGAAGATCGGCCAATCCATGGGTGTACAGGCACATCAAACTATAAGCGTTAATTTGAGCGTATTGGGAGGATCTGCTCTTACTGATAAATCTATTGCGGTTCCTACTGAAGGGATAATCACAGGTATTCCTGTCACTTACGTTCCCGCCAGAAATACGATCATGCTTTCTTTAGCTTTAGCCTGGGCTGAAGTGCTCGAAAGTCACGATATATTTATCGGTGTTAATGCTATCGATTATTCTGGCTATCCAGATTGTCGGACAGATTATATTGAAGCCTTCGAGAAAATGTCGAACCTTGCAACCAAAACTGCTAGAGAGGGGAATAAGCTGACGCTGCATGCGCCACTTCTTAATCTTTCTAAGAAAGAAATTATTTGTTTAGGGGTAGAACTAGGGATTGATTATGCTGTGACTGTATCATGTTATCAGGCTGATGAAAGTGGCTTTGCTTGTGGTCTATGTGATGCCTGTCGCATACGCAAGGCAGGATTTTTGGCAGCAGAAATTCCTGATCCGACGCGATATAGAATATGTTAAAGATTTGGGCAAGCATCGTTTAAAGTTACCTTGAGATCAAGAGAATTGCTGCTGACCAAATAGAATAAATTGGATATACGGGTAGCAAGATAGGCTAGGAGGGCAATGATTTTCGTTCAATACACACACCAAGCTTTTTTATCCCTTGAATAATGCCGAGTTTAGCGACACTTACTTTCACCCAAGGAGAATTAAACTCTGTCAAAATAATTTGAGCAATATGCTCAGCTAATGCCTCAAGTAAAGAGAATTGCTTGGTAGCTAAAGTATCATTGATGCGCTTGGTAATTAGAGAATAATCCAGCGCATCTTCAAGATTGTCAGTAAAACAAGCGCGATTGGTTGGGAGGGCAATTTCAAGGTTAAGCTCGATTGTTTGAGCAATCTTTTTTTCCCATGGATAAATTCCAATCAGCGTTTTAACTTTGAAGTCGTGAAGAAAGATGATATCCATTATTAGGATTTAAATATGATCTATAACCTTGGTTGGATAAATTAAAGAAATATTTTTATGTGTTGTTATAGCAATTCTAGTCTATTTATAAAAGGGGCGCTATTTTGGTGATGATATGGAAATAGGACTATTGTTGTTAACAGCTTATTTACTGGGCTCAATTTCATTTGCGGTTGTAGCAAGTTGGTTATTTGAATTGCCTGATCCGAGAACATATGGCTCGAAAAATCCCGGCGCAACAAATGTGTTGCGTAGCGGCAAGAAAATAGCGGCAGTTTTGACATTATTGGGTGATGCTGGCAAAGGGTGGCTGGCAGTGATACTTGCTAAATATTTTTCACAAGCTTGGGAGCTGGGAAGCGAAGCAGTTGCTGGTGTTGCATTAGCTGTTTTTCTTGGTCATTTGTTTCCAATTTTTCTTGGTTTTAAAGGTGGCAAAGGGGTGGCAACATCGGCAGGGGTGCTACTCGGCTTGGATCCTTTGTTAGGGTTATTGGTAATATTTACCTGGATTTTAGTTGCAATGGTTTGGCGTATCTCTTCTTTGTCTGCACTAGTTGCTGCATTGCTTGCACCAATTTATGCGTATATTTTGCTTGGCCTCGAAATAAATGTATGGGCCATTACTACTATTTCGCTGCTACTTCTTTGGCGGCATAAACCAAATATCATCAATTTGGCTGCAGGTAGAGAAGCACGCATTGGGGAAGAAAGCAAATAGTGATTTGAAATCGAAAATTCTTACAACATCTCTAGATCCCATCTGGCTCTTACCGTGAAGCTGCTCATAGTTTGTTGGTAGTTGATCTCTTGTTGTTGTAAACGCATTGCTCCAGCAAAAGCGATCATCGCACCATTGTCAGTACAGAATTCAAATTCTGGAAAATATACAGTTGCGCCTATGTCGGTTGTTTCACGAATGAGCCTTTTACGTAATTGGATATTTGCCCCTACTCCACCAGCTACGACTAGTTGACTAAGACCACTCTGCATAAGAGCGGACAAAGATTTTTCTGCTAGGATGTCTATAACTGCTTCCTGAAAAGCAAGTGCAATGTCCGCACAGGTCTGGGATGTAATATCATGATTTTTTATTAAAGTTGATACAGCAGTTTTTAATCCGCTGAAACTAAAGTTAAAGTCTCCGCTATACCGCATAGGGCGAGGAAGTTTGAAACGACCCGATTGACCTTGTTCGGCAAGTTCAGCAAGTGCTCGTCCACCGGGGTAGTCTAGCCCAAGAAGTTTTGCTGTTTTGTCAAAAGCTTCACCTGCCGCATCATCTACTGTTTCACCAAGCAATATATATTGTCCTATGCCATTTACCTTTATTAACTGAGTGTGACCACCAGAAACGAGGAGTGCCACGAAAGGAAATGAGGGGGAAGGTGTCGATAATAGAGGAGACAGAAGATGGCCTTCAAGATGATGAATATTCAGTACTGGAATTTCGAGGGCGAATGCTAGTGCGGAACCGATACATGCACCTACTAATAATGCTCCTGCCAGACCAGGCCCTTGAGTGTAGGCAATAGCGTCAACTTCCTTCAAGCAAATATTTGCTTCTTTCAAGGCCTGTTTGATAAGCGGGACTACACGGCGAATATGGTCGCGTGAGGCAAGTTCTGGTACAACTCCGCCATACTCATTATGTATTTCAATTTGTGAATATAGCGTGTGACTTAATAAACCATGTTCTGTGTGATAAAGGGCAATACCTGTTTCATCACACGATGTTTCAATACCAAGTACAATCATTTTAAGTGTCAATAGAAACTATATTGAATCTCTTCGTGTCCAATTTTAAACCTTTTGGCTAGAGAGGGGGCAACAGAAAGTGGTGAATGGGAAAACACAGATAATGTTAACTTGATATCTGGTTGATTGCGTCCAAAAGCTTTTCTTACTGCATGCTTTTATAAAGAAAATAATAATGTTATATTTGTAAGCTTTTGCAGAATTATTAACATTCAATAGAAATAGAAGGAGACCGAAAGGGATTACTGTTTTATGACCACTGTTAAAGTTAAAGAAAACGAACCATTTGAAGTTGCCATGCGTCGTTTTAAACGATCGGTTGAGAAAACTGGATTACTTACAGAATTGCGCGCGCGCGAATTTTATGAGAAGCCAACTGCAGAACGTAAACGTAAGCATGCAGCAGCTGTTAAGCGTACCTATAAACGTTTGCGCAGTCAATTACTCCCGAAAAAACTTTATTAGTCAATCAAGAGTTCGTAAGACAAACTTGTTAGGCTGCTCTGTTATGAATTTGAGGCAGAAAATCACAGAAGACATGAAGGCTGCCATGCGCGCCGGGGACTCAAAAAAGCGTGATGCTATTCGGCTACTGCAGGCAGCTATTAAACAGCGAGAAGTTGATGAGCGCATCGAATTAGCTGATACAGCTATCATTGCAGTAGTTGAGAAAATGCTTAAACAGCGTAGAGATTCGATCGCGCAATATGAAGCCGCGCACCGACAAGATTTGGCTGATGCCGAAAAATACGAAGTGGATGTGCTGCTTGCTTATATGCCCCAAATGATGAGTGAAGCTGAAGTCGATAATATAGTGAACGAAGTTATTGCTATGGTTGGGGATGCAGGGCAGCAGCAGATGGGGAAGATTATGGCTTTATTAAAGCCTAAATTGACTGGATGTGCAGATATGACTCAAGTAGCAGCGTTGGTAAAGAAAAAAATTTCTTCTTAATTTTATTAGATGAGCATTTATTCTTAGTATATTTGTTTGAGATAGTAGTCAAGAGTTTATTAACTTTATTGATAATCAGCTAACATATTGGCGTACTTTAATAAATGATTCCTCAATCGTTTATTCAAGAGTTGCTCAATCGCATAGATATAGCGGATGTAATTGGGCGTTATGTGCCACTCAGGAAAGTTGGTGGCAATTTTAGCGCGTGCTGTCCGTTTCATAATGAAAAAACCCCGTCATTTACAGTCAGTCCAACAAAACAGTTCTACCATTGTTTTGGTTGTGGAAAGCATGGTAATGCCATCAATTTTCTGATTGAGCATAACGGAATGAGTTTTGTTGATGCGGTTGAGAATTTGGCTGCCTCTGCTGGAATGCAAGTTCCAGCTCAACAAGTTGTAACTTATTCTCGAGTATCTGAATCTCATTTATCTTCTACCAAAAAAGAAGACGCGCAAGATAAAGCGGGGGGGTCTGTACAACACATGGCTGAATCGATGAAAATTGCAGCTCAATACTATCGTAGTCAACTTAAGAATGCTGAACATGCGATTGCTTATTTGAAAAAGCGCGGTTTAACGGGAGAAATAGCTGTTCGTTTTGGAATTGGTTATGCGCCGGCTAACCGACAGAATCTTGCTTCTGTATTTTCTGATTATTCGTTAAAGCAATCAGAAAATGTGTTGGTGAAAGTGGGCTTGGTGATACGTGGCGATGATGGTAAACATTATGACCGATTCCGTGATCGCATTATGTTCCCAATTTTCGACCAGAAAGGCAGGATAATTGGCTTTGGTGGGAGGGTATTAGATACTGGAGAGCCAAAGTATTTGAATTCTCCCGAGACGCCCTTATTTATAAAGGGGCGTGAACTTTATAATTTGTTTGCAGCCGGCAAAGCAATTCGTCAATCAGGACGAGCTTTGGTGGTAGAAGGGTATATGGACGTAGTCATGCTTGCACAACATGGTATCGATTATGCGATTGCTACGCTTGGTACTGCCACTACGCCTTTTCATATCCAGAAGCTTTTGCGCCAAACAGATAAAATCATTTTTTGTTTCGATGGTGACAGAGCGGGAAGGAAAGCAGCTTGGCGTGCGCTCGAAAATAGTTTGGCACAATTACGGGATGGAAAAGATATAAGTTTTCTGTTTCTGCCAGAGAATGAAGATCCTGACAGTTATGTTCGTAAGTATGGTAAAGAATCATTCGAAGCACTTTTTGATCAGGCGCTACCTCTATCAGAGTTTTTTTATAGTGAATTATCTGCACGTGTAAATCTGCAAACCAGCGAAGGGCGCGCTAGTTTGGTGCAACATGCACGACCATTATTGGCTCAAATAGGAGGCGCTCCAGTTTTTGCTCTTATGCTGATAAAGCGATTATCACAACTCACTTCTATTAACCAAAACGAATTAGAGAGATTGTTGCAAATTAAGCGAAAAGATTCTTTTTCTCAGCCTAATCTGAAGCGACCACAACCAGCAACACCTTGTCGTAAGTTAATCCAGTTAATCCTGCATGATCCAGTATATGTCGAGAAGCTAGATAAAGATATGCTGGCAGGATATGGTGTACAAAATGAAGAAAAGACGCTATTGATAGACTTAGTAGATTTTTTAAATACTTTATCACCGCAAGACTTAAAAGATGCAACATTGTCATCGATTAAGGCATGTTTCTGTGATAACCCATGCTATGAATTGCTAGAAAAAATAGAGAAAGAAATAAATATGTGGGAAGAGGGTGTGGATATTGAGGCGGAGTTTACAGGAATATTGTTGCGATTGGGGGAAATCCATCGCAAACAAAGAATGGCTATGCTGCATAGTAAACCTCTAAACTTGCTTACCTTGGAAGAGAAGCGAGAATTGCAGCAATTAGCTGTTTCTTAAAGAAAATTATTATCAAATTCTTTATGGGAAGAAACGAAATACAGAATCTGGATATTAATTGCTTAATAAGCATCTAAATAGTTATTATATTTTGAACTTTTCATTGATTAAGGGAACAAAAAATTTAAAAAAGCTGCGGTATGATAAATTTTTGATATACTCAAAAGATTTAGAATTTATTTGTCCATATTATCTAAATTTCAATAAATTTAGAATACTAGTCAGCGGTGACTAAGAAAATGAGAAAAGCTAATAACTTGGCAAGCAGTAGTCCTTAAATAGAAAAATAGGCCTTGTTGCTAAAACTAGTAGATGTACATAGATAAGGTAACAAAAATAAAGGTTGAATCTTTTTGCAGTTATGACTGCTAGGACACTTGAAATATGGGTACAAAGCAATTAACACAAGAAACAGATACAGAAAATCCGATTATTGCTAATCAGTCGGAATTAACCAAGATAAAATCAGCGAAAATGAAAGCATCAAAGAAAATTAAAGCATCGAATAATGACCATGTAGAAGAAATGGTTGAGGAAACCTTGTCATCTGCGCCTCAAGATATCGAGGCAAGAAAGATGCGACTTAAGAAATTGATTGTTCAGGGTAAGGAACGTGGTTATTTGACTTATGCTGAAATTAATGATCACCTGCCTGATGATATGCTAGATGCTGAACAAATTGAAGGTGTCATTAGCATGATCAATGATATGGGGATTTCTGTTCATGATGAGGCGCCAGATGCAGAAGCATTATTAATGTCTGATACAGCGACTGCTGTAACTGATGAGGATGTAGTAGAAGAGGCTGAGGCAGCGCTTTCTAGTGTCGATTCGGAATTTGGTCGTACTACTGATCCAGTGCGCATGTATATGCGTGAGATGGGTTCTGTAGAGTTATTAACACGTGAAAGTGAAATAGAAATAGCAAAACGTATTGAAGATGGTTTAAGGCATATGATACAGGCTATTTCTGCATGTCCAACGATTATTGCAGATATTCTAGATTTGGCAGCCGAGGTTGAGAATGATCAGTTGCGTGTTGATGAATTGGTTGATGGATTGCTTGATGATGATGCTCAAGGAATCCTAAATGAAGAAATGTCTGATGAGTCGCTTGAACAGGATTTTGTGTCTGATGACATGGAAGATGAGGACGGAGTTGCGGTAGCTAGCGCCAGTCTGATTAAGTTAAAAAGTGATGTATTAGAGCGTTTTGTAGAGATTCGCAAAGCCTATAACGAAATGCAAAAAATAATCGAAAAAAATGGCTCGCGAGAGGACAAAAAATATAAGGCTCTTCAGGAAAAAATTTCATCCGAACTCATGGCTATGAGATTCTCAGCCAAGATGGTAGAAAGATTATGTGATTCACAACGCGATCTTGTTAATGAAATTCGCAGCTGCGAGCGGAAAATTATGGATCTGTGTGTCATTAAAGCAAATATGCCACGAAATTATTTTATCAAAGTTTTTCCTGGGAATGAGACCAATCTAGATTGGACTAAGTCAGAAGTTGAGTCTAATAAGCCTTGTAGTCAGTCATTAAAGCATTTCATGCCTGCTATTATGGAGCAGCAACAATGTATGCTTTCTCTGCAAGAACTAGCCAAAATTCCTATCAAGGAACTGAAAGAGATCAATCGCAGAATGACCACTGGCGAGGCAAAAGCACGGCGTGCAAAACGTGAAATGACAGAAGCTAATTTGCGATTGGTGATTTCGATTGCTAAAAAATATACTAATCGTGGGTTGCAATTTTTAGATCTCATCCAAGAAGGTAATATTGGTTTGATGAAGGCTGTAGATAAATTTGAATATCGACGTGGTTACAAGTTTTCTACTTATGCAACGTGGTGGATACGTCAGGCAATAACACGTTCTATTGCCGACCAGGCTCGTACAATTCGAATTCCTGTTCATATGATTGAAACAATTAATAAAATGAATCGTATCTCGCGTCAGATTCTGCAAGAAACTGGGCAAGAGCCAGAGCCAGCATTGCTAGCCCAAAAGATGGAGATGCCCGAAGAGAAAATTAGAAAAATTCTCAAGATTTCTAAAGAGCCAATCTCGATGGAAACACCAATTGGTGATGATGAAGATTCCCATCTGGGTGATTTTATAGAAGATTCATCTACTGTAGCGCCGGCTGATGCTGCTGTTTATGCTAGTTTGCGCAACGCTACTAAGGATGTGCTAGATTCTCTCACGCCGCGAGAGGCGAAAGTCTTGCGAATGCGTTTTGGTATTGAAATGAATACTGATCATACCTTGGAAGAGGTTGGAAAACAGTTTGATGTGACTCGTGAACGTATCCGTCAAATAGAAGCAAAGGCATTGAGAAAATTGCGCCATCCGGCTCGTTCCGATCGCCTACGTAGCTTTTTAGATACAGGTAACTCATAATTTACTATCGCGCTACATGAGATATAATATTAGCATTCAAAATTCTTGAATTGCTAATATACCAATTTGTGAATTGGCAGATATGAAAGTACAGTCGGTTTCACAAAAAGTGCTATGCTATAGAGCACAAATTAATTATCCTGCGATAGAGAACGGATTGTGCGTATAGTGTATTTTCTTAGTAAGTTGGTAGTTCGTATGGGTCTGTAGCTCAGTTGGTTAGAGCAGGGGACTCATAATCCCTTGGTCGTAGGTTCAAGTCCTACCAGACCCACCAATGAAAATGGAGAGTTGCAAATCTTAATATGCAACTCTTTTTTATTATTAGAACAAATGCAGTCAATTTGAAAAACGGATTTTTAGATTGATTCTTTATAAGATTTTGATGTTCGTCCTGGCTCTGTTGTTCTGCATAAAAATTGATGGGGATGCTCCAAGGATAATAATCACAAAATATTAAATTAATTCATTCCGATTCTCCGTTGGGTTCAACATCGACAGAAATTAAACTTGCATAGGAATAATAATGAATTTATTGACTTAGAGCTATAATACATCGATAATGCTAGATTAATTTGGAGGGGTTCCCGAGCGGTCAAAGGGATCAGACTGTAAATCTGACGGCTCTGCCTTCGAAGGTTCGAATCCTTCCCCCTCCACCACATTTTTAATTACCGAAAGAACAGTTAGAGTACGGGCAAATCAGCACTTAGCCATAAATTATAGGGGTGGGTAGGTTTTTCTAGAGTGTGCGGGTGTAGCTCAATGGTAGAGCAGAAGCCTTCCAAGCTTACGACGAGGGTTCGATTCCCTTCACCCGCTCCAAATGGGGTAAAAGAAATACGAGTAAGGTAAATATAGCTTGCCCATGTAGCTCAGTGGTAGAGCACTCCCTTGGTAAGGGAGAGGTCGCCAGTCCAATTCTGGCCATGGGCACCATAGTCATGGTTATGGTGCTGTTGTAAAATGAAGTAATTTTGATGATGAGGATATAGCATGGCGAAGAGTAAATTTGAGCGATTGAAGCCGCATGTAAACGTTGGCACAATAGGTCATGTGGATCATGGCAAAACGACATTGACCGCGGCTA
>NZ_FNPJ01000060.1 GCF_900107265.1 Nitrosomonas sp. Nm33 | reverse complement strand
GCTTACACGTTCCGCGAGAAGAAACCTTCACTTAATATCAGATTCACTCAAGCTCTTCCACTTGTAGGGTTGTGATTCTTATGTCGAACTCACGTTAATCACGTCGTCTTAAGGAGAAAATGATGAACAACCCTAAAATCCAGCTGATCCTCCGCAACGGCCAATTCACGACACTTGATCGCCAGCATCCGCAAGCTACGGCTGTCGCCATCTCCGATGGCCGCTTCACCGCCGTCGGAGATGACGGTGAAGTAATGCGCCTGGCCGATAGCAATACGCAGGTGATAGACCTCAATCGCCGCTGCGTCATTCCCGGTCTGATCGATTCGCACTTGCATTTTATCCGCGGCGGACTCAATTACAACATGGAACTGCGCTGGGACGGCATTCCCTCACTGGCTGATGCCATGCATCGCCTGAAAGAGCAGGTAGCGCGCACGCCCGCGCCGCAATGGGTGCGCATCGTCGGTGGATTTACTGAAATGCAGTTCGCTGAGAAACGCTTGCCGACACTCGACGAAATCAACGCAGCAGCACCGGATACATCGGTCTTCATTTTGCACCTCTACGATCGTGCCCTGCTTAACCGTGCAGCACTGCGTGCCTGTGGTTACGACCGCGACACACCCAACCCGCCGGGCGGCCTGATTGCTAGGGATAGCAACGGGGAACCGACAGGCTTGCTATTGGCGGAGCCGAATGCGCTGATCCTTTATTCCGCTCTAGCCAAAGGTCCCAAGCTGCCTTACGAGTATCAACTCAATTCCACACGCCATTTCATGCGGGAAATGAACCGCCTGGGTATCACCAGCGTCATCGATGCCGGCGGCGGTTTTCAGAACTACCCGGATGACTACAAAATCATTGAGGATCTGCATAAAGCCGGCGAACTGACCCTGCGCATTGCCTACAACCTGTTTACGCAGAAAGCCGGGGAAGAGGTTGCAGATTTTTCCAAATGGACCAAGATGCTGAAACCTGGCGACGGCGATGACTACTACCGCCATAACGGCGCGGGTGAAATGCTGGTCTTTTCTGCAGCGGATTTTGAGGACTTCCGTATGCCGCGCCCGGACATGGCGCCGCACATGGAAAAAGATCTGGAAGCCGTGGTACGTATTCTCGCCAGCAATCACTGGCCATTCCGCCTGCATGCCACTTACAATGAAACCATCTCGCGTGCGCTGGATGTATTCGAGAAGGTGAATCGGGATATTCCCTTTGACGGTATACACTGGTTTTTTGATCACGCCGAAACCGTGACTGACGCTAACCTTGAGCGTATCGCCAAACTTGGCGGCGGCATCGCCATTCAGCACCGCATGGCCTACCAGGGCGAGTTTTTCGTGCAGCGTTACGGCCGCAAGGCCGCCGAGCGCACACCGCCTTATCAACGCATGCTGGCAATGGGTGTCAATGTCGGCGCAGGTACCGATGCCACCCGCGTAGCCAGCTATGATCCCTGGACTGCACTCTATTGGCTCACGACCGGCAAGACTTTGGGTGGTCTCTCGCTATATCCGGCGACAAATCTCGTCGATCGCAAGACCGCCCTACGCCTCTACACGCAGGCGAATACCTGGTTCTCGAACGAAGAAGGCGTCAAAGGTCAGATCAAACCCGGTCAATATGCCGATCTCGCCGTGCTGTCCGCTGATTACTTCAGCATTCCCGAAGACGAAATTCGCAACCTTGTTTCAGTGCTTACGATCGTCGGCGGGCGCATTGTTTACGGTGACGATGAATTCAGCGCGCTTGCTCCGCCTTTGCCGCCAACTATGCCGGACTGGTCGCCTGTGAAGCACTTTGGCGGCTATTTCAAACCTGCGGCAGGTGCAGCAACGATACACTCATTTGCTCAGGCGGCATGCGGCTGCGGAATCAGTTGTTCTGTGCATGGCCATGCCCATGGACGCGCGTATCAGGATGCTGTAGATGCTGCTGATCAGCGCGGCTTCTGGGGTGCACTCGGCTGTTCGTGCTGGGCAGTATGATGCATACAGTGCTTCTCTTACCCGGCAAACCTGCATGCAACAGACAACAAAAAATCGCCAGGCAAGCTTGGTTGCCGCTGTGATGCTCACCACATCATTGCCAGCAGCCGCATCTGAATATCTGCCGCTGCGATTCGAGGAGAACTGAGAAGCAAGTTGCAGCAAAATCGCGCCCAAATGCTGGCGTATCGGCGAAACCGCCACACTAACCTTTGGGGCGGATGCGCGTATACGTCCTCAGTATTATAGGACTGATAATTTTGGTATTGACAGCGGTAAAGATGGTTACATCCTGTTTCGAGGTCTCGCCCATGGCGATTTGCGCGTTGGCAAGCACGTGCAGATATTTGTGCAATTCGGAGTATACGACGAAGCCGGACGCCAGGGCGGACCCATCAGCACCGATCAAAGCAATCCCGACCTGTAGCAAGGCTTCCTGGCATGGAATGGCAATATGTTTTCCGTGCGTGCGGGTCAGCAGGAAATGACGCTTGGTACCTCACGTCTAATCGCAGTGCGAGAAGGTCCCAACATTCGCCTCGCTTTCGACGGTGCACGTGCCAGTTGGAATCAGGGACCGCATCGCATTGATGTTTTCACTTTCCGTCCGGTTGTCAATAAGCCGGGAGCCTTTGATGACGCGGCTAGTAAGTCGCAATCGCTGTACGGCTTGTACGCTGCGCTCGCACCGCAAAGTATGCCCCCCCTCCTGATCGATCTCTACTGGCTTGGCTACGAAAGAGACCAAGGACGGTTTGCAGCAGCGCAGGGACGAGAACACAGGCATTCTTTCGGCACACGGCTGTTTGGTATTGTAAGAGGATGGGACTGGAACACGGAAGCGGTATTCCAAATCGGCAATGTCGGCGATCAAACCATTCGTGCCTGGACAATCGCCTCCGATACTGGGTTTACTTTCGCCGCACTGCCTTGGTTGTCACGGCTCAGCCTGAAAGCGGATATCGCCAGCGGTGATAAGAATCCTGATGACGGACGGCTCGGCACCTTTAATCCTAAATTCCTCAGTTGGAATTTAGAATGAAAATAGCTGTAATCTAATACTATCAACGGTTCATAGCCAAAAATGTTAACTGCTCCTCAGTTACAGTAAACAAGCTGAGAGCAAGGTGTGGCAACACTTTCAGCAGATTTTGATTATTTCACTAAAATCTCATCTGATTGGTAATGCCATGGATCTTTCAAAGAACCTTAATCAATAGGGTTCTTGAGCGATTTAGGAGTCTTCAACTGAGGAATTTAGGTTCATGCACTCTATCCCAATTCCACCTACTTCAGCGAGGCGACACTATTGGCACCGGGCAATATCATGGATTTGCAACCGGCTGTGACAATCAGGCCTGTCCCTGCACTGACACTCCTTCTAGGCTGAAATTTCTTGTGGAAGCATCATAAAGAAGATGCGGTTTACACGCCGCCCGCGCCCTTGGTAGCGATACTTGGAAGCATCAGAACTGGCCGGTATATCGGCGACCAGATCGGAGTGGAAGACGGTTATCGCCCTCATCCCCAATGGGAAATTCGCGCCGCCGCAGTCCGTTTTAACACCGGGGAAGCCTTGACGCAGGCTGGTGGTAAGAGCATAGATTTTTTTATGACAAACCTGTCATTCCGCTGGTGAATAAGCCTATTGACGATGGCGCTTTGACTTTGAGCAAGATCTTATCCGTCTCAATACCAACCTAGGCTACTACGCCAATTTCATGAATCTACCCGACTATGCAGCAGCAGCCGTTCTTGCAGGCTTCCGAATTCTCCGTCAAGTTATAACTGAGGTACTTGAAAAACGCCTCAAAAGAACCATGGCTTTCAATTGACCAACCCTCTATACTCCTTACTAATATTAAAATTATTTTTAAGGTAAGGAAATACTCATGATAGCCAGTATGACAGGTTATGCCGTTATGTCTGAGGAGATTGCTCAAGGCTCCCTAACGCTAGAGCTACGTTCAGTCAATAATCGCTATCTCGATATTCAGTTCCGTTTGCCAGATGAATTCCGCTCGCTGGAACCCGCAATGCGGGAACTCTTGAATACCCAGTTAAAACGAGGAAAGATCGATTGCCGTTTAACCTTCATGCCGCGCGCAAAGGTAGATCTACCCCAACAGCTCAATGAGCAGTTATTAAATAAATTGCTCGAGCTGAACAACGCTGTTAGATCAGCTCTTTTGGATGCAAAAAGCCTAAGTGTAGCAGATATTTTGCGTTGGCCCGGCATATTGCAAAGCGATATCTTATCTACTCCAGAACTGCATGAAGCTTGCATGGAGTTACTTCAAGCCACTTTGAATGAGTTTACTGCTACGCGTGTTCGTGAAGGAGAAAAACTTAAGAATGCATTGCTGGAACGCTTGCGTCAATTACGCCAATTAACAACGGAGCTCTCACCGCGTATTCCAATATTACTAGCAAATTTCCAGGAAAAATTAATAGTACGTTTGCAAGAAGCAAAAATAGATTATAACGATGAACGTATTCGACAAGAGTTAACATTATTTGCAAGCAAGATTGATATAGACGAGGAATTATCACGCTTGCAAACTCATCTAGATGAGGTGGAACACACGCTGCTAAAGGGAGGATGTGTTGGCAAGCGACTCGACTTTTTGATGCAGGAACTTAATCGAGAGGCCAATACTCTTGGCTCAAAATCTGTAGACGTGGGAGTCTCAAAAATTTCTATAGAACTAAAAGTGTTGATCGAACAAATGCGCGAGCAAGTTCAGAATATTGAATAGTACTTTTTGCTATACGTTAATTTTAACATATGAGCAGAAAGCTATTATCTATATCCTTACATTCTAAGCAACACGATTTATCCAAAATCAACACTAATCATCAACAAATCAGCCCAAATTCAATATTTGATGCTGCTTCTAAGCTGAGTTTTTATCTTTTGGAAGTTAAGAAAGGAGCAAAAAATTATCCAATCAAAATATTGCCAGATTGAGGTTTATTTTTGCAATGATTTTCCATACTTACGATTAAATTTCTCAACTCTTCCGGCAGTATCAACAATCTTCTGTTTTCCAGTATAAAAAGGATGACAAGCCGAGCATACTTCTACATGTAAAGGTTTATTTAAAGTAGAACATGTTTTAAAGACATTACCACAACTACATGTAACTGTTATTTCTTGATAATTCGGATGAATTTCTGCTTTCATATTCTTACGTCCTTAATTCTCACACTAAATCTTTAAATTATATAATATATTAAATCATACACGCCGCATTGAATCAAAAAAATCAGCATTACTTTTTGTAGCTTTAATTTTGTCAAGTAGAAATGACATTGCGTCCATATCATCCATTGGGTAAAGTAGTTTTCGCAATATCCATATCTTCTGCAATATATCCTGCGGAAGCAGTAACTCTTCTCGGCGAGTACCCGAACGGTTAACATTAATGGCAGGATAAATACGTTTCTCTGCCATACGCCGATCAAGATGAATTTCCATATTGCCAGTACCTTTGAACTCTTCGTAAATGACATCATCCATGCGCGAACCCGTATCTACTAGAGCGGTAGCAATAATGGTAAGAGAACCTCCCTCCTCTATATTCCGTGCAGCACCAAAAAAGCGTTTTGGGCGCTGCAACGCGTTGGCGTCCACTCCCCCTGTTAAAACTTTGCCGGAAGCAGGTACAACCGTGTTGTAGGCGCGTGCTAAACGAGTGATAGAGTCGAGTAATATCACCACATCTTTTTTATGCTCCACAAGACGTTTAGCTTTCTCTATCACCATATCGGCTACTTGAACATGCCGCATGGCAGACTCATCAAAAGTAGATGAAATAACTTCGCCTCTGACTGAGCGAATCATTTCTGTAACCTCTTCAGGGCGCTCATCTATTAATAACACCATTAAGATGACATCAGGATGATTAGCTGCAATTGAATGCGCAATATGTTGCAACATCACTGTTTTTCCAGATTTTGGACTCGCAACTAATAGACCACGCTGCCCCTTCCCGATCGGAGCGATAAGATCAATAATCCGACCTGTAATGTTCTCCTCAGATTTGATATCACGTTCTAATACCAAACGCTCGGTAGGAAACAATGGAGTCAAGTTTTCAAACAGAATTTTTCGTTTGGAGTTTTCTGGTGGTTCACTATTAACCTTGTCAACTTTAACTAATGCAAAATATCGCTCTCCATCTTTGGGAGGACGGATTTCACCGTCAACTGAATCACCAGTATGTAAATTAAAGCGCCTAATCTGACTGGGTGAAATATAAATATCATCTGGCCCTGCCAGGTAGGAAGTGTCAGGTGAGCGTAAAAATCCAAATCCATCCTGCAAAATTTCCAGGGTTCCTTCTCCAAAGATACTTTCATTTTTACGCGCCTGATTTTTTAATAGAGCAAAAATCAGATCCTGTTTTCGTAAACGATTGGCCCCCTCAACTTCATTGGCAACAGCCATTTTTACTAATTCGGAAACATGAAGGCTTTTAAGATCAGATAAACGCATGAAGAAACTCGTAAAAAATGATTGGAATAGAAAAAGAGGCTAAAATAATTAGGGAGAGGAGTAACGCTAATAAGGAAAAAGTTAAGTTGGAGCGGTAACTCTTAAAGCTTAAAGCTTAAAGAGTGCTTTTATTTTATTAGGTAAATCTAAGATTTCACAGATGACTGTCAATAAATGCCGTCAATTGAGACTTTGAAAGAGCACCAACTTTGGTTGCTTCTATATTACCATTTTTGAATAACATAAGTGTGGGAATGCCACGAATTCCATATTTTGGGGGAGTAACTTGATTTTCATCAATATTAAGCTTTGCAACTTTAAGTCGCCCACTATACTCATTCGCAACTTCATCAAGAATTGGAGCAATCATCTTGCATGGCCCACACCATTCTGCCCAATAATCGACTAATACTGGCATAGTTGATTGTAGTACTTCTGCTTCAAAAGTGGCATCTGTAATATAGTGAACGTGTTGGCTCATGAAATCCTCATTCAAATTTAATTTTTAAATTATTATTGATTAATAGTGCAATACACTAATGAATAGATCTGTCATGTCTGACAGCAAATCGAATCAAAGCTGAAATAGAAATGCCTAGCTTGTGATTGTTATACTATAGAAAATTCCTGCAAATGGGAAGTGTTGTCGTACACTACAATTAAACTTCTATAAACACCTACGTAAGGTTAAAAATACCTTAAGAAGCTGCCATTAAATCATATGCTAGCTTTTTAGTCAGTTTATTAATGAAATTTATTTTACATACAGAAAGATGAAGCAAAACCAACTTATACGTCTAACTACTCGAACAAAAGGCGAATAATCATGCATTTAATTAAGCGTAATTATATACGTCAAGTATTTACCATGCTTACTGGTTTATTCTTGATTTTCTGGAGTATGGCGCTTATTGCATCTCCTTTACGTCAAGAAATACGACACTTTATTAATGAAATGGTTGCACAACATGGATTCAATCAATCCGAACTTGAGGATGCATTTAAAAAGGTGCAATTCCAGCCTTCTATCATAGATTTGATTTCAGTACCAGCTTCGTCAATATCTTGGAATAAATATCGCGCCCGTTTTATCAACCCTCAACGCATAAAAAGCGGCGTCAATTTCTGGAATGAACATGCACAGAAACTAGAGCAAGCAAGTCGGGTGTTTGGCGTTCCTGAAGAAATTATTGTTGCAATCATTGGCGTCGAAACTGCTTATGGTGCAACGACAGGCAAACATCGCGTTATAGACGCGCTTACTACTCTAGCATTTGATTTTCCAAGACGAGCTGAATTTTTTAAAAGTGAGCTGGAGCAATACCTGTTACTTGCGCAAGAGCAGAATTTTGATTTATTCAGTATCAAAGGCTCTTACGCAGGGGCAATTGGTTTTCCACAATTTATGCCGGGAAGTTATAGGCGTTATGCCATTGATTTTGACGGTGACGGGAAAACTGATTTAGCCGGCAATCCCGCTGATGCAATTGGTAGTGTCGCCAACTATCTCAAGGAATATGGGTGGGAAGCAGGAGGACCAATCATAACACGCGCACACGTACCTATTGACAGTAATCATTATCAGGAAATCTTGCTTGCAGGCATTGAACCCATTCATTCAGTAAAAAAACTTCGCGCAGCAAATATTATGCCGTTGGGGGAAACAGGCGATGAAAGGTTAGCAGCACTTATAGAGTTAAAAGATAATGACACTCTTCAATATTGGCTTGGTTTCCAGAATTTCTATGTCATTACACGATATAATCGCAGTACTTTTTACGCAATGTCAGTGCTGCAACTTGCTGAAGCAATCCGTGCAGCACGAAATTCAGGTTTGCGGTAAGTTAATAATCTAACTATGAATTGTTTAACTTGAAGATGACATCTGCGCCCGCCTAGCGCACTGGCTACGGAGATGATTTTCAGAAAGCAAATGAGCTCTCAGGTAATTAATGTATTTTATTACTACCTGTGAGTTTTAATCTTTATCTACCCTAATCGCGGATGAAATGTTCGCTATTTTTGAATATCTGTATAATTTTCTTTTTTAAATCCTACAAGATGATCAGCTTCTAGTCTGATACCGATTTTCTCACCAATCGTATGATTATAGCGACTCGATATGAGTGATAATATGATCTTTCCACTAGCTAACTTTAACGTATAAAGAATTTCGGCGCCCCGAAATGCTTTATGTGTGACTATGGCCTGTAAAGCGCTCTCTTTATCGTACACAATATCATCTGGTCGAATTAATACCTCTACTTCATTTCCGGGATGATAAATTGCATCATTCAATTCACACTGATGATAAATGTCTTCCGTTAAAATCCCTAGTTCTGTTTCAATCTTTCCTGGAGAAAGCACTCTTCCAGGGAGAAAAACACCTTGCCCGATAAAATTGGCAACAAAACGATTGGCAGGGCGATGATACAAATTGTAGGCTGTATCCCATTGCATAATTTTCCCTTGATGCATGACACCTATTACATCTGCCACCGAGAATGCTTCGTCTTGATCATGCGTCACTAATATGGCAGTAATATGCAGATTCTTTAGAATATCGCGTATTTCTAAACTTAAACGCTCCCGTAGGCTGATATCCAGATTAGAAAAAGGTTCGTCTAGTAGCAATAAATCAGGATGAGGTGCTAGCGCGCGAGCTAAGGCTACCCGTTGTTGCTGCCCTCCAGAAAGTTCATGAGGATACTTGTTGGCCACTTCTGCAAGACCCACAATTTGTAACATGTCAGCTACACGTTGCGTGCGCTCAGCCATACGACTGTGATGCAATCCAAATCCTATATTTGCTGCTACTGTCAGATGAGGAAACAATGCATAATCCTGAAATACCATCCCAATATGTCTTTGCTCAGGCGGCAGACTAAAGTTACCACGACTCACAACCACGCCGTTAAGTAATATCCCCCCCCCCACCAATGGTTCAAAACCTGCAATACAGCGTAATACAGTTGTTTTCCCACAACCGCTAGGCCCTAACAAACAACCGATTTCCCCTTTTTTTAAATCAAACGATAAATGGCTAATGATTGTCTGCTTACCGTAAGCATGTTGAATTTGATCTAATTTCAATAAGGTGTCCACAAGCTACTTGTCTGTTTGTCGCATAAGTAAAATAATGGGTATTAATCCTGCCAAAACTAACGTCACTGCTGGTAAAGCAGCCTGCTGCCATTCACCTTCTGAAGTCAGTGAAAAAATACGCACAGCCAATGTATCCCAACCAAAAGGCCGAGTCATCAAAGTGATTGGCATTTCCTTCATTACATCCACGAAAACCAGCGTAGCAGCAGTAAATATACCCGTTTTCAACATCGGTAAATGAATACTTCGAAGCATGGCCCAGCCAGTCAAACCAAAACCCAGCGCCGCCTCATCTATACTTCGCGTAATGCGTTGCATAGAACTGTCTATGGGATAGTGACCGACAGCAAGAAAGCGTATCATATAAGCAATCAGCATCACACCGATTGTGCCTTGAATCAATAAACCAGTTTCAATTTGAAACAGCATTAACATCCATTCATTCAACTGATTATCTAACCAGGCAAGTGGAATAAAAATACCCACTGCTAATACAGCACCTGGCAGAGCATAACCTATAGTTGCAATACGTACTGCAATTCGTGTGAAAGTATCCGAATAAAGGCGAACTGCATAAACCAATAATATTGCAACAAAACAGGTAATCAGTGTAGCTATGGCTGATAGCAGAACTGAATGCAACAGGAATTCAAGATAGCGTTGATCCAGACTCTGTATTAAAGAATGAGCAGCCCAGCTACCCAGTTGCAAGACGGGCAGCACAAATGCAAAAAACAAAACACTTGCAGGGAAGCAGGTAGCCGCTCTGGCTTTCCAGCCTGTAAGTACGATACGATCAGCGCGCGAACTTCTCTTCATTTCAGCAAAACGCATCCGCGCTCGGAATTGTTGCTCAATAATAATGAGCGCAAAAACCAGGATGATCAGTAACGATGCAAGCTGAGAAGCTGCAGGTAAAGAAAACATACCAAACCATGCTTTATAGATCGCCGTGGTAAATGTATCGTAATTAAATACAACGACTGTTCCAAAGTCTGCAAGGGTTTCCATGAGCGTCAGCATGATACCGCCTGCAATCCATGGACGCGCCATCGGCAGTGCTACTTTGAAGAATCCCTGTTTATGATTAAGGCCCAGAGATTGAGCCACTTCCAACAAACGCTTTCCTTGTGTTAGAAAGGCATTGCGTGCCATTAAATAGACATAAGGATAGAAAGCCAGGATCATGACAACCGTCACCCCCCCTCTTCCATATAAATCGGGAAACCAGGTTAATTCTGATCCTAGCCAAGCGCGCAGAGCCGTCTGAACCGGGCCGGTATAATCAAATAAACCGAGCACAACAAATGCCGTCACATAGGCTGGAATCGCTAATGGCAGCAATAAAGCCCAGGAAAAAAATCTGCTGCCTGGAAACTCATATATTGCGGTAAGCCACGCAAGGCTGACACCAAATAATGACGTCCCAGCAACAACTCCCACTGAGAGCCAGAATGTATTAATTAGTAAACTGGAAAGCGTAGTTTCAACGAGATGCCGCCAGACATCGTCTGTTGGCATTAAAAATGAAGAAAATAGGACAACGACTGGAATGAGTATCAGTGCTGCAACAAGAAAAGGAGTTAGCCGCCAAAAATTTGCTTTGCGGTTTAAGAAAAACAGAGAGCGGCTAATTTCTGTATTTTTCTCTTCTACTGCAGCATACTTTTCATTATTCACATGCATCTACTGGTTTATCGATAGCCAGCTCGATCCATTAACTTTATTGCTGCTGTTTGCAACTCCCCAGCTTTGACTAAGTTCATTGGATTTTGTTTAAACTCTCCCCAAGCTGCGACAACATTACTGGGTTTAATCTGAGGATTGGCTGGATATTCCATATTGACATCAGCAAACAAATTTTGTGCTTTCTGTGAAGATAGAAATTCCAGTAATTTGATAGCTGAATGCTCATTTTTGCTGAATTGGGTAACGCCAGCTCCGGAAATATTGACGTGTACGCCACTATTTTTCTGATTTGGCCAGTAGACAGCCAAAGGCAAATTGGGATTACTTACTATCAATCTACCATAATAATAAGTATTGACCAGGGTCACATCGCACCGCCCTGCTGCCACAAATTCCAAGGCTCTCGTATCATCAGACAAAGGCTCAGTTGCAAGGTTGTCGACCCAACCTTTCACTATTCTTTCAGCTTCAGCTTCACCATGCTCGGCAATCATCATGGCAACAAGCGATTGATTGTAAACTTTTTTCGAGGTGCGCAAGCATAATCTTCCTTTCCATTTCGGATCAGCCAGATCCTCATAGGTAGAAAGCTCTGATGGTTTTACTTTTTGCGTGTTGTAAATGATAGTGCGCGCCCGAATCGAGAGACCAAACCACTGTCCTTGCGGATCTCGTAAATGAGCAGGAATATTCGCTTCCAGTATAGGAGAAGAAATAGATTTTAATAGTCCCTCCCGCGCGGCTTCCCATAAATTACCCGCATCTGCAGTAATGAGAACATCAGCCGGTGTTTTTTTTCCTTCAGCTTTGAGTCTGGCTAAAAGAGCACCCTCCTTGTCTGTCGTAAATTTAACTTGAATACCTGTTTCGCGGGTAAAAGCATCGAACATCGGCTTGATAAGCTCTTCAATTCTTGCTGAGTACACTACGACCTGTTCCGCCTGGACTACATTGACAGTCAGCAGGGAAATAAAACAACATGTAATTATATAAAAGCGCTTAATAGAAAATAGTTTGAACATTATTTAAATATGAAGCATGAAAATGACAGGAAGTTAGCTCTGAATCTTACAAAATTATGAACGATTATACTATGAGTAAAAATATAAGTAAGAATTGTTATCAGTTATACCTTCTTCAAAGAGTAATACTTATCCGAATCAGCAAGATACACTATTAATTGCCTCCAATGGCGCGGTATATGTCAGTCCATATGCTTCTGCTACGGCTGGATGTGTCACGAAACCACGATGTACATTGAGACCATGTTGCAAAGTGCGATTATGACGCACAGCATCTAAACCATCATTTGCCAAGCGCACTACATAAGCTGCCGTTTGATTATTCAGTGCAAAGGTACTCGTACGAGGAACAGCACCCGGCATATTGGTAACGCAATAATGCAAAACACCCTCGACTTCATAAACTGGGTGGCTATGGGTAGTAGGATGAGTGGTTTCAACGCACCCACCCTGATCAACCGCCACATCAATAATGACTGACCCTCGGCGCATATGTGACACCATCTCCTTCGTAATCAGCCAAGGTGCACGTCCACCCGGGATGAGCACTGCACCAATAACAAGATCAGCCTGATAAACGAGTTCTTTGATATTGAGTCGATCACTCATACGCGTCAATAATTGACCACGGAAAATATCATCCAGGTATTTCAACCGCGTATGATTCACGTCCAGCACGGTCACCTGAGCTCCCATACCAACCGCAACCCTGGCAGCATTGGCACCTACAATACCTGCTCCCAGAATAGCGACATTGGCAGGTGCTACCCCAGGAACCCCTCCCATCAGGATTCCCCGGCCGCCTAATGTTTTAAGCAAGTAAGTGGATCCAATTTGCACAGCCATTCTTCCAGCTACTTCACTCATTGGTGCTAATAAAGGTAACTCACCTGATTCAGTTTGCACAGTTTCATAGGCGATTCCAGTCGTTCCTACAGCCAGCAATGTATCAGTCAGCACTTTATTCGAAGCCAGATGCAGGTAAGTGAAAAGAATTAAATCTTGTCGCAAATAGCGATATTCCTGCTCAGTGGGTTCTTTTACCTTGACCACCATGTGAGCAGACCAAGCATCTTCAGCATGAGGAACAATATCAGCTCCAGCCGACCGGTAATCCCCATCAGTAAAAAAACTTCCTTCCCCTGCTCCGCTTTGTACCCGAACCTGGTGTCCGTGTTCTACTAACGCGTGTACGGTGCCGGGCGACATCCCGACTCGATATTCATTATCTTTAGTTTCCTTGGGTAATCCGATAATCATCAGTTGATTCCTGGTTTTGTTAATCAGGATGATTCTTTTACTCTTTTTTTGTCCTCTTTCATAGCATCATTGTTTAATTATCGAATGATGCACTGTAAAAATTTTTATTTGTCGATATTTTTTTACATCATTAAGAAATATATATTTTATATGCAATAAGTTGTCGCATTTTCCCGACAATATAAATATAATTCACTATAATCTTAATTAGAGATGAACTTTAGTACCAGAAAGAGTGGTGGTCATAACGCTCTTATATCGCCAGCAAGTTCTCCAATCAGCTGATAATGGAGCGCAGGAATATCGGATAGTCAGCGTAAACTAATTCAATAGAAAAAGAATTAGATATCAGATATAAAAATTAGAAAACTTTATAGCCATAACATCTTGCTAACCAGAAAGTCCCTGGTTAGCATTTTTTTGCCTAATTCGAAAAAAGAGGTAACTCACTGAATACCTCTCATTCCTCAACGTCATATCATAACTGAACAAAATAGTTGACTATGGCTGAAACTGCAGCTTCCTAGTAAATTCTGGACGCTGCTTCAGGAATTAGCATGATCCTAAAAACCGTAGTTGACCGCTTAATTGGAAAGCTAAGCGCATGACATATAGAAGCATTTCCGAAATTTTTTCATTCACCAGAATGGTGAAGCCGCTACGAGGTGTATCGTATGCCGCTCCTGGCGCGAATGCGGCGTTGCTCTTCGTTGCAGGGGGCGGTCCTGCGGCCTCATCGCGCCTTGCCTCGCACCTGAATCACCACACGCTCCACCTCGTCCAACTACGGTTTTTAGGATGATCGATGATGTGCGGCGCCATCATATCAAGTAGATAGCCAGCCTGGCGAAATAGCTGGCCTAAAGGATCCAGGTTAAAAGCTATTTCACTCCTGCTTCATGAGCTTGTTGATCAGCATGGTAACTGGAACGTACCATTGGACCACATGCAGCGTTGCTGAAACCCATTTCAATTGCAATACGCTCAAACTCTTTAAAGCCATCTGGTGATACATACCGCATAACCGGTAAGTGTCCGATACTGGGTTGGAGGTATTGACCGATAGTGAGCATATCGACATTGTGTTCACGCAAATCTCGTAACACTTCGATAATTTCATCATCGGTTTCTCCAAGCCCGAGCATTAAGCCAGATTTAGTAGGAATAGCTGGAAAAGCAGCTTTAAAGTCTTTCAGCAATTTCAGAGAATGCGCATAATCTGCACCCGGTCGGCATTGCTTATATAAACGTGGCACTGTTTCAAGATTATGATTAAGCACATCGGGTGTACAGGCAGATAATCTTTCCAAAGCAACAGACAATCTTCCACGAAAATCCGGCACCAGAATTTCAATTTTAGTTAATGGAGAATGAGCACGGATCTCACGTATGCAATCGACAAAGTGTTGTGCACCACCATCGCGCAAATCATCTCGATCCACGCTCGTGATCACGACATACTTAAGTTTCAGGGCAGCAATCGATTTTGCCAGATGTAACGGCTCCTCAGGATCAGGCGGTAAGGGTCTGCCATGCGCCACATCACAGAAGGGGCAGCGTCGAGTGCAGAGATCTCCCAAAATCATGAAAGTGGCAGTTCCTTTACCAAAACATTCGCCAATATTGGGACAGGAAGCTTCTTCGCAAACCGTATGTAGCTTATGTTCCCGCAGCAAGCGCTTGACTTCGTTGTAAGTCTGACTATTAGGCGAGCGTACCCGTATCCATGACGGCTTGCGCAATATCTCGCTGGGCTGTTGAACATCTATTTTGATTGGATTGCGCGCTGTTTTAGCGATCCCTCTTTCGTGCCTATCAGTGGTCATGACGTTAAATGTTTCTCCCTTCAGCAAATTTTATTTGTAGTTTTTCTATCATTTTCTGGCCTAGCACTTCAATTTCATCGTCAATGCCCAGATCTTTTGTTTGTGTAACCCGCAGACCTGCATAACCACATGGATTGATCGCAGAAAAAGGTGTTAAATCCATGTCTACATTCAGTGCAATACCATGGTAGCAACAACCATTTTTAATTTTTAATCCCAATGAGGCAATCTTTGCATTGCTCACATACACACCCGGCGCATCTACGCGCCCTTCTGCATCTACTCGATATTCTCCTAGCAAGTCTATCACAGCACCTTCCATCTTCCTGACCAATTCCCGTACATTAAACTTCAAACGGCGCAGATCGAGTAATAAATAAGCGATCAGCTGTCCTGGGCCATGGAAAGTAATTTGCCCGCCGCGGTCTGTTTTGATAACCGGAATATCATTCCGATAGAGCAAATGCTCCGGTTTACCGGCAATACCTTGAGTATAGACGGACGGATGCTGCAGCAGCCAGATTTCGTCAGGTGTATGGTTGGTACGATAAGCGGTAAAATCCTTCATGGCTTGCCAGGTTACGAGATAATCTACCATACCCAGATACCTCGTTTTAGTGACCAGAGGCACGCTTTCTGGCCTAAGCCGTAAATTTTCCACCTTATTGAAACTTCAAAACACCAGCATTATCATCGGGTGATCATGAAGCTCCTGATAGAGTGCATCCAGTTGCGCACGTGAAACCGCACAAATAGTACAGGTCACACTTAAATAGTTGCCGTTCTTGCTAGTTTTGACTTCAAGTGCAGTCTCCTCAAAATCTGGTGCATGATTTCTGACAATATTCAGTACTGTTTGAATAAACCCCTTCTGCGCTCGACCCATAATCTTGATTGGAAACTCGCAAGGATATTCAATAAGTGAAGGTTGCTCTGTCATAATCTGTGACAAATCACTTATCCTCCAAAACTAATTATTCTGCTGATAATAGAGCAGAATTCCCAGCACGCATAGTAACTGCCTTATATTGCTGATAAAACTGGTTGAGTTGCTTGAACATAGGCCCTGGTTTACCACCCCCAATAGATCTCCCATCAAGCGATACAATTGGCATGACTTCCTTGGTGGAAGAAGTGAGCAGCACTTCATCCGCTGTACGGAGTTCCTCTTCAGTTATTTCTCTTACTTCATAGGGAATAGCGTGAGCTTGCGCTAATTCCAGAACGACATCATAAGTAATCCCTGGCAACATCAAATGGCTTTTGGGTGGTGTTAACAATACATTGTTTTTTGCGATAAAAATATTACTGGCTGCACCCTCGGTCAAGAAGCCGTCGCGCAGTAAAACCGTTTCCATAGCCCCTGAATCAATCGCCAGCTGACGCAGCAAGACATTCGGCAGCAATGATATAGCCTTGATATCACATCGCCCCCACCGATTATCTGATGCAGTAATGGCCGGAATGCCAGTCAGCAAAAGCTCTTGTGGTGGAATGAGCAATGGATTGCTCATAATGAACACAGTAGGAGGAATATTTATTGGGAATGCGTGATCACGCTTGGCTACACCGCGCGTTATGTGTAAGTAGAGATATTGATCATCAGCTGCATTATGGGAAATGATCTGCTCTAGCAGAGCACGCCATTGTTCATCAGTGTGAGGGTTTTTAAGTCGAATGCCATCCAGGCTATATTGCAAGCGGCGTAAGTGCTCTGTGAGGCGAAATGGCTTGCGGGAATAAACCGGTATGACTTCATAGACGCCATCACCAAAAATAAACCCACGATCCAGTACTGGCACATATGCCTCTTCAATCGGCATAAACTTACCATTGAGGTAAATCATATTTTTCTCAAGAATTAATTAAAGAGCAAATGAATACTATCCCACGCGCGCCCAAAAATACTAGCTTCATCTACTGTTTCCAGGGAAACGAGTGGATAAGTCGCGATTTCCTGATCACCAAGGCTAAATTTAACAGTACCCACTTCTTGCCCTGGATTGATTGGGGCAATTACTGGCAGCCTGTATTCCATTTTAGCCTTTAATTTTTCAGCCTGCCCTTTCGGAAGGGTAAAATAGATATCCTGATCAGATCCTACCTTGAGGGTATTTTGTGCGCCTTTCCAAATTTGGAGAGTAGTAATTTCCTGATTCTTTTTATATGGATGCGCCGTATCAAAGAACTGATAGCCGTAATTCAATAAACGTTGACTTTCCTTAGAACGTGCATTAGGTGATGCAGTCCCCATGACGACCGAAATCAATCTGCGATCATCGCGCTTAGAGGAAGTAATTAAACAATAACCAGCAGCCACAGTCCACCCTGTTTTCATGCCATCTACATTGGGATCCAACCATAGCAATCGATTACGATTGGGTTGAGTAATGCCATTGTAAGTATACTCACGCAATGAATAGAGAGGATAAAATTCTGGAAATTCACGAATAATGGCAGATGCCAAAAGTGCAAGATCGTGTGCAGAGCTGTAATGCTTTGGGTTGGATAGTCCAGTCGAATTGGTGAAATGCGTATTGGTCATTTTCAAACGCGCCGCTTCCTCATTCATCTTATGGGCAAACATATCTTCCGAACCGGCAACCAGCTCAGCCAGCGCAACACAGGCATCATTCCCGGATTGCACGATCATGCCACGAATCAATTCATCCACTGTCACCGGTTTATTCGGTTCGATAAACATGCGAGAGCCAACCATTTTCCAGGCTGTTTTAGAGACGGGAACAACTTGATCCAGCTTGATTTTGTTCTGCTTTATCGCATTAAAAACAACATAAGCAGTCATCAACTTAGTAAGCGATGCTGGCTCAAGACGCTCATGCTCATTTTGATTGATCAGTGTCTTACCAGTGTGAAAATCAACGAGCGTGTAAGATTTTGCTGCTACAGACAAAGTAGGCTGCTGTGCAAAAACAGGAAGTACTGCCAAGCATAACGCTAACCAAAGAAAGCTTCTCATAAAAAAACAGAAAAATCTCATTATAGCTCGCTCATCAAAATTCATAAACTAACCACATCATATAAATGATCTTCATTTAATTTATCCGATAAGGAAAGAGGTAAAATTTCTTGATATAAATAATTAGAGAGTCGGGGCAACTTGCTTAAAATAGCCTGAAAACCATTAGCAAACGTGGATTGGATTCCATTATCCATAATTGCAGTATTGAAATACAAAACGTGTATGATAGCAAATAAGAAATTAAGTTGGCTGCCATTTCAAATCCTGTGACACGCTGTACGAATTATAAAGCAACGAAGATTAACAAGACCTGAATGGTATAAACCGCAAGCAGCACGAACACCCTTAACTGTTTCCTAATCTTTTCCACTGGTTAAAACCAGGCAACGGCATAGGTGGCAACTACTTCATTACACTTCGCTCTTCGAAATAC
Organism: Nitrosomonas sp. Nm33; assembly: GCF_900107265.1. Lineage (GTDB taxonomy): Bacteria > Pseudomonadota > Gammaproteobacteria > Burkholderiales > Nitrosomonadaceae > Nitrosomonas. Next base: position 1,732 of record NZ_FNPJ01000060.1, on the reverse strand, counting down.
TTTCCGAAAAACCCTCGACATCACTGAGAATCTCACGAAACTGTTCCAATGCTGCTTCCAGATCGTCCACAATCTCCTGCGCAATCACATCTGGCGCTGGCAGATTATCGGTTATCCGACAACGACTCATCCTTCAGCCAGAAAATATCGAGGCTGATCTTGTCTCGCTTGATCAAATCTTCATAATCATAAGCGCGCCAGCGACCGCTTGCTCCCCTCTCCCCCGAGAGAGAGTTGGTGTGAGGGAAGCATTTTCCTCCGTCCGCACTAAACCAACACCCTCCTCCACTCGCCCTAAGTCAGCAATATTCCCAGCTTGTCCTGAGCCAGCAACCTCCTCCGCTCGTTCTGAGAAAACAGCTTCCTCCGTTCGCCCTGAGCCTGTCGAAGGGTGAACAGCGTCTTCACTCCATGTCGGCTGCCGATCATGCCTGTTCTCAGGGTTAAAGCATTTTACAAACTCATCCAGATCTGCCCGTTTCAAAGGATTTGTTTTGAGGGTAAAGTGCATATTGGTACGCAATCATATATTCCAATTTTTTGAATGATTATCGCCGTATTCACTTTAGCGGCGCTAGGGTTTCTATTTTTCTGAATAGTTTATCTGCTGCCAATAGCAAATCTGTAACCAATTGTTCATCGATTTCCAAATATCCTTCATATTCTGCCAGGTTGCGTCGCTCATGGCATAAAGTCAACAAACGCCAAACTTCCGGCCCAAGACTGAGCGTGTGCGGGATGCATTGAAATACGATGTAACGTTTGTCAGATCGATAGCCATGCCAGCGCAAAACTGCCAAAGCCAGCGCGTGAGCTGCATTGTAAGCCAGATCAAATCGACTCTCGATAGATAAAAAACGGTTATGTGCATCAGTCAATCGCACTCGCGCAGATCGGAGAGTCCTTCGAATTCTTTTGCATCAGCTTCTTCTTGCTTCAGATGTCCAGTTTTGACTAAATTCTCCAGATTAGGCGAGATCATCTTCGGTACCGATCAAGAAAATCTTGGGTTGCTCCAACACTCTGCTGACAAAGGCATTATCCTCTGCACGTTTGCGAGCTAAATCCTCAGGTTTATAAAGCGTGGGATTAATTGTTCTGCCAAGACGGGTTTCTGTCTCAGCCAGTTGAGCGACAACTTCGGAATAAGTCAGATCAGAGGAAACAATCATCACATCAATATCGCTACTTGCCCTATCCGTTCCTTTTGCCACCGATCCATAGATAAATGCCACTTTGATTTTCTCAGCAAAGATGGATAATGCCTCACGCAACGCGTCAGCCAATCCGAACGTCTTCAGGACAATACCGCGCAACTCCTCAAAAATGGGTGATTGACGGTTTACCTGGTAGTGTTTCTGATTGCCGATCTGGATAACCGTCAGCAAACCGGCTCTTGCGAGCTTCTCCAGTTCGCGCTGTACCGAGCCGATTCCAACACCTGCAAAACGTACGATCTCATTAGCATAATAACTCCGCTCTGGATTGCCGAATAAGAGCGCGAGAACACGCTGCGGTGTTTTGGTGAACAAGGTATCGCCTAGTCCGGTTTGAGTAATTGCATTCATTCCCATATTGGGAATGATAATACCCCTTTTAGGAGCGGACAACTTCCTTATTTAATGAACGAGATAACTTGAGGTATGCTGAGTTTTATGGAGTCCAAAGTTTCATAAAATATAGACATGGAATGGAGGATATAGATGGAACAATTACCCCGAACACGATATAG
>NZ_FNPJ01000132.1 GCF_900107265.1 Nitrosomonas sp. Nm33 | reverse complement strand
CACCAAAGAATCAATCGGGTTGCCTGAACCTGATTAACTTTATATGTCAGAGCTTAACTTTCTTTCAGGTTGTCCAGTTACAGGGAGCCACATCACTACGATTAGTCACACTATCAGACATAAAGCTTAATTTGTAGGCATTTCTTGGTGTCAGCACATGCTCCCGGCGGCGCCAGCCGTACTGATTTCATACATTCAATTTAGCCCAACTAAGAAATCAAGAATTATGAAGACCTTACACATTCTGAAAAACCGATAGAATGCTCTATGTATCTCACTGCTGCTTGGATAAAAATAATTTAAACATGTTGAATGTTTGTTAATATTTGTTAATAACAGCGAGATTCCTTTTATTTATCTATCTAAGAAGACTCATCGTGCAAACAAAGACATTCTTCATAAGCCTGCTCATTCTTGTTTTTCTGGCTTCCATCGCTCCTGTAACCTCTGAGTCGCTCAGCCCAGTTAATACCGAGACGAAAACAAACACTCCCCCAGATCATAAAAAAATGGCTGAATACTATGAAAAAGAAGCTAAAGAAATGAATGCAAAAGCGGATGAGCAAAAAAAGCTGCTTGATGAATATGATCTTCATAGCTATTACTATGGTCGAGAGGGCCAGATTTTCCAGTCCCATCATGAGGCCTTATTTAACAAATATAAAAAAGCAGCAGAGCGAAATAGAGAGATGGCTGCTGCTCACAGGAAAATGGCAAAAAAAACGTTAAATAAGCACCTCCTATTTTAGGAAATTACTTTTTAAAGTAAGCAGGTAATCATTTTGATCCATCTACTTCTACTTTTTGGTTGATATCTGATTAAATAAGAATAATTATGAATTTCTGCTCTGAATTAATAAAATACTAAAAGCTGAGGGATGAAATGAGACCGATTGAAGTGGATATTAATAATCCCTTATTGCCCACTCAATCAAGTGTTACCGCCAGGATGTAGCAGCAATTCTGCAGGTAAATTGCTCTAAAACAGGCAAATCCGGATGTGGTCATGATATTTTCTCCTGATCTTCAATTTCCTGCACAAGATAATCGACTGCATGATCTGCCGCTTCCTGAAAAATATTGACTACCCTCGTTACACCCGCCTGCTGTAAAGCCAAGGCACGCTCATCATCCCGAGCCAAGCCAACGATACGCCCTTTAAATCCTGCTTCTTTGAGTGCGTGAAGTAATGCCCGATTAGCACTCCATTCTGGAATGGTCGTAACAATCCATTCAACGCTTGCAAATGGTAATGAACTGAGAAAGGCAGGATCTTCCGCATCTCCGTAGCGTACAGGCAGATTCCGATGCCTCAGTGTTCTTATGGCTTCAGGATCGAAATCGACTCCTAGCACTCCAACACCATGGTTATGCAGTTGTGTCAGCACTCTAGCTCCATATCGCCCCAATCCAAAAATAATGATCTTGGTGTTATCTACCATTGAACGTTGCCGCTCAATTGAAATTTCTCGATAGGGCCGAGTTCGCTCGAAAATACCCAGGAGAATTGCAAGAAACTCATATAGACGCTGTGAATTCATAATCATATAAGCGGAGAATGTAATCGTGACAATACCTACCAACGTAACTAGGCCGAGCATATCCTGTTCCAGATAGCCGAGAATGATACCCATGGCTATAAAGATGATTGAAAACTCACTTATCTGAGCCATCGTCAGGCCTGTTTGAAAACTGGTTCGTTTGCGGTATCCCATATATCCCATGATGATCATCACGATGATCGGCTTACCAATCAGTACGAACACAGATAACACAGCAGCAGGCCACAGCTCTCCACTTAATGTAGAAAAATCGAGCTTTGCACCTAAATCAATGAAAAAGAAAAGCAATAGGAAATCGCGAATCCCCGTTAGGCGGGCATAAATCGCATCACGAAAATAAGTAGAGGCCAGGGAAAAACCTGCCACGAATGCGCCTGCCTCCTTTGAAAAACCGGCCCATTCACCCATAGCTGCAAGTGCCGTCCCCCAGGCAATGGCAAAGATTAGCAACATTTCTTGCGACCGAGCTACGAGTCTTATTAATGGTGGCATGACATACCAGATAGTCACAAATAAAAGCAGCGAAACTAAGCCGATACGTAAAATAAGAAACAAAGCAACATCTATCCATCCACTCAAATCGCTTGCTTCTGTATCATTCCCTAATGCACTTACACTCATCATGGCCAGAATTGCAGCAATATCCTGCACTATCAAAATGCCGATCGCGATACGTCCATGCAGAGAATCAATCTCTCGGTCATCGGTTAACAGCTTGACAATAATGATTGTACTGGAGAAAGAAAGTGCGATCGCTATATAAACAGCGGCCTGCCAGTTCTTACCAAGCAGGATAATCAATAGAAAACCTAATAGCGTAGTAATAACTAGCTGTGCTGTTCCTACAGCAAGAGCAATGGGACCGATATGGCGTACATGCTGCAAATCCAGTTTCAGTCCAACTAGAAAAAGCAAAATAGCTATACCAATTTGAGCCAGAAGATCAATTTGGTTATGCGCTCCAACTAACTCGAAGCCAGCTGGCCCTGCAATAATACCTGCCATAATATAGACAACGAGCACCGGCTGTCGAAAATGAACAGCCATCACCCCAATAATACTTGTGGTAAACAATAGAAATGCCAACTCTTCGAAGGGTCCGTGCATCTGATTACCTTATTTCCATTCTTAAATGATATACACTCAGTGTAAGCTGCTCATTTTCCAAAATATAGATATGGACGAGTTATAGAAACTTAGTGAAACGGGTGATCAAAAATATTTCAGATGCAATTTCTACTTTCTTTGCTTAACCAGGCGTGACTGCTTTAATTGCCCGAAGCACTCATTCCGGAAATAAATCCGGAAAGGGGTTACGTCTTGTAACTCAAAAAATGCCAGTACTACCTCTATAACGTTAATCGAGTCAATATTCTGACATTTTCTAGAATGACATGCCTAAGAAACTGTTTGGAAGTTCTGAGAGCTAGCTGATGTAGCGATTTTTGCTGTTTGTTAACATTCACCATTTTATGAATCAACCAAAAAACGGAAGAAGCGTTATCCGAGCAACCTAAGCTCTGGAGCGTGGTATTACTTGAAACCCCACCTACCGGTATCAGCAGTAGGAAGGCCGAGAGAGGTAAGTCTACGCCAGGTAGTAAATGCAATTTTGTATGTTTTAAAAACAGGTTGTCAATGGCGGCAACTACCCCGCGAGTTCCCGGCTTGGAGTGC
>NZ_FNPJ01000042.1 GCF_900107265.1 Nitrosomonas sp. Nm33 | reverse complement strand
GCTTACACGTTCCGCGAGAAGAAACCTTCACTTAATATCAGATTCACTCAAGCTCTTCCACTTGTAGGGTTGTGATTCTTATGTCGAACTCACGTTGGCTAATTAGAAAACTTTAATGCGTGCTGGAGGATATCCTCCGCACGTTTGGAAGTGACGCTGTTTGTTGTTCCTGCCAATACCTCATTGCAATTCACCAGAAAGCAAAGCTGTCGGATGCTTCTTAGCGATCTGCACAGCACGGTGCAACTGCCAGGCAAAGGAAGTTCTGCTGAAAGCCCAGAATGGTGAGAGAGGTAAACCCGCCTCTCTCAAGGCGTAAGCTGTATATTGATGACAGGTATGGAAAAAATGGTATGAACGTTTTGCAGGATAAAACAGAGAAGTCTCAAAAACAGTGACAGCGTTATAGTCTGCTATCGTAGCCTCAAGGTGACGGCGTAGTCGCTGGTAACCTTCTTCACTCAGGCGAAATATGAAAAGATCAGAAGGAGGCTGAGGCGTACGATTGGCCCACACCTGATCGTACCAACCCACTTCAACTACTCCTTCAGTTGGCCAGAAAAGCGCCCGTATGGTCCCGGTCAGACCTCTTCTGCCTTCTAGATACCAGGCACGCTCGGCATAACCCCACTCCTCGAAACGCTGATTGTGAGTGAATGGCAATGAATGGCTTAGGGAAGAAGACAACTGAGGAAACTGATGCCCTTCTTGATATGCACTATTTGCACTATTTACCCTAGATTCCTTAGTTGATCGCTCGTTCTGATGTTAACATTATGAATATAATAATTTTTCCTACATGTTTCATTTTCACCCTCTGGGTGTTTCCGCTGCAGAACGGATTGCGCAATTTTGCAAGCGCATGGCTGCGTTGCAACTCTTTGGAATGGAACGACCATTCCGCATCGTTGCGCCTTGCCCTGCACTCGCAAAATCACACACTCCATCCTGCTCAACTGAGGAATCTAGGTTTACTGCCATTTCCTCACTTTGCGGAAAAGCAATCATCGCATGCCATGTATCAAGCGATACATAGATAGTTCGTGCAGCAGAATCGGGAGGTGGTGGCCACAAATTTTCAACAGGTAAGGCGCAGGCCGTGAGCAGCGAACTTACTAAAAGAGTCATTGCTGCAGCACGAGTAAAATTTCTCATTGTCGTATGAACTTAGTCAAATTTCAATACGGCAAAAAAATGATTAAAAATAAGATTATCGTTAGCTATCATTGTACCTACTCTAAATAATTTCATTGCATTTGCTCTCTACAGGGAAGATTTGCATTTTGCCGTTTGATTCGAAAAACGTGTATCTTGAATTGGCCATCAATCAACTTGGGAATTGTCAAATATAATGAACATACTCATTACTGGCGCAACAGGATTCGTAGGCCGTCACCTGGTACAGCGCCTCAAACAAGACCATCATACTATTAAGGTACTTAGCCGGAATGGCGCACGCGCGAGCCGGAAACTGGGTGTACCAGCCTTTAGCTGGAACTATGCAAAAGAGGATGCGCCTGCTGAAGCACTAGAAAATACCCAAATTATCATTCATCTGATGGGCGAGAATATAGGTAGTGGCCGCTGGACTAAAGAACGCAAGCGCGAAATTTATGATTCACGCATAGTCAGTGCCCGCAAGCTGGTAGCCGCAGCCCCTGCCAGTCTGGAATGCTTTGTCTGTGCCTCAGCTATCGGCATCTACCCAGGTGAAGGAGATGATGTTTATAATGAATCCTATGCCGTGCCTGCCCAAGTAGGTTTTATGCAGACCATTTGCCGTGACTGGGAGGCTGAAGCCGCAAAAATCGAAAACAAGGGTGTGCGTCGGGTTAGCATCCGGACTGGTATAGTATTGGGTGATGGCGGCATGCTGGATAAACTCTTGCCAGTATTCAAAATAGGATTGGGTGGACCTGTCGGTGACGGGCACCAATGGCTTCCATGGATTCATATTGATGATCTGGTTTCGATATATGTGACTGCTGCACTGGATACTCGCTATCATGGACCGATAAATGCTGTTTCACCCAGTCCAGTACGATATCGTCAATTTGCAACTGCCCTCGGCAAGGCGCTGCATCGACCAGCGTTCTTCCCTACACCGGCTTTTGTACTAATACTGGCATTAGGTGAAGCAGCCGCTCTTGCGCTGAACAGCTATCACATCATACCGACAAGATTACTGCAAGAATATGATTTTAAATTCAAATTTACCGATTTACCGACAGCACTAGAGGATTTATTCAGCAAAGGCTGATGCTGATCTGTGATTAATAGGTGCGCTTAAAGTGACACGCTGCTGTCTGTTTTCTGGTTTAGCACCCTGCTTCAGGATTTTCAATCCTACTACTCAAATTAAAAAATTTGATAAAAACTTCGAATATATCCAAATCTGGGTAAAAAGATTTGCATGATCATACTTATTCCAAATTGATTGTCGATCATTCATTTGCGCGTAAGCGCCGCCTGAGAATTTATCGGCAGGCAATGAATAGAAATTAACCAGAGCTTTTGATTCCTTTTTAAGCAATTCAATTCAAATTTGTGCATATTGCATATAATTTAAGAATGCTGTCAAAGCACATTTCCTATAGAATTCAGATCGTTTTGATCATTTCCCAAGCACAGAAAATTTACAGCAAACAAAATTTCTTAAATATCCCCACAATACAATACAATATTTTAGATGTATATAATAAATCGCATGAGTGATCCGACTTCTATTCAATTAATCGCTGCAGTCTTGTTTGCCCTGGCAGTGATTCATACCTTTTCTACAAAATATTTTGAGCATTTAGCCCACATCCAGCCGCGTCATGCGGGTATTTGGCATCTGCTAGGAGAGGTCGAAGTAGTATTCGGTTTCTGGGCCATGATTCTGATGCTTTTTATGTTTGCCATAAGCGGTAAGCAGGAAGCCACTGGCTATCTCAACTCACGCGACTTCACCGAACCGTTGTTTGTATTCGCCATCATGGTGATTGCAGGTACGCGTCCCATTCTTGATTTCACTGCTTCTGTCGTACGGTGGACTGCACGCTATTTGCCATTGGACCAGGGTATGGCCATGTATTTTCTGGTGTTAGCTTTCGTACCACTGATGGGTTCATTTATCACTGAACCTGCAGCAATGACGCTGGCGGCGCTAATGCTGCGTGACACGCTATTCAGTAAAGAAGTTTCCACTAAGCTAAAGTACGTCACAGTCGGTGTATTATTTGTAAATATTTCTATTGGCGGTACACTTACACCTTTTGCAGCACCACCCGTGTTGATGGTGGCTGGCAAATGGAACTGGGATATTTGGTTCATGATCTCCACTTTTGGCTGGAAGGCAGCGCTGGCAGTGGCTATCAATGCAGGCTCAGCCATGCTGTTGTTCCGGCATGAACTCAAACATATGGCTCAACAAGATAGTAGCAATGTCCCCAGAGTTCCGATATCCATGATATTAATCCATTTGATGTTTCTGACGGCAGTCGTTGTGTTCGCACATTACCCTGCTGTATTTATCGGAATATTTCTCTTTTTCCTGGGATTCGCAACTGCTTATCAACGGCACCAGAATCCGCTTATCTTGCGTGAAGCGTTGCTGGTAGCATTCTTCCTCGCTGGATTAGTAGTGCTCGGCGGTCAGCAGCAATGGTGGTTGCAGCCAATTCTGATGAATATGGATGAGACAGCTGTATACTTTGGTGCTACCGCATTGACCGCGATTACCGACAATGCTGCCCTCACGTATTTAGGATCATTGGTCGAAGGTTTAAGTCAGGAATTCAAAGTAGCATTGGTTGCAGGTGCAGTAACAGGTGGCGGCTTGACCGTCATCGCTAATGCCCCAAATCCTGCTGGCTTCTCTATTTTACGTGGAAAATTCGAGGAAGAAACCATCCACCCCTTGGGGCTCCTCATTGCAGCGCTGCCTCCTACACTGATAGCTATACTAACGTTTCGTGTTCTGTAATCAGTAGCGCCTCGTAAAACCTGATAGAAGATAAAATCACATAATGAATCGACACTAGGGTTCTGGATCAACGATTGGCATCCCCCTTCTTATCCCAAACTGATCGTTGATTATACCTTCGCCCACGAGCACTGCTTGAAAATTTACCGGCAGACGGTGGGCTGAATGTAGTTAAAGGGCATAAGCAGCTCTTTATCTCAAAGCGTACCTTTATCATGGATACGATAAGCCGCTTCAACTGACACTACCCAAACTACACCATCATGCGGCATCCCTGTTTGGCATTCACGTACAATCACATCAACAATCGTATCTACCATATCGTCGGCAACAAGTACTGTTACCAGGATCTTGTCTGTAAAATCGGTCAATTCTTCACGGAGTGTTTGATGCCGACTGATAGGAGCTGAGAAACCCTCCCCCTTCCATACTCCCAAGCTAAAGAAATCATGAATATTATGCAGCGCATTGCGTAATTGGTTCAGACGCGAAGGGCGAATGATGGCGCGAATTTCTTTCATGATGACTCTCCTTAAGTCTCCACGGGTTTTTCATCAAACCAACGATACAGTGTAGGAAGTACCACTAATGTTAATAGAGTGGAAGTAATCAAACCTCCGATCACCACAATGGCCAGGGGCCGTTGTACTTCCGAACCAGGGCCAGTCGAAAACAAGAATGGGACCAAGCCAAGCATCGCCACTGTCGCCGTCATCAGTACTGGACGGAAACGTTGCTCACAGCCACGAACAACGGCTTCAGCTACACTGACACCCTCTTCACGCAGCTTGCGGATATAGGAAATCAATACCACTCCATTCAATACGGCAATCCCCCATAAAGCAATAAAGCCCACCGATGCCGGTACCGACAGGTATTCACCGGTGATGAATAACCCAATTACCCCCCCTATCGAAGCAAACGGTAGAACCATAATAATCAAACTTGCCAGCTTGATCGAATTAAACAGCAAAAATAACAAGAAAAAGATTGCTGCTATAGTTAGAGGAACGATTACCGAAAGTGTATCCATGGCACGTTCCATATTTTGAAACTGTCCTCCCCATTCAAAGTAATAACCGGGTGGTAATTTAATTTCCTTAGCAACACGTTGCTGTAATTCAGCAACAAATCCTCCCAAATCACGCTCATGCACATTAGCACCAACCACTACCCGTCGTTTGGCAAACTCGCGTGATATCTGGGCGGGTCCATCGACAACCTGAACCTTTGTGACAGCATGAAGGGGTATTAACGCACCACCCCCTGCCATCATGCCATTTGGACCTGCTGTCGTGCTGGGAGTACGTAATAATAGATCGTGGATAGCATCCACATTATTACGAAACTGTTCGGGATAACGCAATACTAAAGAAAAACGCCGCTCCCCCTCGAATACATTGGTAATTACTTTTCCCCCTATCGCTGTTTCAATCAGTTCATTCACATCAGAAACATTCAAGCCGTGACGTGCAATCGCGCGTCGATCAATATCAATCGTAAGTGATTGTTGCCCAGATAAACGCTCAATACGAAGATCTCGGGCTCCCCGGACAGTCGTCATAATGCGTGCGACTTGTTCAGATATTCGGCGCAGCTCATTCAAATCATCGCCAAAAATCTTGACTGCGACTTGCGAGCGTACCCCGGTCACCATTTCATCCACTCTCTGAGCAATAGGCTGAGATAACACAATCTGCACCCCTGGAAGATTTGCCAATGCTTTTCGGATATCTTCTTCTATTTCTTCTTGAGTGCGCCCCGATTCAGGATCGATCACCACAATCGGATCAGATTCATTGGGACTAGCAGGATCTGCGGGAGACTCCCCGCGCCCGACCTTTGCTACGACAGTTTTCACTCCTGGTATGGCAGCGATTAATTTCATCGCTTCTGTTTCCATTCCGATAGATTCATCGAGCGAGATCGATGGCACCCGAACAATGACAGGGGTGATCGCGCCTTCTTTCATGATGGGGATAAACGATTTACCTAAAAACGGGAACAGCATAAATGATAGCCCTAGTAAACCGACCGCCACCATGATCGTCATTTTTTCACTCGCCAATGCTGAATTGAGTAATCGCCGATAACCCGACTTAACTAAAGCGATAATCTTGGTATCGTGGTCAGCGCCTCCTTTAAGAATATAGGAACACAGAACGGGTGATAAAGTAAGTGAAACAACCAGCGAAATTACTAATGCAATTGCGATGGTGTAAGCAAGCGGACCGAATGTTTTTCCTTCCATCCCTTGGAGAGTCATCAAGGGCAAGAATACCAGGATAATAATAGAAATCCCAAAAATCACCGGTGTGCCCACTTCAGCAACTGCATCAACTATGGTGCGTAAATGCGATTCTCGCGTCCCGCTAGCGTGACCCAAACGATGAAAGACATTTTCCACAACCACCACAGTCGAATCAACCATTAAACCAATGGCAATTGCCAATCCCCCTAATGACATCAAGTTAGCTGAAATACCCAGTTGATTCATTGCCATAAAAGTAACCAACGGCGTGATAATAAGTGTTGCAACCACAATCAAACTGGAACGAACATCACCCAAAAATATGAACAATATGATAACGACTAACAAAATACCTTCGATGAGTACCTTGACTACCGTCCACATTGCGGCATCGACCAGATCAGTTCGATCATAAAAGGGAATTATTTGAAGTCCGTCAGGTAATAAACCCTGTTCATTGATATCAGCGACTTTCGACTTTACCCGTTCGACGATCTCCTTGGCATTACCCCCCCTGATCATCATGACAATACCTGAAACTGCTTCAGTGTAACCACTCTTAATAATGGCCCCGGCACGCACTTCTGAACCAAATTTAACTTCGGCGACATCTCGGACAAATACTGGCACGCCGCCAGTTTCTTTCAGCACGATATCGCTGATATCCTGCAAAGTGCGAATCAAACCCACACCACGTATCAGATATTGCTCAGATTGCAAGGACAAAATGTTACCGCTCGCATTCGCGTTATTTTTGGCAATAGCTTCGTCAACTTGTGCGAGTGTTAAATCATAATGACGCAGCTGGTCGGGGCTAACCAGCACATGATATTGCTTGACATAACCACCCTGCGAGTTGATTTCTGCTACTCCAGGAATTGAGCGTAACATGGGTCGTACCACCCAGTCTTGTATGGTACGCCGCTCAGTCAACTCTTCTATAGTCAATTGACGTTGTCCATCGCTTGGATGCTCTAGGGTATATTGATATACCTCTCCCAACCCAGTGGATACAGGCCCAAGCACTGGAGCTACACCCGGTGGCATATTGCTTACTACCCCGATCATGCGTTCCATGACAAGCTGACGGGCAAAATAAACGTCTGTTTCGTCGGTAAATACCAATGTAATGAGAGACAATCCACTTTTATTTAAAGAACGCATCTCCACCAGACCAGGAAGACCCGTCATGGCAATTTCTATTGGAACAGTAACTAGCCGTTCGATTTCTTCTGGACTCCGACCAATCGCCTCGGTCGCAACTTGAACTTGAATATTGGTAACATCAGGAAAAGCATCAACTGAGAGTTTCTGAGATGCTTGAAAGCCAGCGCCAACCAAAATAAGCGAAATAACCGCCACGACAAGGCGCTGCTTGAGCATTGCACGTACAATTGAGGCTAGCATGATTTATTCCAGTTCAGCGAGTTTGCGCACATTATCAACATGAAAAGCGCCTTCTAAGATGATATTTTGCTCATCAGTTAACCCCTTGAGCACGGGGCGCAATTTATCAATCTCATGGCCTAGTTCGACTGGTACACGCAAGAAACGATTATTGCCTTGATCGACAAACACATAGTCGATATTGGAATCACGTACCACCGCACTTTCGGGTACTACCAGGCTTCGATGGGGGTTCTCCGTAATAACCATTTTTGCTAGCATGGCTGGCTTGAGTTTACGCTGCGAGTTCTCCACTTCCGTGCGTACCATCACTGTCCTGGTTAATGGATTAACAGTATCAGAAACAAAAATGATCACGCCATCGAAGCTAATATCACCTAATGCCGGCACTTGAATCTCCACATGTTGACCTTGCATCACATGCCGCGCAATATGCTCAGGTACATCACCTGTAGCCCACACTGTTGATAAATCAGCCACCGTGAATAATTTATCTGAAGGCTGCACAACCTGTCCAATCGCAACATTTCGTTCAACAACGACACCTGGCATAGAAACGGTAATGGGTGCAGAAGGGAGTATCTGCCCACGTTTCAGTAAATCGGTTAATGCTTTATTGTCCACTCCCAATAAACGTAATTGATCTTTTGCTGCGCTAAAATCAGCACGAGCCACTTGCAGCTCTGATTCACGCCGCTGCAATTCAGCTGCGCCTATTACATCGGCTGCAAAGAGCTGCTGTGCACGAGACGCTGCCCTTTCTGCAAGCTGCATCACAGAATTTGCACGTAGATATGCTAACTGTGCTTGCGTAAGCTCTGGGCCGGCTATTCGAGCTAATATCGTACCCATTTTTACTTCATCTCCGAGCTTAGCGAGAACCTCAACGATACGCCCAGTAACGTTTGCACCCACTCGAACAAGCTTGTGTTCATCTATCTCAATTTGACTAGGCACTCTTATTCTGTCGGCTATATTCATTACCTTTGGTATGCCAATTTTGATCCGTTGCAATATTTCTGGTTTGAGGGTAACGCTATTGGGGTCAGTTACCTTTGCTGGTGCAACCTTTTCACCCTCAGGTGCTGAAGATTCGTTCTTACCACAAGCTGCTAAAAACAAAGTGATAAGTAATACAACTCCAGTAATTAAAACTTGAACATTCATACGAAGAGTCACTCCTTGGGATAATGAGCGCGTAGACGATCGATTTCAGCAGCGGCTGATTGTAATTCAAAATAGGCTTGCAATAACTCCAAGCGCGCAGTGCGCAATATGCGCTGCGTATCGAGTACTTCAATAAAACCACGTTCACCCAAACGAAAAGCAGCTTCTGCTACACGCAATGCATTCTCAGCTGTCCGGATAATCCCGCCCTCATACATTTCTACTCTCCGTTTCGCAATCTGCATGGCCTGCCAGGCGGATTCAAGTAAGCGATTGATTTCGTAACGACGGTATTCCAAGGTCTCACGCACTCGAGCAGAATCGAATATGGCACTATTAATTTCACCGCGGCGACGATAAAACAGAGGAACTGTGACACTTAACCCAGCCGTATTCGAAGTAAATTGTCTATCCTGAAAATTGCTATATAGAATATTCATTGAAGGTAGAACGGAAGCACGCTCCTGTTCGATCCGCAGTTGAGTACGATTCTGCTCTGCCTCCAAACGGAGAATTTCGGGATTAGCAGCCAGAACTTGTTGATACAGCTCTTCAAGAACGGGTAATTCAACTGGTTCACTGAGGGAATTTTGAATCGCAAAATCAGGCGGTAATGCACCTGCAGTAAGCTGGAAGAGCGCCACTCTTGCTCGTTCTGCACTTAATAAGGCTGCTTCTTTTCTACTTGCCGCAGTCATGACCTCAGTATCAGCCCGGATCAATTCAAAACGTGCTAACTCACCGACCTCAACGCTTAACTTGATACGTCGCTGTATCTCTTCCATCACATCGAAAATAGCCGTTTCCATAGCTGCTTGCTCTTTGCGAAGCAATAGCTCATAAACGCGGATACGCAATTGTGCTGCAAGATCGGCGCGTACCTGATCAAGGCTGGCGCGATTTACTTCTACATTTGCCTCTGCTGATCCAATTCGAGCTTGTCGAAAAAAAGGATTCTCTATGGGTTGGCTGACAGTCACCGTACGCTGCATTGTTGCCGGGCCGGTAAGTTCAAATGGAAGTCGAGGCGCGTCCGGACCGGCCATAACAGTCACTTCGGGGTTTGGATAAGCCGATGCGCTTACCACACCCGCCTCAGCAATATTAACTTGTGAGCGAGCGGCAAGGACCAAGCCATTAACTTCCAATCCCAGACGCTGTATTTCTTTAATCGAGTATTTAGTAACAGGTTCTTTAGCTAAAGCAAAAGAACTAAAAGAAAAAAATAAGCAGAGCAAGATATAAATTTTCTGCATATGAACAAACTCTAAGCATTTAATAATTTTTTAATTTTTAATGAAATTATATTAGCGCGCCTCAAAATGAGGCACGGGCATCCATGCTTTAATGGATATTGACATTATTTTCATGTAACAAGTATTTACTTGTTTTATTGCTGATCAGAATTGAATTAAATTAACCGCCATCAACTATACATGATAAAAAATGAATACAAGCTGAACAAATTGAAAAAAGCGGAATATAAAATTGCTACTTAATAAATTTCTATTTTTCACAATTCTTGAATTCGCCATTGAATTGATGTAAATGATTTTGGTATTGTGATTTTTGGTGCTAAGGTGCTGATCTAAGCAAAATGTTGGTTAAAGAAATTCTTGAAAAAAGTATGGGTCAAACTTTTTTTACACATCTTATAATTTTTGTTTTATCTATTTATTTACTTCCTAACTTACCCAAAACTTGATAAACAGAAACTTTTACCCATCCCCCATCTATTATTCATTAACTTATTACGTATGATTTATGAATCTACATCTCCTCATCCCAGGCTTATTTTGGCCTGAAGCTGGAAGGTCTGAAGTTTATGGCGGCTTGTCTTTATCTGCTTTAGAAGTCATTCTAGCCAAAAGCCATTGTGCCGAGAGCCAGTCTCAAGGAATAGAAGAATGGCTCTGTCAGACTTTCGGTGTGTCGAAGCAGCAAGACTGGCCAATTGCACCAATCATGTTACAACTGGACGGGACAGACGAAAAACCTGACCAGAATGAGTATTGGCTGCGCGCTGATCCAGTTCATCTCCGCATTCAGAACAATCATATGCTGTTAGCTGACAGTCAAGTTTTCTCAATTTCCTTAAAGGAATCGATACAATTTGCCGATACTCTCAATCAGTATTTCAGCAAAAGTGGAATCGTATTTTTACCACTCCACCCTGATCGCTGGTATGTCCGTATTGCCAAAATACCTTGCTTGCAAACCCGACTACTCAGTGAAATGATTGGTAAAAATATCAATAATCTGCTCCCGATTGGAGAAGATAGTTCAGCATGGCACAGCATTTTTAATGAGATACAAATGCTGCTGCATACCCATCCACTTAATCAAGAAAGAGAAGAGCGTGGCGAATTCGCGATCAATAGCATCTGGTTCTGGGGGGGGGGAATGATGCCACAGAATATATGCTCTACTTTTAACCAAATATGGTGTGACCATACTTTCACCCATGCACTCGCAGTTGCAAGTGGCATAGCCAGCAATCCACTTCCTCATGATGCAACAATGTGGCAGCGACAAGCCAAGCCAGGTAACCATTTAGTAGTATTAGATACTCTGTGGGGAAAAACTCAATACAGGAATATATATGAATGGCGTGAATGTTTAAGTTCATTCGAACAACGCTGGTTTATACCCTTGCTCGAAGCAATGAAAAAACGAGTAATTTCTCAATTGACAATTACTGTTTTAAATGAGGATAGCACAAGAAATTTTATAATGTCGCATAACAGTTTATGGAAGTTCTGGGCAAGAGCTAAATCCTTATCAAGTTATGGACTAAATTGATCAAGATAAAATGAGCAAGTTTAACTTCTCATACACAATTTTTAATTTTTATTAATAGTAATAAGAATGAAAACCCAAGTGTTTTCTAAATTTAATGTGGTCAAATTCTATCTTGTTGCAAGCATTGCCATTGCTACAACAGGATCACTGACTGCTATCAATTATTTCATAATCGAATTAGAGCCACAGATCATCAATATTTTATGGATTATTCTGATCATAACTATATTTGCTATGATCATCCAGATCACACGTGCAGAAAAATCTTTAGCAAAACATCAAATAATATTTAGAACCCATAAAGAAAGGCTTACTAACGAAATCAAGTATCGGCTAAGGGCCGAGAAAACTTCTTCAGAACATAAAACCAGATTACAGATCATTGATGAAAACTTTCCAGTTATGCTCGCATATTTTAATACTGAACAGTTATGTTGTTACCATAATCGAGCTTATCGCTTATGGTTTGGATTAAATGCAGAACAAATCGATAATCGATATATGCGAGAATTTTTAAATGAACATTTTTATCATGGAATTAAAAATTGCATCAATCATATTTTAGCTGGCGAGATAATACAAAATAAACGAATACAAAAATTAACTAATGGTTCAACATGCCTCATTATTGAGCAATTCGTGCCTCATTTTGATCCAAAAGGGAAAGTCATCGGATTTTATACTCTGTATACACCTCGTATTTTGCGAGAAAACCAACAATTTCCTGATGTAGAAACACAAGAATATACAAAGTCAGAAAATATTCTGACTCAAGATGGCAGCAATGATAAGGGAACAACTAAAAAAAGTGAAAGCAAGTATTCTTCATCTGCGTCAATAAATTCCGCTACGCGGCTTATTCAAGCTATTGAGCAGGATAAATTCCACTTATATTATCAAAATATTATTTCGACAAAATCAGATTCAAATCCATGTGCACACTATGAGATTCTGATCAGGATGGTTGAAGAGGAAAATAATCTTATACCACCGGGAGTATTTTTATCTTTTGTCGAGAAATATAATCTGATGCCACGGCTGGATCGCTGGGTTGTCAGTAATATAATAAAGTGGTTATGCACAAACAAAATAAATTCAAACATAATGTTTTGCATAAACCTTGCCAGAGACACGTTAAGTGATCTTCAATTCACTGATTTTGTAGAAAAACAGCTACAGGAATCAAATGTTCCCCCACAAACTTTATGCTTTGAGATTGAAGAGTCAGATGCCAAATCAAACCTCGAGGCTACCACAATCTTTGCTCAAAAGATTAGGCAGATAGGTTGCAAAGCATCCTTATCAAGCTTTAATCATGACCGGGCTTCATTTGATTTATTAAAAACCATCAAAATCGACTTCCTGAAAATAGAAGGCAGTTTGATCTGTAATATATTGAATGATCCGACAGATCTAGTCAAAGTAAGAGAAATTAACCGTATAGCCCACCTTATGAAAATCCAAACCATTGCAGAATCTGTTGAATCGCTTGAGATTGCTGAGAAGTTACATGAAATGGGCGTTGATTTTGCTCAGGGATTTGGTATTGCTCAACCACAATCACTTAAAGAGCTTGAATAAGTGCAATATTAAAAAACAGTGCCGCTATGGTAGCAACCATAGCGGCAATCCTTTTCCCATCACATACTAGAGAATAGCTTTCATCACATCAACCAGATCTAAGCCTTCTGCCCAGCTTGTTTATATTCTTCCCATTGTTCAGGGGTAAGTGTTTTCATAGATAACGCATGGATCTCTTGCTTCATTTTATCCCGTAAGACCCGGTAAACCAGCTGATGTTGCTGAACCATACTTTTTCCTCTGAATTGGTCACTGACAATAATGGCACTAAAATGACGCCCATCTTCTCCTTCTACCTGAATCCATTCACAAGGCAAAGATGTTTCAATACATTCCTTGATATAACCTGAGGTAATCATTTTCGATCCTTTAAAGAAATAAATACATCATTGGATTTCATGTTGCTGAACTAACAATAAATCAGAGAAACTCTTAATAAGTTACTGAGCAAGATTAAAGAGCAAGCCAAGTAGTGTCCAGAAAACAAGCCATATCAATAGATAAATGAGTTTTCGAGTACCAGCAAACGCAGTAATTGCTTGTACAGGGACTTATTCAGAGTTTCCTTAAAAAATCCGACAAGATACAGGTCGCCTAATGGCGAATTTTATAACCGCTCTTTAACATCCATACTGTCAGCCAGGAAACCACTGCTAAACACGATATCACAACTACTAAACTAAAATAGGGTGAAATATCCGATGTTCCCAGGAAACCGTAGCGAAGTCCGTCAACGATATAAAAAAAAGGATTCAAGTGTGATAAATATTGCCAACCGGAAGGAAGAGAATAAATTGAATAAAATACACCTGATAAAAATGTCAGCGGCAAAATAACAAAATTCTGGAACGCAGCAAGTTGATCAAATTTTTCTGACCAAATACCAGCAATGATACCCAATGCACCCAGGAGCATACTGCCTGTAATCGCAAACAATAAAACCCATAAAGGCAGCTGTAGTGGCACTTCATATAATATCATCGTCGCACCATAAACACCCAAACCTACTAATAAGCCACGCACTACCGCAGCTCCAATATATGCCAGGAAAATCTCCAAATAGGATAAAGGCGACAATAAGATAAATACAATGTTACCGGATATTCTGGATTGAATCAGACTAGAAGATGAATTGGCAAAAGCGTTTTGCAAAATAGCCATTATCACTAAACCTGGAATTAAGAATGAGGTATAAGAAATTCCTTGATATACCTGTACACGCGTTTCCAGGACATGGGAAAAAATCAGCAGATAAAGCAAACTAGATAAAATCGGAGCCAGTATCGTCTGGAAACTTACTTTCCAGAATCTCAGTAACTCTTTATAAAATAATGTGTAAAAACCAATCATGATACATCCGAAGATTCAACACCCATGATTCTTACAAAAACTTCTTCCAGATCAGGCTGTTGTAATTGCATTTCCAGTACTTGTATATGCTCAGAACGCAGTACTGCAAGCAACGTTTCAACCTGGAAATAATCTTTTATTTTGAAAATATGTAAACCCTCATGACTGCTTCTAGGCCATTCTTGCAAAACGGTCGGTAATGTCTCGGAAGAAAGCCGAAGCTGGACTGAGAATCCCTGAATACTATTAATAAGGTTCCGAATACTATCTAATACAACAATTTTACCCTGCTTGAGCATAGCAACACGATTACATAATGCTTCTGCTTCTTCAAGATAATGAGTAGTCAAGACAATTGTATGCCCCTCTCGGTTTAGCTGGTTAATAAAAATCCATAGTGCCTGCCTTAGTTCCACATCGACACCGGCAGTGGGTTCATCCAGAATGATCACAGGAGGTTTGTGCACTAACGCCTGGGCTACCAATACACGCCGTTTCATTCCACCCGACAGAGCACGCATATTGGTATCAGCTTTATCGGTAAGATCCAAGCGATGCAAAATCTCATCTATCCAGACATCATTCTTTCTTATGCCGTAATAGCCAGATTGAATGATAAGTGCTTCTCTGACAGTGAAAAATGGATCAAACACCAGTTCTTGAGGCACAACACCAAGATTTTTGCGTGAATTAACGTAGTCAGTCACAACGTCATGCCCCATAATTTTAGCGTGGCCACTCGTTGCCAGTGTCAATCCCGCAAGGATACTGATAAGCGTCGTTTTTCCCGCACCATTAGGACCTAGCAAAGCAAAGAATTCGCCAGGATTGATTGAAAGATCAATATCTTCCAAAGCAGATAAAGCACCATAACGCTTATTAAGCTGGTGGATTTCAATTGCTGCAACCATAGAGGAACGAGCTTTGAAGAATAACGACAATCAGATGAAATAGAAGAAGGGCAATTTATTTCGTGATATTTGTATCAAACGGAATAAAGTCAGTCACGCCATATAGCTGCATAAGACTGCTTAGATTCTCTGGCAAATTGACATAATAGAGTTGCTGATTCCTGGCATGAGCTACACGCAACCATTCGAATAACATGCTGATAGCGGATGAATCCAGTTCAATAACTTCTGCCATATCAACTACCAGACCATCTTCATCAAGAAGAGCCATTCCCTGTCGGGTAATTTCGACTACGTTATCGAAAGTTACAGCGCCACGCACGTAAATTCTTCTACCTTCACGCTGAATTGCCATTACTTTGAAAGTAAGTATCTAAAAGAATGCAATCGTTTATTGACCTTCTAATGATTTATTCTTCTTCACAAGTGAAGCAATCAAACCATCTACACCTGCTTTTTTAATTTCACTATTAAAGCTGCTTCGATAATTTGTTACCAGACTGACTCCAGCAACAGTCACATCAAAAACCTTCCAACCTTGGTCAGTTTTTTCCATGCTGTAATCAATCGGAACGGGTTCTCTGCCACGGCTTTGAATGACACGTGTTTTGACCATTGTAGTTTTGGCATTAGGTTGAGTTGTCAATGGCGTAACTTCAATCACTTCATCACGGTAATTTGTAAGTGCATTAGAGTAAGTTCTCACAAGTAAAGTCTGAAATTCACTCACCAGCTCTTTCCGTTGCTGAGGCTCAACTTTAGACCAGTTTTTTCCCATTGCCAGTTGAGTCATACGGGTGAAATTGAAATGAGGAAGTATTTTAGTTTCAATTAAATCCAGAATACGATCTTTCTGACCCTTTTTAGTACCATCCTGTTTAAGAATAGTGATGACTTCATCAACCGTATTTCTAACTAGCTGATCGGGAGGCATCTCTTTGGCTGATACCGGAACAATCAACAAAAAATAAGTTAGCAGAACAATAATTTTTTGAAAAAGTGTTTTCATGTTTACCTAATCAGAATTTATCAATCATTAAGAATCGTTAATCCTCCGCAGCCTTATCGAACAGAAAACGTCCAATCATCTCCTCCAGAACCATGGCTGAATTGGTTTTCATTATCTTATCTCCTTCCGCTAACATCTCTTCATCTCCTCCCGGTGATAAACCAATGTATTGCTCCCCGAGTAACCCAGATGTCAATATGCTCGCAAAAGTATCTTTAGGAAATCGATAATGAGTATTGATAGCCATTGTCACAATAGCATCGTAGGTTTCCAGGCTAAACTGGATATCTGTGACACGCCCCACCACCACTCCAGCGCTTCTGACAGGGGCTCTAATTTTAAGGCCACCAATATTTTCAAAATTTCCTATAAGAGTATAGCTTTCACCAGTATTATAACTCGTTAGATTCCCAACTTTTAATCCGAGTATCAGTAATGCTCCAATACCGGCCATCACGAACAATCCAACCCAAAAATCGATTATTGTTCGCTGCATCAATCCACTCCTCTGAACATAAAAGAGGTTAAAACAAAATCCAATCCCAAAATTGCCAGTGCAGAAGTCACTACCGTTCGGGTCGTAGCACCTGATACCCCCTCAGCTGTAGGAGGCGCATCAAACCCTTCAAAAACTGCTATCGCTGTCACTGCCACACCGAAGAAACAGCTTTTGATCACGCCATTTACAATGTCATAGCGAAAATCGACCGCATTCTGCATGGACGACCAAAATGAACCTTCGTCAACCCCAATGAAAACGACTGCCACCAAATACCCTCCAAATACTCCTAAGACAGAAAAGAGGGCTGCCAGTAATGGCATGGAAATAACCCCTGCCCAGAAGCGTGGTGCAACCACGCGTGCAATCGGATCCACCGCCATCATCGCCATGGCAGATAACTGTTCAGTCGCTTTCATCAAACCGATTTCCGCAGTGATTGCAGAACCCGCGCGACTTGCAAACAGCAGCGCGGCCATCACTGGCCCCAATTCCCGCACCAGTGACAACGCCACGAGCGTCCCGACTGCTGATTCAGAACCATATTTTTGTAGTGTCTCGTATCCTTGCAGCCCTAATACCATTCCAACAAACAAGCCGGACACCAGGATAATGATGAGCGATAATACACCAACAAAATAAATTTCACGTATGACGAGGCCAAAGCGTAAGAAACTCGTCGTCGATTTTAGGAACACCAGGACAAAAAAGCGCACCGCGCAACCTAGACGCCAAATGCTGTCAATAGTCCGATGTCCGATAGCCTGGATACTGGTAATAATGCGTTTAGGCAAAATGGGTCTCCAGCTTCAAGTCCTTTTGATAAGCTTCTGCAGGATAATGAAAAGGGACAGGCCCATCTTCCTCGCCGTGAACAAACTGATGTACAAACGGAGCAACTGATCCCTTTACTTCTTCCGGAGTTCCATGCGCTGCGATGACCCCGTCTGCCAGGAAATAAACATAATCTACAATCTTTAAGGATTCTTGCACATCATGTGTAACTACGATTGAAGTTACCCCCAGTGCATCTGTCAATCGGCGAATGAGACTACCAATGACACTTAACGAAATTGGATCCAGCCCGGTAAAAGGTTCGTCATACATGATCAGCATGGGATCAAGCGCAATCGAGCGAGCTAAGGCAACACGGCGTGCCATGCCACCCGATAGTTCTGCCGGCATCAGATGGCAGGCCCCGCGTAAGCCGACTGCATGGAGCTTCATCAATACCAAATCACGAATCATGGATTCTGGGAGATTGGTATGCTCACGTATCTGAAAAGCAACATTGTCGAACACAGATAAATCGGTAAACAAAGCGCCAAACTGGAACAACATACCCATTTTTCTGCGTAATTTAAAAAGATCATTTCTGCTGAGTTTATGTACTACCTGACCAGCGACTTTGACATAGCCTGCAGTAGGTTTGATTTCTCCACCAATCAAACGCAACAAGGTAGTCTTACCAGAACCGCTTCCTCCCATGATAGCGATGACCTTGCCTCGAGACATGGTCATATTGACACTTCTCAGAATGGGACGAGTACTATAGGAAAAGGCAAGATCTTTGATTTCGATCAGTGGTTCGGACATCACTTACAACTAACTATGGATTGATATATTTAAGCAGAATGCTGGATTTTAATCCATATTCCTCATGGATACGACTTTATCTTTTGATTATTTATAAAAAATCAGTGACTCGACGCTATTTTTTTTATTATTTTCACGTGAAAGATCAATGACATATCCAAAATGTGAAGAATTAATAAAGTCCTGGTAAAGATTATAAAAAATAAAGTTAGCCAGACTAGATTCCATGACATATCTAAGTCTATTATCGTTATATTGTTAAAAAAATAATCAATGCAGCTGTACTTGATATCAATTTAGAAGCTGCATCAATCGTTTTATTAATTACCACAGTAAATACTTCTCTTTGAGAAAGGCTCCAGGTGCTAAATAGTAGAATTACAGTCACCCAAATAAAAGGCATTGTCCCAATCTCATTGTAAAGTAATGCAATCCATGAAACCGATCATAAAAATATCGTTCTGGTTGTTGACTATTTTCATTTGGCTGTATCTACCCGGTTGTGCTGCTGACACAATCTATCGTACGAAAGATGCACACGGTAGTATCACCTATTCAGATATCCCCTCCCCTGATGCTAAACCAATCAACCTATCAACAGTTCCACAACGATCCCTGCATCAAGTTGCCAAAGTATTGGATGGCGATACCGTTGTGTTAAAAGGAGGGGCGCGCGTGAGATTGCTTGGCATCAATGCACCCGAAATCGAAAGCCGTCATCGCGATGGAGAAACGGGCGGCATAGTTGCTAAAGAATGGTTACAGGAAAAACTTCAAGGTCGGAAGGTATACCTAGAATATGATCAACAAAAACAGGATCATTACAAACGTTTGCTTGCTCATCTCTATCTGCCAAATGGGGAACACCTTAACCTTATGCTGGTGGAAAAAGGGTTGGCTGTAGTCAATTTACTACCCCCAAATCTCCGACACGCTGATGCAATGATCAGTGCACAGCAGCGAGCCGAGAGACAAAAATTAGGAATTTGGTCGCTACCTGATTATCGTACGCGGCCGCTTACGCAGATATCGCAAAAATCACGTGGCTGGCAACGTTTCCTGGGAACACCCACGTCATTGAAAAGAAACAAGCGGTATAGTCAACTGATTTTCAATAATAAAATCGATATTCAAATCGATAATAACAATCTTGCCCTATTTCCAGCACTGGAAACTTACCTTCATAAACCGCTGGAAATTCGTGGATGGGTATCTCGGAGAAATAATCAGTACTCAATATTGATTCATCACCCTAGCGCACTTGTTTTGCGCTGACTGCAACAGTCAACGATCGGGGGATTTCATTTGATCGCTTCACCTCGGCTGCCTCGATCACATTCATGCTCATCCCCGCCAGCAGTTCAGTAAAGATGCCCAACTTGCTCATAATGGGATAAGTGAAGCATAAGCATACTCAAAAAACAATTAAATTCATCTTGCAATTACAGAGAAGTCCTTATAGCAACTTTTAGGTTAAAGATAATCCTGAAAATCAATCGCTTTAAAATAAATAAAATTCCACTTACTTAATGATTGTTCAAATAATTCAGATATTTCTAACTGCATCGAATATGATGCCGCTAAAATAATTATGATAAATCAAATACATATAATATGCCTATTAAACCCTAGAATGGAGCATGACAATAATCAATATAATCAGTACCATAAAGCTTGCTAATAATTTGTGCAAGTTTTATATTATTGTATTTATTAAGATTATTATTTCTGTTTGAAATGACTAAAAATAATCGAAACGCTTTCATAAATTTCGCTCATAGCATTAAGGTTTTACTATTTTTATTAATAACTTAGCGTCAATATCAACATAATATTTAAATAAAACCATGGGCACACCCAAACGGCAAATACTTAAAGTCAAGTCAAATGAAATCTCTATTGCGGATAGGCCGGCTCAGGAATTTGCTCGTGCTGGAATCGTATCAGATAGCCAAGATTTAATTCGATCAAAGCCATCAAAGGACGATTTAGCGAATGATCTTAAAACAATCCGCGCGTGGTTATTTCATATTGGCGAGCCAGAAGAAGATCATCACTTGGTGATCGATAAATGCAAGACAGATCCTGAAGCGTTGGCTTATTTCTTACGACATGTCAAGGGAAGTTTGCATAAAATTACGCTATAATGCCTAGATCAAGTAAGTCGGCAAGGTACATAATTGCTTATATCTCTCTGATGGATATTGCTAGTAATATTGTGTCATCAATCATGATATTAAGCACATTAAGGTGATGCTGGGCATTTAAGGTGAGGAATTCAAATTTGACGCTTATTTCTAATCGAACTGGTAATAAAAAATACTCACATCCAGCAGAGCTTCCCACTAACTGTGGTTTGTTTAGAATCTATCTTTTATTGCAACTTGATCCTAATGATCCATCGCTAGCGTTTACATTAGCAATGCAATGCTTCCTTAAAAGATGAAGAGTTTTACAAAAATCTCAGACCGTGAGGATTCAGGTAAAATTACATGGTTTGGTTCGTGTGACAGACACCAACACCAAGTAATTGAGAAATTTGGTATATACATCAAGTCATAGAAAATATTTTATAGAGGAAAATTTTAGATGAATTTTAAATATAGCGTTGTTTGTATTATTGGTCTTAGTATTGCTCTGATCGGTTGCGACGGAGGGCCTCCCGAAGCCAATGCAGTGAATTGTTCGGGGAAAGGAATGGAGAAAGCACTTTCAGCTTTTAGAAATAATGAAACTGAACGGCAAGCATTTCTTGATAAATGCAATGCTTTGAACAAATAAGATTACAACTATCCCCGTTGCAAGCAGCGGGGTTTATGCCGTTTTCTCCATTCGGGACGACCCTAACGCTTCAAGGAAGCGGGGAATTGAACTCGAAGAGATTATAAACATACTATTAGGAATTCCAGAGTACCCATTTGCGGAGGACTCGGAGTACAGTCGATCTTGCTGGCAATGAATTCGAAGGCCGCTCACTGGAATTGAAAATCAGCCTGGTACTCCAAGGTCATGCTAATAACTCATTCGCGAGCCTCAGGTGAGTATCTCATTGATTTATTTATAGCTCCATACTCTTCAGATAAGTTTATTGAATAATGCTGTTGCTGAAAAACATAACAGATTGTTAAGTTCTGGCAATTTAAATAAAAAAGGAGTAATCACGCATCAGAAATGAACTCAATATTCCATTGAATTCAATGCAGAAATGGCGTGAGCATCAATTCCTCGGGAGAAACTGCTCCACAATTGGCGTCCGTCATAGCTTATATTCCACACGATCAATAGCTAAAAACAACAGCTAAACAAGAATAATATATCAACAGCTTTCTTTTCTAACGGTTGATATACCTTGTAAACCGCGCTACATTCTCGAATAAGCTTTTTTCTTTTTTGATATATCAAGTAAGTTCAATGAAAACAGACTACCCCATCAAAGTGATCGAAAGACTTTCGACCTTTCTGCATACCTCCCTTGATATAATTTTGAAAAAACGGCTAATAGCCGATCCCTGCCAGCATGTCCTGCAATTATTCAAAGCCACAGTCGCTAGTGTGCCTGCTTACCGGCAATTTCTTAAAGACCAGAAAGTAGATCCCGAAAAGATCGCATCCTTTAAAGATTTTGAAACGCTGCCGCTGCTTAATAAAAGCAACTATATGCAAAGATATCCTCTGCCAGAACGCTGTAAGGGAGGGCAGATTTATGCTTGCGATCGATTGGCAGTGTCTTCAGGCTCTACCGGCATATCAACATTCTGGCCACGTGCAATGATCGACGAGTTGGATATCGCCTTGCGCTTTGAACAAGTATTCCGCCATAGCTTTCAAGCTCACGAACACACCACCCTGGCAGTCGTCTGCTTTCCGCTTGGCAATTGGGTTGGAGGTATTTTTACTACATCATGCTGCTGGTATCTGGCGCAAAAAGGCTATCCTTTGACTGTTGTAACACCCGGCAATAAACCTGAGGAAATTTTACGCGTAGTTCGCGAGTTGGGACCATATTTTAAGCAGACCGTACTGCTGGGCTATCCGCCCTTTGTAAAAGACGTGATCGATACTGGTTCCGCACACGGAATAGATTGGCATTTGTACAACATCAAATTTGTTTTTGCGGGTGAAGTATTCAGCGAAGAATGGCGTAGCTTGATGCTACAACGGGTCGGCTCACAAGCTCCCTGCTACGATTCTGCTTCCCTCTATGGTACCGCGGACGGTGGGGTATTGGGCAACGAGACGCCGCTCAGTATCGCGATTCGCCGTTTCCTGGCCGAGCATCCCAATGTCGCTCGAGAACTGTTCGGTGAATCGAGATTACCTACGCTCGTTCAATATGATCCGATAAGCCGGTTCTTCGAATTGATAGATGGTGTGACGCTGGCCATTACTGGCGACAACGGAGTTCCGTTGATCCGCTATCACATCGCCGACCGCGGTGGGCTGATCAGCCATGCTGAGTTAATGGCTTTTTTGAAAGCACATGGACTATCCACATTTGAAGATTATGGTGTTGACAGCGAGGTCTGCACCCTTCCCTTCGTATGGGTTTTCGGTCGCGCCGATTTTACGGTATCTTTCTATGGTGCGAATATCTATCCAGAAAATGTGGCAATTGGTCTCGAACAAGAGGGGTTTGCAAGCTGGATCACAGGCAAATTCGTTATGGAAATCAGAAGCGATGAAGAGGGTGAAGAATTTCTACATATAACGATAGAATTACTTCCAGACATTACCGCCGAAACCGGCAAAGAAACGACCATCGCATCTTCGATTAGAGCGCAGCTGTTAAGATTAAACAGCGAATTTGCAAACTATGTCCCCGCTGCAAAACAATTGCCGCAAATCAAACTACTCCCTTTTGGTGATCCAGGCTATTTTCCCATCGGTATAAAACATCGATATACGCGAAGAAGCTCTAGTGATTAGTTGATGAAATTCTACTAGCCTTCTGAAATTGAAAATTCAAGCGACAGTAACATACACCACTCTCAATGAAACAGCAAAGTAAACTTGGGATTACTTTTGAAGAAAATACGCTTGAAGAGGAAAAATTGGACGTCAAGTAGATGCATAAGTCGAAGTCCGGCGGTCACTCTGCTGCACGCATCAGAGCTACTCAACAATATCTATATAGAACAATGAGTTATCCATAGGTTATTCACCAAAATAGTCAAATCTGGTAAGTGGATAATTAAGATTTCAGTTAATTATTACTCTCGAATCAATCCGAGTATTTGTTTATACAAACTAGCTATCAGAGGGATCGCTTTCTCTCCGTAGTAAATTTCCTATGAAAATTAGAGCATAATGCAATATAGATTGATATCGGTTGTTTTTTGTCAATTACCTTGACCAGTTAGGTTAACTATTTAATACCAAAGGGAATCTGAATTCCGATATTTGCACCTCGATTACCATTGTTAACACTCACTCCACTGCTGAATTTGAATTTCGTTCTATTATTGGTGTGTGTGTAATTTATTGTTCCGCCATTTCCTACTGCATTAACTGTTGCACTAACACCATGTCCATTGATACCTGAAAAACCACCACCGACTGAGTTTATCTGAGGCCCTGTTACGTTACTCGAAATATTGGTATCAAATGTTACAGTCCCATCCGAAATTTTGTGTGTGTAATTTATTGTTCCATCACCTTTTTTTATATTAACTATTGCATTTGCACGATGGCCACTTGTACTTGAAAAACCACCACCAAGCAAGTTCATCTGAGGCCGTATTCCGTCACTCGAAATATTGGTATCAAATGTTACAGCTCCATTCGAATTTTTGTGTGTGTAATTTATTGTTCCATCACCTCTTTTTATATTAACTGTTGCATTTGCACGAGATCCACTTGTACTTGAAAAACTACTACCGACTGAATTCATTCGATGCTCTGTTTCGTCATTCGAAATATTGGTATCAACTGTTACAGTTCCATTCGGCCCAGATTCAATTGGTATGCGTATATTTTCGGCACTTACTATATTAAAAATCAACAACAAACTTAAACCATAAATTTTCATAGTGGTATTCATTTTTTAGACTCCCACCTAAAAATTAGACTTTAGAGTTTCAGCTCCATAGGAGGAAATTACCTCAAAATAATCAATCAAGGCAATAAAAAATGACAAAAAATTTGACAGGATAGCAAGAAAATTGTTGCCGCTCTTCTAAATGTCTTTGTTCTTAAAAGATATTTATAAAGATGGCTTCTGGGAAGAAATTTTATTTCACTTCTGAAGGCCGCGATGAACGCAAAAGGATACGCTGGTATCCCTAGCGAACTGAGTTACTACAAATGGTTGCAACTGAGCAAATGGTCTTGGCTGGCGCCTGGCACGGCAATTTGCACGGTTGATATTAGCA
This sequence comes from Nitrosomonas sp. Nm33, assembly GCF_900107265.1. Lineage (GTDB taxonomy): Bacteria > Pseudomonadota > Gammaproteobacteria > Burkholderiales > Nitrosomonadaceae > Nitrosomonas. The sequence continues at coordinate 1,903 of NZ_FNPJ01000042.1, read as the reverse complement.
AATATGAGGCAAGAGGTCATATATTTGGCTATTGATGCTATGCTGATGCTGCGTTCGTCTAAAAAGTACCAGGCCAGTCAGATTCATCACCAGCATGACAGCAAGACGATGCAGGACAATGCTGGGTTAATCTGGTGATCATCAGCCGGCAGCACGTTCACCAAGGCAGCTCGTTAATCTTGATATAGAACAGCTAGCTACACATAGATGGCTCACCAATCCTAATAAACTTGGGCACGGGCTTGCCATTGTTTTAGTTTTATATTCAAAAAAGTTAAACAAATCTCTCATTCTTTAAACTTGTTGAGAGGCGACCAAGGATAATCTTTCAAATGTTCCTGCAACTCCTCCTCATGGTAACGATTAACTCGTGAAACAGCCAGAATTGTCACTATAAGAATGGGTAGCGTAAATATAAAAATACCGGTTAGTGCAATCAGATTCTCACCAATCGAGTGCGATATCACCCAGTTGAAGATAAGCACCGATATATAGAGAATCGGCCCCAACAGCGAGCGAAACGGTATAGCAAATATTCCGTATGGTGCCTTTTCTTCAACTCTGCGGTCTATCTGCTGAAAGGCAGCCACCAGCACGAAACTGGTTAGCAGCCAACCTACGTAGTTTGAGATCGGCACTCCAAAATCCAGCCCTAACTCGTGATAGCCATATATCTGCCCGAGAAACCAGCGATTGCCCTGCAGTGCCACCGGTTCTATTATGATGTCTAAAAAGGTCTGTAAGAAAGCTCCTAGTATAAGAGCAGCCCATGAATGCCGGATAGCACGAGTCTCCAGTGTAATTAGATCGAAGCCACTTGTAGTTAGGGGCGATAGAATAAATTAACATGGTCAAGTAATTTGTGACAACCCAGTTAAGCGACTTTTTTAAGTTCTGCCCTTTCAGCTTCAAATTGAATGGGACTTCTATAATCTGTAAGAATTTCTAGCGTTGTTTACAGTATTGTGGAGAATACTGTAAATGAACATGCACAAACATATAAGACTTACGCCACTTGACCGTCAGGAGCTGTGGCAGCTTTACCAAACTCGCTGCTGGAAAGTATCCCAACTTGCCGAACGCTTTCGAGTCTCAAGACCTACGATCTACACTGTTCTCAAACGGGCAAGGCTCAAGGAGTTTGTTCCCCGCGACAGTACCAATCAACGTTTTAAAACAATCCAGTACGGCCTCAAGCGCTTAGCCAAAGTCGAGCAGTCCATCCAGGAGCGCCTGAAACGCGAGGCAAAGCGTTATAACAAGTCTTATCCCGGCGAACTCGTGCATTTCGATACTAAACGCTTACCTTTGCTCAAAGGCCAATCACCTACCCAACCCAGGGAATACCTGTTTGTCGCAATTGACGACTTCTCTCGAGAACTCTATGCAGCCATCTTGCCCGATAAAACCCAGAATAGCGCCGCCTGGTTCCTCACCGAAACCGTCATCACCCACTGCCCTTACCAGATCGATTACGCTTATTCTGATAATGGCAAAGAATATAAAGGCACTGACAGTCATGCTTTTGTTAAAATCTGCAAAGCGCACGGCATCGGCCAGAAATTCACTCAAATCAATCGACCTCAAACCAACGGTAAAGCTGAACGTGTTATCCGCACCCTCATGCAGATGTGGCATGACAAGACCAACTTTAAAGACTGCACCGACCGGCAAACTCAACTCGACCGCTTTATTAACTTTTATAACACTGTCAAACCACATAAAAGTTTGAGTAACTCAACTCCTTATGAAATACTCCAACATTATTTCAATCAACCTCTCTGTAAACAACCCTGAGGTTTCTTACATATAATCCAAATAAGAATGTAGTCGATGGCTGTTATAGAACATGGATATGTAATTTAATATATCTTGTTGTGCCTCATATCGATTCTGATAATGG